>JBDSKE010000023.1:0-10093 GCA_039917105.1 Candidatus Eiseniibacteriota bacterium | reverse complement strand
GACGAGGAACCGCATGACGCGTCGTTTCATTCGCCTGTCGCTGGCCGCGCTGTTCATCGCTGCGTTCGCTGCGTTCGCTGCGCCCGCTTCGGCCACCAAGTACGCCGGCGAGTTCATGAAGATCCCGGTCGGCGCGCGCGCCATCGGTATGGGCGGGGCATTCAGTGCCGTCTCCGATGACGCGACATCACCCTACTGGAACCCTGCGGGCATGGTGTTCCTGCCGTACCGCGAAGGATTCCTACAGCACGCGGAACAGTTCGGCTCGCTCGTGAACCATGACTTCGGCAGTTATGTGATGCCGCTCAAGTCCAAGACCGGCCGACGGGCGGCCTTCGGTGTGAGCGCGACCTGGGTGAGTGTGGGCGACATCCCGATCACGCCCCGCCCCGGTGGGCTGCAGCCCGGTGACTATCTCGACTACGGCACCGACAACGACCCCACCACACCGGGCAATGGTCAGGGGAACAATCAGTGGGATCCGGGAGAGCGCCTGCTGTTGACGCAGGACGATCTGTATTTCGCCAGCAGCAATGATATGGCGCTGGCCCTGTCCTACGCGCGCCAGCGCGGCGAGCATTGGGCGTTCGGCGGATCGCTCAAGTTCGTGCGCCAAAGCCTGCCCGACACGACCGCGGGCGATCACGTCACCTCCTTTGGCGCCGGCCTCGATGCCAGCGTGCTCTACATGCCGAGCGATGCCATCACCTTGAGCGCCGTCATGCATGACCTGACCACCACCTACATCACATGGAGCAATGGCGCGCGCGAGATCGTTTCCCCCAGCCTCACCACCGGCTCGGCATTCAACTTCGCACCCGCCGAAGGTCACGCGCTGACCTACGCATTCGACCTGGCGTGGAACTTCGAGGGTCGCACCTTCGATTCGAACTTGAAGCTCGGCAGTATCAGCGCCGACCTGCACACCGGGCTCGAGTACTGGTTCAAGAACACGATGGCACTCCGTACGGGCTTGAGCGGCAAGGACCTCAACTTCGGGGCGGGGGTGCGATACCGGCATTTCGGTGTTGACTACGCGGCCTCGCTGCATCGGTTCCTGGCCAAGGACGACGACCAATTCGCGGGGGACCGCAATCTGGACGCGACCCACTTGGTGAGCGCATCGCTCAGTTGGTAGTCGAGGGTTCTTGACCGTCTTGCTCGCACTTCATTAGTGTGCGACGGATGAAGACACCCGCAGATGGAGGCTCCCAGGAACGGCGGGGCATGCGACGCGTGCTCGCGCTGGTTCTCTCGGGCGGCGGCGGGGAGCGATTGGGCGTCCTCTCGGCGGAACGAGCCGTGAGTGCGCTGCCCTTCGGTGGCAAGTACCGCGTGATCGATTTCGCGCTGAGCAACTGCTGCCATTCCCACCTTGGGCTGGTGGGTGTGCTGGCACAGCATGCGCCAGCTTCGCTCAACGATCATATCGGCGCGGGGCGGCCATGGGACTTGGACCGTCGCTCGGGCGGTGTCTACATCCTGCAGCCCTATCAGACGCGTAGTCACACCGGATGGTACCGCGGTACGGCCGACGCGATCACCCAGAACAAGGACTGGATCGAGGAACGTCAGCCGCGCCTGGTTCTGGTCCTCTCGGGCGATCATGTCTATCGCATGGACTATCGCATCATGCTCGACGAACACGATCGCTCCGGTGCACGCGTGACCATGGCCGTCACGCCGGTGCCTGCCAGCGAGACGACCCGATTCGGCATGGTGACCATGGATTCGGCATGCCGGGTTGTCGCGATCGACGAGAAGCCCGCGATGACGAAAGGCACCCATGCCAACATGGGCGTCTACGTGTTCGAATGGGAGCTGTTGCGCGAGATGCTCCGAAGCCGCCCCGTGGACCTGGTGCTGGATGTATTGCGCCCCATGATCGAAGCGGGCGAAAAGGTGCAAGCGCACGAGTTCAGCGGTTACTGGGAGGATGTGGGGACGATCGCGTCGTACTATCGCGCGAACCTCGACCTGGTGCAGGCGAAGCCGCGTCTCGAACTGCACGATACGCGCTGGCCCATTCTCACACGGGATGAGGAACGCCCCCCGGTGCTGCTGGCGGACCATGCACACGTCGAAGATTCAATGCTCGCCAACGGCTGCCGCATCGCAGGCACGGTGCGACGCTCGATCCTGTTTCCGGGCGTGCGGGTCGCCCAAGGCGCCGAGGTGACTGATTCGGTCGTCATGGCCGACACCACCATCGAAACCGGTGCACGTGTGTCCCATGCGATCCTCGACAAATACGTACGCGTGGGAGAGAACGCATCGGTAGGGGAGGGCGACGGCAGTGGCCCGCGTGAACTGGACTGGCTGGCTGGCCTGGCGTTGGTGGGCAAGGATTCGTGGATCCCGCCAGGTGGCCGCATGCGCCGGCCCAGTGCCATTGGCATCGGTGGACGCTTCGAGGACTTCGTCGACGGCGTGCTGCCGCCCGGAACCGTTGTGCCGAGCCGACGCTGGTTCGAAGAGCTGCCCCGATGAGCGGGCGCTACGCTTTCGTTCTTGCGGGCGGGGTCGGCAGTCGCTTGTGCCTGCTTTCCGAGCGCCGCGCAAAACCTGCGGTACCGTTCGGGGGCAAGTATCGGATCATCGACTTCGCCCTGTCGAACTGCGTGAACTCGGATATCTACGATATCGGCGTGCTCACGCAATACCGCCCGACTTCGCTCAATCAGCACATCGGCACCGGTCGCCCATGGGACCTGGACCGAACGCGCGGTGGGATCCAGTTGCTCCAACCTGCACCGAGCGTATCCGCGAGCGACTGGTACCAGGGAACCGCTGATGCCATCTACCAGAACCTGGTGCACTTGAAACGTCGCCGCGTCGATGAAGTGTTGATCCTCTCGGGCGACCATGTGTACAAGATGGATTACAATGTGCTGTACGCCTTCCACCGGGCCAACCGCGCACTGCTCACCGTGGCAGTGACCGAGGTTCCGCAGGAGGACGTGAGCCAGTTCGGGATTCTGGAGACCGAGCCTAATGGGCGCATCGTGGGATTCAAGGAGAAGCCCACCGGGCCAGTCACCAGCCGCAAAGCCTCGATGGGGGTGTACCTTTTCGATCGCGAAGCGCTGATCCGCTGGCTGGTCGAGGATGCCGCGATGAGCGCATCGAGTCATGATTTTGGCAAGGACATCATCCCGCGTCTGGTGGCCCGCGGCGAAGGGGTGTTCGCGTACCAGTTCCCCGATTACTGGCAGGACGTGGGGACGCTCGATTCCTATTACCAATCGAACCTCGCCTTCTGCTCGGGCCAGCCCCCGCTCGATCTGCATGACCCCTCGTGGGTGATCCACACGCAGAGCGCCGACCGCCCGCCGGTCCGCATCGAGCCCGGTGCGAACGTCCGTCACAGCATGGTGGCCAACGGCTGCTGCGTGGCGGGCGAGGTGTACAACTCAGTGTTGTTCCCCGGCGTGAGCGTCGCCTCGGGTGCCGTGGTGCGAGACAGCATCGTGATGCACGACACGGTGATCGGCGCGGGATCGGTCCTGGACCGCGCGATCGTCGACAAGGGCGTGGTGATCGGTCGCGGCGCGCACGTCGGCCACGGCGAAGATATGGCACCCAATCGCGCCTGTCCCGATCACCTGTCGAACGGTCTGGTCGTGATCGGTCATGGCGCGCGACTACCCGATGGCATCACGATCGGTCGCAACGCCCGCGTCGGCGCCAGCGTGGTGGAGCAGGATTTCCATGCTCCGGTGGTGCCTGCGGGAGGCGTCGTGGATGGACCGGAGTCGATGCACTGAGGTCGTCGTCGAGCGAGGCCTGAACCCCGGGAGCGTCGGCGTGAACGCCGACCACCCTCACCGAATCACGCCCGCAGCTTCAGCTTCTGCCCCGCCCTGATATGGCTACCCGAGATTCTGTTGGCCTTGCGCAGGGACTGGATCGAGACGCCATGCCGGCGCGCGATCTCCTCAAGAGTGTCGCCGGGGCGCACCGTCACCATACGCGTGGTCGCCCTGGGGCCATGGGATCCTCGCACTGCGCGTTTCGCCGGGCTCGCAGGTTCTTTCGCAACGGCATCCACGTCGGCAGGGGAGTCCGCAGTAGCCGCGATCTCCCCCGTACCCTCGAGGCGGATCTTGAGCTTCTGGCCCTTCCTCACCGTGCCATGCTTGTTCACTTTGTTCCATGAGCGCAGCTCCGCAAGGGTGACGCCGTATTGCAGCGCGATGCCGGTGAGCGTTTCGCCTGCGCGCACCTCGTGGACCTTCGTCGTCGCGACTGTCTGGGCGGCGGGCATGGTCGCTTCATCCGTAGGAGCGCCGCCCGCCTTCGTCTCATTTTCCGTCGTCGTGGTCGGCGCAACCGCGTCGGCACCGAAGATGCGCAGGCGCATGCCGCGACGAATGCCCGAGCCGCCCAACTTGTTCCATTCGCAGACTTGCCCGGTCGAGACTCCATAGCGCTTGGCGATACCCGAAATGGTCTCCCCTCGTTTCACGGTGTGCACCGTGCGACTCACGGCGTTATCACTGTTCCCCCGGATCTGCGCGGGCAACCCAATGCGCCGCGTGGGGACATAGGCAGTGGAGTGGCTCGGGTCGTCACTTTCGAAGATCTCGGGGCTCGGCGACTTCATGGTCGCCGGCACGGTCAGTAGCATGCCACGCTTCAAGGGGCGTCTGCGGCTGATGCGGTTTGCGCTTGCCAGGCTCCGCGCGCTCACCGAATACTCGGCCGCGATGCTCTTCAAAGTCTCGCCGCGCTTCACGCGGTGGTTCACGGTGAGGTCCACGGCCGGCAGGCGTTGACCTTCGCGCAGGCGCTGTGCGATCACCTCGCCCTTACCCCGGGGCACGCGCAGAGTCGCGATGCCACTTGCAGTCCGCACGGCGTTTGCGCGGAATGCAGGGTTGAGCTCCTTCAGGTCATCGACCGTGCAGTCGGCCAACTTGGCGACGCCGCGCAGGTCGACACCGCCTTTCAAGGAGACCTCGTCGAATGCGAAGGGATCATCGAACTCGACGTCGGCGAAGCCATACTTGACGGGGTCGCGCGAGATCGCCAGTGCGGCCATGAACTTGGGAACGTAATCCTCGGTCTGCTGGGGGAGTTTCAATTCCCAGTAGTTCATGGTGCCCTGACGTTTCACGGCACGCAGCACGGTGCCCTCGCCGGCGTTATAGGAAGCCAATGCGAGGGGCCAGTCACCGAAAATGCCATAGAGATGTTTCAGGTAGCGCGCGGCGGCAACCGTGGACTTCTCGGGATCGCGGCGCTCGTCCACCCAACGGTTCACGTTCAGCCCGAACATCTTGCCGGTGCCGAGCATGAACTGCCACGGGCCAACGGCCGCGGCGTACGACTTGGCGTGCATGTTGAAACCGCTCTCGACGAACACCAGGTGCACGAGGTCCTGGGGCAGGCCTTCCTTCTGCAGCACGCCGCGGAACAGCTCCATATAGCGACCCGAACGCTTGAGCCAGCGCTCGAAAGTGCTGCGTCC
Organism: Candidatus Eiseniibacteriota bacterium; assembly: GCA_039917105.1. Taxonomy (GTDB): domain Bacteria; phylum Eisenbacteria; class RBG-16-71-46; order RBG-16-71-46; family RBG-16-71-46; genus CAIXRL01. Next base: position 4,620 of record JBDSKE010000023.1, on the reverse strand, counting down.
CGAGCCGGTGAAGAACCCGATCCACTTGAGCACGTCGGCGTTCATCTGGAGATCTATATCATCGAGAGCCGGCTGATCGAGGAGGGCCGCGTCTGGGTCGGCCGGGGTGCTGGGGGTTCCGATCGCGGTCCCCACCGTTGCAGCCGGGCTGAGCGGGTTCTGACGCGCATTGCTGGCGCGAGCGATGCTGGCCGAATCCATCGGGACAACGGGAGATTCGGTTGCCAACACTGGGCCCGACAGGGAGCCCATGCAGAATAATGCGGCCACCGACACCAGACGCAGGGACTGGCTCAGAGTCATTCGAGATCCTCCGTAGGGCAGATCCATCTGCGGACAGTCCAGGATGCTGAATCAAGGTATCGGCACGGCATGCGTTCTGCAATGCATCTAACTGCAAACTTGCACAGCCATGACCTGTACCCTGGCTCGTTCCTTCGAGCCGACCACTGGAACTTACTCATGTTCGCAAGCCCTGTGCCACAACTCTCTCTGTCGTTGACACTTGCGTCGTCGTTGGCTAGGTTGACCCACGACCTCGCTCAGGGAGAGCCGGGAGTAGGTGCCGCAGCCGGGGAGGGAGCCCTTCGATGAACGTGGCCAGCCTCACGACCCCAAGGTGGGTGGTTTCCACTCGCACGGACGGCGAAGTCCTGACCGCCGCGGTTACTCAGCCCGGGATTGATCTGGCACTGCTAGGGGTCCCCTCCGGATTCACACCAGCCGAACTCCAGGGCTGGTTGGGCGACCTTGGTGGTGTGGCCACCGAGACCTCCCGCACCGATACGCGCATTCGCGCCATCCCGGCCCTGCTGCACCATTCCCTCACCGGCCTGCTGTTCTCGCACGCCGAGTTGTGGGAGCGAACGGGCTCACCCGCGCCTTGCTCAGCGGCCTTCGTCGACGTGCCCGAAGGGGCGGCGTTCGGGTGGGTGGGGCAGGCCAGTGTCACACTGCGGGTCGACGGCCGCGAGTACAAGCCGCAGTGGGTGCGAGTGCGCGATGAAGCGGGTCGGGAAGCCTTCGCCACGGTGCTTCCTCCGGGCGTGGGCGCGCAGGTGAGGATTGAATATTGGCCCACAGCGGACCGTGCCTTGGCGGCGGCTTGTGCGCTCGAAGCCGAATGGAGTCTCAGTCCCGCCCCTGCCCGGTCCCTGTCCATGCAGGACGCGCCAGCCCCTTTGGCGAGCACATCCGAGCCCACAACCGGGTCGGTTGCCCCACCCGTGGCGGAAGTCGTGGCTCCTATCGCCCTACGCAGCCTGCCCGCGCCGCTCACCGGACTTCCCGAGGCGCTGCCCACGCAGCAGCCCGGCCTCGCGAGCGCGGCCCATGACCGAGTCACGGTCGACATCATGGATATGGAGATCGGCACGGCGGATGAGGAATTGCTCGAGGATCCCTCGGATGGGCATGGGGCGGACTCGGGGAGATACGCTGATGACAGTATGGATGCGCACGCCTCCGAGACCGAAGCCGAAGCCGAAGCCGAAGCGCAGGGGCGCAAGGGGAAACACCCCGTCGGGCGTTGGCTTGATCGCCTCATGGGTTGGGGGCGGAGAGCATTGCCGGCCTCGGGCTCCGAACCCGGGTCCGGCGACGAGGCCGCGCCGCTGTCTGTTTACGACTCGCTGCTGAGCGAGATGTCGCCGCAGGGGCCGGAGGTGGAGCAGACCACTCTTGCGTGGACCGATACACTTTCGCCCTTCGAGGAGAGTGCGGCGATTCCCGAGGCCGTGGCGGAGCCGATTCCCTCTCATGTTGCCGATGCGTTCACCCCATTGGTGGTGGAGGAGCCTTTCGAGGATAGCCCGCCGCCCGCGACCCAACCGGCACCACGCGCGACCGCACCCGTCGCGCCGCCCGCAACTGTTGCGCCGCCCGCAACCTCGTCTGCGACCTCGCTCCGGCCCGCTGGCCTGAACGAGATCCTGCTTGCGGCCAAGCTGACCCCGCCCACGCTTGCGGCCCCGGTCGTCGCCGAACCAATGCCGCGAACCCAGGCCGCAGCCGGGCATGCGCCGACACTCGAGCCTGAGGCCAGGGCATTCGCGCCCAAGCTCGCGCCGGCGATGCCCCTGCCGGCCAACTCATCTGCACCTATTGTGGCACCCACCGCCGGGACCGCGAGCGCGGACTTGCCGAGGCTGTCGCCTACTGTGCCCGGCGACCTGAGCCAGCCGATCGAAGTGGTGCATGAGCCCGTGGGGGCAGACGAAGAACGTTTCGCCATCCCGCAACTACCGACGGAGTTGGTGGGTATCGTGAAAGTCGACTACCTCACGTCGGCCTCCATCGCCGGACCCGCAGGCAACGATCTGCAGCTCGAGTCATTGTCGCTAGAGCCCACGACACCCTCGGCAGGCAACTCGGCCCCTTCGCTGACGGCGGCGCAGGCGGAACCTCTGGCCACGAGTCTGGCGCCAGCGAACATGCTCGATACTCTGCGTCGCGCGAGTGCACCGTCCAAGTGGCCGACGGCCACCGAACTCGACTCGAAGCGCCCTCACCAGCAGCCATGGGCGTGGGGCGTGCTCGTCGCCGCGCTATTCACCGGTGGCTGGCTGCTCGGGCATCTGCAATCCTCCGGCACCGTGGGCGGGCCTGGCCCGATGCAGCGGGCGCTGCGTGCCGTGGGCCTGGGCAGTGCACACTTCGAGGCGGTGATCGAAAGCGATCCGCCCGGGGCGTGGATCGCAATCGACGGCAAGGACCTCGCGCGTCGCACTCCAGCCAACATCGAATTGGCGCCGGGCGAGCACACGCTTTCGCTCACGCTCACCGAGTTGGGCAGCATCCAAGTGCCGGTGCGCGGACAGAACAAGGATCGCATCACGCTCAAGGAATCCCTCCATGGCGACCTTGAGATCTTTGCGAGCGATCCGAGCATTCCCATTTCGGTGAGCGTGGATCGAACGCCCATGGGATTCGCACCGGTCAAGATGGAGTCCATCGCGCCGGGGCTGCATGAAGTGCAGTTCAGTGGGCCGGGAATGCCGGCGTGGGCACAGACCGTGCAGGTGGGAGTGCGCCAGACGGCACAGGTTGTGGCGCATCCCATCACCTCACCCGCCACCGGCATCATCCAAGTGCAGGCGCAACTCAACGACGATCAGGGCACGTCGCCCCTCAATGGCGCCCAGGTGTTCATCGATGGCGAGTTGCGTGGCGTGACGCCAACCTCGCTCGAGTTGCCGCGCGGACCGCACAGCCTGAAGCTCAAATGGCACGGTGAGACCGCGCCGGTTCAGGTGATCGATCTGCCCGGCGGCAATCAGCGATTCGCGCAGGTCCAGTTCGGTCTCGACCTGGAGCAGCCCACCGTGCAGTTGTTGAACAACAATCGCGCGCTGTCGGCTGATCAGGTCACGATCATCTCGGCCAACCTGGTTGGGCTGCAACCGGGTGATGCGCGCGAATCGTGGTTGCATGTCCGCGCGTCCGAGGGCCTGTGGCGGCGCTATCCCATGACCGTTATGAAGGGACCCAGCGGTGCGGTACTCACCTCGGTGTTCCCTCCGAATGCGTTCGATGCTTCGGGGAACACGCGTTGGTACGTGAGCGTGCAGTCGCTCCAGGGTGACGAGTATTTCTCCGAGATCCAGCGATCCTCCCTGGCCGCGGGGCGCTCTGCTGGCAAGGGCAACTCCACCCCGTAGGCTGGCCGTGGACGAGGTCATGTGAGCATGCCGTTGTGGAGCGATGTGGATGCTTACTTCTCCGGGGTGTTGTTGCCGCCCGACCCGGCGCTCGCCGCAGCCCTGGCGGCCAGCGCCGCGGCCGGACTGCCCACGATCCATGTTGCCCCCAACCAGGGCAAGCTGCTGTACTTGTTCGCACGCATGATCGGCGCCAAACGGGTACTGGAAGTAGGGACGCTCGGGGGCTACAGCACGCTCTGGCTGGCTCGCGCGCTTCCTGCCGATGGGCGCGTGGTCACGCTTGAGTCCGACCCAAAGCATGCTGCAGTCGCGCGCGCGAACTTCGCGGCAGCGGGCCTGACCGAGCAGATCGAGCTGCGCGAGGGGCGAGCACTCGACACGCTTCCTGCGCTCGCGGCCAGCGATGCCGGTTCGTTCGACCTCGTTTTCATCGACGCCGACAAGCCCAGCAATCCGGACTACTTCGAGTGGGCGCTCCGGCTCACCCATCGCGGCAGCCTCATCCTGGTCGACAACGTGGTGCGTGAGGGTGCGGTGATCGACGCTGGCAGCACCGATGTCGCCGTCATCGGGGTGCGCCGGCTCATGGAGCTTGTCGCGGCACAATCGCGAGTGAGCGCCACGGTCCTGCAGACCGTGGGTGCCAAGGGCTACGACGGCTTCCTCATGGCGATGGTCACCGCCGACGCCTGAGGCGAACCGCGTGCGCATGTTGTGAGCGGTCCCGTCCACGCCGTGGACGGGACCGTTCCATCCCCGCCCCGATCGGCGCAGGATCATGTTGGCACGGCCTTCGCCGTAGCAGGCCCGCATGGGCGGGCGGACGGCGGTGCTGATCGGCGCGGTGCTATGGATGGGCGCGGCCTCCACGGCGCCGCTTGCAATTCACATCGTGGGCCTGTTATCGGCTCTGGCAGGAGTCTGCGCTATCCTGGCGCTGCGCGCGCCGCGCATCACC
>JBDSKE010000022.1:0-40556 GCA_039917105.1 Candidatus Eiseniibacteriota bacterium | reverse complement strand
CGGTGCGCGATCACACGCTCATCGTGCCGGCCGACTCGCTCGTCGGGATCTGCACGTTCCTGCGCGACGACAGTGAACTCGATTTCGCGATGTTGTCGTGGATGGGCGGCGCCGACTACATGCCGCGTGCGCCGCGGTTCGAGACCATCTACAGCCTGCTCTCGCTCACGCAGAACCTGCGCATCACTCTCAAGGTGCGCATGCCCGAAGAGAGCTTGAAGGTCCCGTCGGTGGTGGGCGTGTGGCCCACCGCGAACTGGCACGAACGCGAGACCTATGACTTCTACGGCATTGCGTTCGTCGGGCATCCGGACCTGACTCGCATCCTGCTGCCCGAGGATTGGATCGGCTGGCCGCTGCGCAAGGACTCGCCGCTCGGATACGAGGAAGTCGCGTTTACGCACAACACGCCGAACCGCAAGCTGCCCAGCCCGTCACTCAAGAAGCTGGCGCCCAAGAAGGTCAAGTACCGTGCGCAATGAGACCATGACGCTGAACATGGGTCCGCAGCATCCCTCGACCCACGGGGTGCTACGCGTCGCCCTGGAGCTCGATGGCGAGACCATCGTGCAGTGCAAGCCCATGATCGGCTACCTGCACACGGGCATGGAGAAGCAGGCGGAGTACAAGACTTACACGCAGTCCATTCCGCAGACCGACCGGATGGACTACATCTCGCCGATGAGCAACAACCTCGCATTCTGTCTGGCGACGGAGAAACTGTTGGGGATCGAGCCGCCGACGCGCGTGCAGGCGATCCGCGTCCTGCTCACCGAGCTCACGCGGATCAGTTCGCATTGTGTCTGGATGGGCACGCATGCCATCGACATCGGCGCGCTCACCGTGTTCTGGTACACCTTCCGCGAGCGCGAGAAAGTGCTGAGCATCTACGACATGGTCTCGGGTGCTCGTATGACCTCGTCGTACTTCCGCGTCGGCGGCTTGTCCATGGATATCCCTGCAGGCTTCCTTGCTCGTTGCGAGAAGTTCGTGGACGAGATGCCGGCGCACATCGACGAGTACGAGAAGCTACTCAGCAAGAATCCGATCTGGCTCGCGCGCACCAAGGGTGTGGCGCCGCTGTCGGCCAGGGACGCGATTGCATGGGGGGTCACCGGACCGTCGCTGCGCGGCTCGGGCGTCAACTGGGATTTGCGCAAGAGTCAGCCCTACTCCGGCTACGAATCCTACGATTTCGATGTCGCGTTGGGCTCGGTCGGCGATGCTTACGACCGTTACACGGTTCGCGTCACCGAGATGCGCGAGTCCACCCGGATCGCCAAGCAAGCCATCCAGAGGATCCGCGAGCTGGGGGAGGCGGGCGAATATCGGGTACGCGACTTCAAATACGTGCTCCCCCCCAAGGAAGAGGTGAAGACCTCCATGGAGGCCCTCATCCACCACTTCAAGATCGTCGCGCACGGGTTCTTCCCGCCGGAGGGCGAGGCCTATGCTGCGGTTGAAGCGCCCAAGGGCGAGCTCGGATTCTACTTCGTGAGCGATGGTTCTTCGCGTCCTTGGCGCATGAAGGTTCGCTCGCCTTCGTTCGTGAATCTTCAGGCATTGCCCATCATGGTTGAAGGCAAGATGGTCGCCGATGTGATCGCGGCGATCGGCAGCATCGACATCGTGCTCGGGGAGATCGATCGATGAGTCACCCTGACATGGTCATGCCCATCGAAGCGCCGGAGATCCACGACTGGCCGGAAAAGCTCAAGCCTGCAGTGGCCGAAGCCATCTCGCATTACCCCTTCAAGCGATCCGCCGTGTTGCCCTTGCTGTGGCTCGCGCAGACGGAATGGGGCTGGTTGCCGCCCGCGGCACTTCGCCTCGTCGCGCGCACGCTTGAGTTGAATGAGCCCGAAGTGTTCGGCATTGCCACCTTTTACACCATGTTCAATCTGAAGCCGGTGGGTCGGCATCATCTTCAGGTCTGCATGACGCTCTCATGTTCATTGATGGGCGCGGACAGACTGTTCCGGCACTTGCAGAACAAACTGGGAGTGGGCCATGGCGAGACCACGCCCGATGGCCGATTCACCTTGCGCAAGGTCGAGTGTCTTGCGGCGTGCGGGTACGCGCCCTGCTTGCAGGTTGGCCTCGACTACCATGAGAACCTCGATCTGGCCAAGGTCGACGCGCTGCTGGAGCGACTCAAGTGAGGGGCCCGCTGCTGTTCAAGGACATCGACACGCCCGGGCTCTGCAAGCTGGAGACCTACCGCCAAGGCGGAGGGTACGAGCCGCTCGCCGAGACGCTCGGTAAGAAATCGCCCGATGAGTGCATCGATGTCGTCAAGGCGTCCGGGCTGCGAGGCCGCGGCGGCGCCGGTTTTCCGACCGGACTCAAGTGGAGCTTCGTGCCGAAGGCTTCGACCAAGCCCAAGTACATTGTGTGCAACGCCGACGAATCCGAGCCCGGGACGTTCAAGGACCGTGAGCTCATGGAGAAGAACCCGCATCTGCTCATCGAAGGCATGATCCTCGCGGGCTATGCGATCGGTTCCCATGTTGGCTACATCTACTTGCGCGGTGAGTTCGAGTACATCCAGCGCATCCTGGATGCGGCGATTGCCGAAGCGCGTACCGCCGGGGTACTGGGCGACGATGTCATGGGTTCCGGGTTCGGATTCGAACTCCATACCCATCTCGGTGCGGGCGCCTACATCTGCGGCGAGGAGACTGCGCTGCTCAGCTCCTTGGAGGGCTATCGCGGCCAGCCGCGCCTCAAACCGCCTTTCCCCGCTGTCGAGGGTCTGTACGCCTGCCCGACCGTCGTGAACAATGTCGAGACACTGATGAACGTGCCCTCCATCCTCAAGCAGGGTGCGAAGTGGTATCGCCAGTGGGGCACCGAGAAGAGTGCGGGCACCAAGATCCTCAGCGTCTCGGGACCGGTCAAGCGTCCGGGAAACTACGAAGTGCCGCTCGGAATGCCCCTCTCGCAGCTCATCAACGACCTCTGCGGCGGCATGCGCGACGGACTCAAGCTCAAGGCCGTGATCCCCGGGGGTTCGTCCGTGCCCCTTCTGCCTGCATCTCAGCTCGACACGGGGTTGGATTACGAGTCCATGAATGCGGTGGGCACGTACCTCGGCTCCGGCGGCGTCATCGTCATCGATGATAAAACCTGTATCGTGGATGCGCTCTACAACATCACGCGTTTTTACACGCACGAGTCGTGCGGCAAATGCACGCCATGCCGAGAGGGGACGTTCTGGCTCAGCGAGATCTTCGAACGCCTGCTTTCGGGCAACGGAACCTTGGCCGATATCCATCTGCTTGGGGACATCGCGGACAACATCATGGGTAAGTCGTTCTGCGCTCTGGGCGACGCGGCTGCCATGCCGATCCAGGGCGGGCTCAAGCACTTCCGCCATGAGTTCGAGTACCTCGTGCAACACCGGACCAGTCTCGTGAACCGGCGCAAGACGGAGATCTCCGAGGTCTCCGCGTGAGCGCGATGGTGAAGGTCACAATCAACGGCCGCACGGTCGAAGTGCCCACCGGCACGCTCATCACCGACGCCGCCCGCGCCGCCGAGACGCATGTGCCGATCTTCTGCGCGCACTCCAAGCTGCCGCCGCTCGGCGCGTGTCGGATCTGCGTGGTCGAGATCGGAACGCCAAAACTCGACTCCGAGCGGAAGCCGGTGATCGCAGCGGATGGCGCGCCGGAAATCGCATGGAATCCCAAAGTGCAGACGGGATGCACCACGCCGGTTTCCGAGGGCATGCATGTCCGCACCGAATCCGCAACGGCCGTCAAGGCCCGCAAGGGTGTGATGGAGTTCCTGCTGGTGAATCACCCGCTCGACTGCCCCGTCTGCGACGAGGGTGGCGAGTGCCAGCTGCAGGATCTGGCTTTCGCGTTCGGTTCCGACCACTCGCGTCTGGTCGATTCCAAGCGTACGTTCGAATCCGAGGATCTCGGGCCGATCGTCAAGAAGGAAGCGAACCGCTGCATCGTCTGCATGCGGTGTGTCCGGTACTGCGATGAGGTGATGGGCGAGGACGCGCTCACCGCGCACCAGCGTGGGGTGCGCACCGAGATCTCGTCGTTCGACCGCCAGCCGCTCGAGTGTGAGCAGTGCGGCAATTGCATCGAGGTCTGTCCGGTCGGCGCGCTCACGGCGCTGCCGTATCGCTTCAAGGCGCGACCTTGGGACCTGCGTCAACACATCACCATATGCCCGTATTGCTCGAACGGTTGTTCCGTGCGCCTCGGGGTGCGAGGCATGGAGATCCTGCGCGCACGAGGCACTGAGTTTCGCGGCGTGAACCAGGAGTTCCTCTGTGTTCGCGGGCGATTCGGGTATGAATATGTGAACAGCCCCGATCGGCTGACGGCGCCGCTCGTGCGTGCGGGTGCGTCACTGCAGCCAAGCACGCACGATGAAGCCACCACGTATGTGGCGCAACGCCTGCGCGACATCGCGGCGACGCATGGTCCGGGCAGCATCGCATTCTTGGGCGGCGAGAAGCTGAATCTCGAGGAGCAGTACCTATTCCAGAAACTCGCGCGATCGGTGCTGGGTACGAATCATATTGACGCACGTACACGTTTCACCACGCGCGTCAGCGGCGCCGCGGTACTCAAGGCGACCGGCGGCGGACGGCCCGCGCTCACATTCGAGCAGTTGTACGCGGCCAAGGAAGTTCTGGTGTTCGGTGACGACTTGCAGGGTGAGTCGCCGTTCGCGCAGGCCACGATCATCCGTGGGCAGCACCAGAGCGGACTGCACCTGACAGTGGCCCATCCGCGGCGGGTGAAGCTCGCGCGTGCCAAATTCCAGGGCGACTGGCTCGGTCTGAAGCCAGGCTCCGAACTGGCGCTGCTGCAGGCACTGACCCGCGCCGCGCTCGAGTCGGGCGATCCCACCGATGTGCCGGCCGATATCGCTCAGGGACTGGGCGCACTGCGCAGTTCGCTCGCCGCGTGGACGCCGGAGCGGGTTGAATCCGAAACGGGGCTGCCCGCTGCCGCCGTGGCCGCTGCCGCCAAACGGTTGCATGGTGCCACCTCCAAGGCCGTGCTTTTCGGGCGTGCTTTGACCGAGCATCCGCAAGCGCCAGCGTTGCTGCAGGCGATCGAGAACCTGGCGTGGGCGACGGGCGCACTCACCACGCACACCTCGAGTGTGATGTACGCCGGTCCGCAGCATGACTCGCAGGGCGCACTCGACATGGGGCTGACACCCGACATGCTCCCCGGCTACGTGCCCATGGGTGACGCCGCCTTGCGCGAGCGCTTCGAGAAGCAGTGGGGCTGCACGCTCGGCACTCATCAAGGCTCATCGGCACCCGAGATTCTCGAGGCGGCAGCAGCGGGAAGCATCCGTGCCCTGTGGATCGTGAGCGACCACTGGCTCGCAAGCGCCCCCGACCGCGCACTCGTCGAGAAGGCGCTCAGCACCGCCGAATTGGTCGTGGTGAACGAACTGTTCCTCACCACCACTGCACAGCAAGCGCATGTGGTTTTCCCGGTTGCGGCCTTCGCCGAAAAGGAAGGCGTGGTCGTCAACTGCGAACGCAGATTGCAGAAGGCGAATCGTGCCATGTCGCCCAAGCGTGGCGGCCGTCCGGACTGGGAAGTGTTCCAAGCGGTGGCGCAGTCGCTGGGCGCGGACTGGAAGTATCGCACCAGTGAAGATGTTTTCCGCGAGATTGTCCGGCTCGTGCCGGGATACGAGGGAATGAGCTGGGCGACCCTGTTGCCGACCGGCCCTCAGTGGACAAGCATGCGCGTGGCCGCATCGGTGCGTTCGATCGATGCTCCTGCGCCCGTCCAGGGCGAAGGGCTGTGGCTCCTGTCGGGCGGCGTGCTGTTCGCCCAAGGGACGCTCACGTCGCGCTCACCGACGCTGTCCAAGCTCGCCAAGCACGCCCGCGCCGTGCTCCATACCGGTGAGGCGAAACGTCTCGATGTCGGGGCGGGCGATCTGATCGACCTGACGGGTGCCGGCGGTGCGGTGTCTCTGCCCGTCGAGATCGACGACTCGGTACCGATGGGGGCGGTCTTCGTGCCCTACGCGTACGCAGATGCTGGACTCAATCGACTCGGAACTCCGACGGGCGCAGGATTGCGCATCGGAGTTCGCAAGGGATCCACGGCCGTCCAGGCCGGAGCCTGAAAGGCCGATGAACGATGGCCGAACTCTGGGGTAACGCGGTGTTCCAGGTCGCCTTCTGGGCGATCTTGAAGGTTGGCATCATCCTGTTCGTGATGCTCACGGTTGTCTCCTATCTCATCCTCGCGGAGCGCAAGGTGTGCGGCCATATCCAAGCGCGCACCGGTCCGAACCGGGTCGGGCCGTTCGGACTTCTGCAGCCGCTCGCCGACGTGGGCAAGCTGCTCTTCAAGGAAGAATTCATCCCCGCCGATGCGAACAAGGTGATCTTCCACATCGCGCCCATGCTGGCCGTATTCCCTGCCATCGTGACGCTGTCGATCATTCCATTTGGTCCGCCGCCAATGTTCCAGGTCACCGATATCCAAGTCGGCGTGTTGCTGTTCCTCGCCATGTCCAGCCTGGGCGTGTATGCCATCACGCTCGGCGGTTGGGCTTCGAACAATAAATACGCCCTGCTCGGTGGTTTGCGGTCCTCGGCGCAGATGATCTCTTACGAACTTGCGATGGGGCTCTCGATCATCCCGGTGATCCTCGAAGCCAGCTCGATGTCGCTCAATCACATCGTCGACGCCCAGGCCGGTCCACTCCAGTTGTACGGACTCACGGTGCCGTTCCTGCCCAACTGGATGCTGTTCAAGCCGCATCTGATGTTGCCGTTCGTGATCTTCACCATCACGATGTTCGCCGAGACGAACCGGGCGCCATTTGATCTGCCCGAGGCCGAGGGCGAACTGGTGGCGGGCTTCCACATCGAGTACTCGAGCATGAAATGGGCACTGTTCTTCCTGGGCGAGTACATGAACATGCTGGTGATCAGCTCGATCGCCATCACGCTTTACTTGGGAGGTTGGCGCGGGTTCGGCCCCGAGAAGTTCGGGATCATCTGGTACACGCTCAAGCTCGCAGCATTCATCTTCTTCTTCATGTGGGTGCGCTGGACTTACCCGCGCCTGCGATATGACCAACTCATGAACCTTGGCTGGAAGATCCTGTTGCCTGCGGCGGTTGTGAACGTGCTGATCGCTGGGATCGTTGTCTACTGGAGGGCCCACGCCTGATGGTCCCGTATCTTTTCTTGGGATTCGCCGCCATGCTCGTGGCGACCGCGCTCATGGTGGTGCTGCACAAGAACCCCGTCACCAGCGCATTATTCCTCGTATTGGCCTTCTGTTCGCTCGCGGGAATCTATCTGCTGATGCACGCCGAGTTCCTGGGGATGGTGCAGATCATCGTCTACGCGGGTGCGATCATGGTGTTGTTCTTGTTCGTGATCATGTACCTGAACCTCAAACATGACATCGAGACAGGCGTGCAGACCGCCGTCCGCCGTGGGTTGGGTTGGGGCTTGGGCGCCTTGTTGTTGCTGACTTCGGGGACCCTGCTGACGCGCGGTTGGTCGATGGGGCCGGTGCTCGCGGAGCTGCCCGCGCAGGGCGAGGGCAACGCCGCAGCAATCGGCAAGGTGTTGTACTCGCGCTACCTGTTTCCGTTCGAGATCACCTCCATCCTTCTGCTCGTGGCCATGGTGGGCGCCATCGTGATCGCAAAAGGGCGCAAGGGGCCAGAAGGGGAGGGCGCATGATCCCATTGACGTGGTCTCTGGCGCTGAGCGCGGTGCTGTTCACCATCGGCGTCGTGGGCGTACTCGTGCGCCGCAACGCGCTCGTCATTTTCATGTCGATCGAGCTCATGCTCAATGCCGCGAACCTCGCGTTCGTCGCATTCGCACAGCAGATGAACTCGCTGGATGGGCAGATCTTCGTGTTCTTCGTGATGACGGTGGCCGCCGCAGAAGTGGCGGTCGGGCTCGCGATCATCGTCAATGTCTTCCGTCTACGCGAGACTATCTTCGTGGACGAGATCAACCTGTTGAAGGGCTGACCGCGTGAACTTGCCGATGCTGTGGATCATCCCCGCGTTGCCGCTCGCCGCGGTGCTCCTCAACCTGCTTTTCGGTGACCGGTTGGGCAAGCGGGGCACCAGCGTGCTCGCCTGTGGCGCGGTCATCCTTGCCTTCATGGCAGCGTTGCGGGCCGTGCTGCAACTGGCCGGCATTCCCGAGGAGGACCGGCGTATCGTCGAGACCCTTTACACGTGGATGCGGGTGGGGGATTTCTCGGCCAACGTGTCATTCCTGCTCGACCCGCTTTCCGCGATCATGGTGTTGGTCGTGACTGGAGTGGGTTCGCTCATCCATGTGTATTCCACGGCGTACATGGCCGAAGACCCGTCGTTCCGGCGGTTCTTCATGTACCTGAACCTGTTCATGTTCGCGATGCTCACGCTCGTGTTGGCGGACAACTACCTGCTCATGTTCGTGGGTTGGGAGGGCGTGGGCCTGTGCTCCTATTTGTTGATTGGATTCTGGTATGAGAAGCACTCGGCCACCGAGGCGGGCAAGAAGGCCTTCATCGTCAATCGGATCGGCGACTTCGGCTTCATCCTTGGTTTGTTCTTCCTGATCAACTGGACCGGCTCGGTGGACTACGAACGGGTGTTCGCTGCAGCTCCGCACCTGTTCCCGATCGGTGGGATCGCCATCACGGCTGCGACCCTCCTGCTGTTTCTGGGCGCCACGGGAAAGAGCGCGCAGTTGCCGCTGTTCGTCTGGCTGCCGGATGCCATGGAAGGTCCCACGCCGGTCTCCGCCCTGATCCACGCCGCGACCATGGTGACCGCCGGCGTCTACATGGTGGTGCGCAGTCATGTGTTGTTCCAGATGGCTCCCTTCACGCTCGAAGTCATCGCCATCGTGGGTGCGGCCACGGCACTCATGGCGGCCACGATCGGATTGGCCCAGAACGACATCAAACGCGTGCTGGCCTATTCCACCGTGAGCCAACTGGGATACATGTTCTTCGCCTGCGGCGTCGGGGCATTCGGCGCCGGCATTTTCCACGTCATGACGCATGCATTCTTCAAGGCATTGTTGTTCCTGGGTGCCGGCTCGGTGATCCATGGCATGCACCACGAGCAGGACATGCGCAGGATGGGTGGGCTGGCGGGCAAAATGCCCGTCACGCATATGACCATGTTGATCGCGACCATCGCCATTGCAGGCATCCCGCCATTCGCAGGCTTCTTCAGCAAGGACGAGATCCTCGCTGCAGCGTTCTCGAGCGGACACTTTCCCATCTGGATCGCAGGATTGATCGGCGCCGTGATGACGGCGTTCTACATGTTCCGACTCTACATCCTCACATTCCGCGGTGAGCCTCGGTTCATCGAACATGCCGGGCATGACGCGCAAGGTCACGGCGCGCACACGGACGAGCCGCACGGCCAAGGTCACCCGGTGCATGAGTCGCCTGCGGCCATGACTATCCCGCTCGTCATCCTCGCGGTGCTCTCGATCATCGGGGGTTTTGTCGGGATGCCATTCCAGGAAGGGGGGCACCTGCTCGAGCGCTGGCTGCGCCCCGTTCTTGAATCGGCAGGAGGCCTGCCGCATTCGGTGGGGCACCAGCTTTCGCACGCGACCGAGTGGGCCTTGATCGGTCTGTCGGTGGCCATCGCCGGATTCGGCATCTTCATGGCGTTCCGGGTGTACCTGCAGCGTCCGAGTCTGGCCACCTCGCTCCGGGAGCGATTCGCTGGCCTGCATAACGCCCTCATTCACAAGTACTGGGTCGATGAGTTCTACGACGCCATCGCGGTGAAGCCCATCTACCGACTGTCTCAGTGGCTATGGCGATTTTTCGACGAGAAGATCGTCGATGGCATCGTCAATGGTGTGGGATACACGCTCGAGGGCGGTTCGGCGATCCTGCGTCTCTTCCAGACCGGCTACGTGGGCACTTATGCCTTGTTCATCACGCTTGGCGTGCTGGCGCTGTTCCTCCATATCCTGAGGTCATGAGTGCCGATCCCCTGGCTGTCATTCCTGGTCTTCTTTCCCCTCGCAGCAGCTGCGCTCATCGCGCTCATGCCACGTTCCGCCGAACGTTCGGTCCGTCTGTGGGCCACGATCGCGGCGGCCGCTGAGTTCGTATTCTCGCTCCCGCTGTGGTGGCGCCTCATCCCGGGCATGCCGCATTTCCAGTTCGAGGAGCGACTTGATTGGATTCCCGCAATCGGCGCCCAATACCACTTGGGTGTGGATGGCATCAGTGGGTTGCTCGCGTTGCTCACGACGTTCATGACGTTCATCGCGGTGCTGGGCGCGTGGACCGCTGTCGAGCAGCGCGGGCGCGAGTTCTTCGCGCTGGTCCTGGTGCTCGAGGCCGGCATGCTCGGTACATTCTTCTGCCTCGATCTCCTGCTTTTCTATGTGTTCTGGGAAGCCATGTTGATTCCGATGTACCTGCTGATCGGGATTTGGGGCGGCAAGCGGCGCGTGTACGCCGCGGTCAAGTTCTTCCTCTACACCATGGCCGGCAGTGTGCTCATGCTGATCGCCATCCTGTCGCTGTATCTGATGCAGAAGAACATGACCGGCGTGGCCACTTTCGATCTTGCAGCGTTCTACCAGATGCCCATCGCACCCGCGCAACAGTTCTGGCTGTTCCTGGCATTCGCATTCGCTTTCGCCATCAAGGTGCCGATGTGGCCGTTGCACACATGGCTGCCCGACGCGCATGTCGAGGCCCCAACGGCTGGTTCCGTCATCCTGGCCGCTGTGCTGCTCAAGATGGGGACCTATGGGTTCCTGCGTTTTGCCATGCCTCTGTTCCCGAACGCGCTTCAGCAATGCGGCCCTTGGATCGCATGGATCGCGATCATCGGAATCGTCTACGGCGCACTCGTGGCCATGGTGCAGACCGACATCAAGAAATTGGTGGCGTACTCCTCGGTGAGTCACATGGGCTTCTGCATGTTGGGGCTCATGGCCATGAATCCCCAGGGCTTCGCCGGATCCATGATGACCATGCTGAACCATGGCATCTCGACCGGAGCGTTGTTCCTACTCGTGGGCATCATCTATGAGCGGCGTCACACACGCGCCATTTCGGACTTCGGCGGCCTGTGGAAGGTGATCCCGGTGTTCTCGGTGATCTTCCTCATCGTGACTCTGTCGTCCATCGGACTGCCCGCCACGAATGGTTTCATCGGCGAGTTCCTGGTGTTGCTCGGCGCTTCGCGCCACAACATGGCGTGGGCGGTCGTGGCGGCTCTGGGAGTGATCCTCTCGGCGTGTTATATGCTGTGGATGTTCCAGCGCGTGGTGTTCGGGCCCATCACGCACGAGGAGAACCAGAAGCTGACGGACCTCACGCTGCGCGAGCGGCTGGTGTTCGTCCCGCTGTTGCTACTGATCTTCTGGATGGGTGTGGCACCCCAGCCGTTCCTCGATCGCTGTCAGCCCGCCCTCGACCGCACCCTGCAGCTCACCAACGACCGGGCTGCTGCCGCGGGCCGGATGGTGGGACAGCTCAGGGGTGAGCCGGCATCAGCGACCTCGAATCTCACGGGAGGCGGCCAGTGAACCTCGTTCCGCAGCCTTCATTCCTGCCCGTGGACTGGTGGGCCCTTGGCGCGGTGATCACACTCACACTGGGCTGCTTGGTCCTGCTGCTGCTCGAGTTCCTGCCTGCGCGCGAGAAGGGCAATCGGGGCGGCATCGTCTCGCTCCTGACTCTGGTCATCGCAGGGTACAGCGTGTATCGCGTCGCGGGGGAGAAGCGCGCGTTGTTCGAAGGCATGTTCGTGCACGATCCGCTGACGGTGTTCTTCACCTTGCTGTTCTGCGCGGTGGGCGTGCTTTCTGTGCTGATCTCATGGGACTACGTGAAGCGCACCCGCATCAATCAGGCGGAGTACTATGCGCTGCTGCTGTCCGCCGTGCTCGGCATGGTGATCATGGCCGCTTCCAACGACCTGATCACCATCTTCCTCGGGCTCGAACTCATGTCCTTGGCCCTTTATGTGATGGTGGGCTTCCGCCGCGCCCGGCTGGAGTCCAGCGAAGCGGCGCTCAAGTACTTCCTGCTCGGCGCCTTCGCCTCCGGGTTCCTGCTTTACGGCATCGCACTGTTGTACGGCGCCACCGGGACCACGAACCTGGCCCGCATGGGCGCGTTCCTGGGTGATACGACAGTGATCGACAATCCGCTCCTCCTGATCGGTTCGTTGCTCGTCTTCACCGGCTTTGCATTCAAGGTCGCGGCGGTGCCATTCCACATGTGGACTCCCGACGCCTACGAAGGTGCGCCCACTTCGGTGACGGGATTCATGTCGGCGGGTGCAAAGGCCGCGGGATTCGCAGCGTTATTGCGCGTGCTCCTGCGGGCCCTCGGTCCGATTGAAGCGCAGTGGGGTGACTTGATCGCGGTGGTGGCGTTCCTGACCATGACCGTGGGCAATGTCACGGCGTTGCTGCAGAACAATCTCAAGCGCATGCTTGCTTACTCCAGCATCGCGCATGCGGGCTACATCCTGGTGGCCGTGGCCGCCGGGGGACCCGAAGGCGCGGCCTCCGCCGTGTTCTACCTGGCGGTGTACTCATTCATGAACCTGGGCGCCTTCGCTGTGCTCACCATGATGGGACAAGGTCGTGATGAGCGCGTGCTCGTGTCCGACTTGGCAGGGCTCGGATTCCGCCAGCCGCTGTTAGGCGTGGCGCTGACCGTGTTCATGATCTCGCTCGGCGGCATTCCTCCGACCGCGGGGTTCATGGGCAAGATCTACGTGTTCAGCACCGCGGTGAAGCACCCCGAGTTGATGTGGCTGGTGATCGCGGGCGTGCTCAATAGCGTCGTCTCGGTGTACTACTACCTGCGCGTCACCGTCGCGCTGTATATGCGCGAACCCGACGGTGAGTCGGTCGCCATCAGTTGGGGCACTCCCGCCGTGATCGCCCTCATCCTGACGCTTGCCGCCACACTTTATCTGGGCCTCGTGCCCCAGGACCTCTGGGTGCTGGCGCAACGGAGCGTCTCCGGCCTGCTCTAGACGGATTCGGCGATGTCCGGCAGCCGAAGCACGAGCGCCTGGGCCGTGTCTCCCGCAGCGAGCCGTTCGGCTTGGGCGGGCACCACCAACAGAGCGTGTGCGCGCGACTGCGGCGTGAGGTGCCCCGAAACCTGCAGTCCGGCGGGAGTCGCCCACAGTCGTCCGTCGCGCCACTCGAGTAGAGTGCGGACGAAATCAACCCGGCCGTCGCGGGATTCCACGCCCTCGGTCAGGCATACCGGGACGTGCGGACGGTCGAGCATCGCATAGCCTGACAGGCGTCGGAGCGCGGGGCGCACGAGAGCTTCGAACACGCATGCGACCGAGGCCGGATTGCCGGGCAGGCCGAAGAAGATCCGGCCCTGCGGCATGCCGAACGCCTGAGGTCGTCCCGGGCGCATGGCGACGCGCCACAGTTCGATCCCCTCCAGTCGCGCGAGCGCCTGCTTGACCGGGTCGTGGTCGCCGGCGGAGACACCGCCGATCGTGAGCACTGCATCGGCCACCGCGAGCGCCTCGCGAATCCGGTCTCCGACGCGCTTGGGATCGTCGGGCAGGCGTTCCGCGACCACCACGAGCGCGCCGGCCTGCTCGCACAACATGCTCAGCATGGGAAGGTTGCTGTCGCGGATGGCTCCCGGCCGCAACGGCTCGTCCAGATCGAGCAGTTCGTCGCCGGTGCTGAGCACTGCCACGCGCAGTTGCGGCGACACCGGCAGTTGCGCGAATCCCAGCGAGCCCAGCAGCGCGAGGTCGTGCGCGGACAACTCGCGACCCTCCTCCATCACCCGTCCACCGGCCATGATGTCGACTCCGGCCAGGCGGACATTGTCCCCGCAAGTGACGGGGCGTCGGAACACTACCTGCTCGGGGCTGTGGCCTGGCTGGCTGCGCTCGCAATCCTCGAACGGGACCACGGTATCGGCACCCTCGGGCACCTCGGCGCCCGTCATGATGCGCACGGCTTCGCCCGTGCGAAGCGTCCGCGTGGGGGTGATGCCAGCGGGGATCGCCTCGTGTACGGGGAGCGTGAGCGGTTGGGCTTCGCTCGCGTCGGCGAGGTCCGCAGCGCGCACTGCGAATCCATCCATTGCCGAGTTGCGGAACATTGGCAACCCGTGCGGCGCGAACAGCGTGCGGCGCAGCGCGCGACCCTGGGCAATCACCAACGGTTGCATCTCGGCGGCCAGCGGGGTGATCGAATGCAGCACACGCTCGCGCGCTTGGGCGTAACTCAGGAAGCGCGGCTCGGGTACGCTCATCGGTTCGTGCGCGCCCCAGCTGCGCGCACCGGCCCGCGTGGGCGCTTGCGGGTCGCACCCGTCTCCGCGATCGCACGCGACCACTCGCCGCTTCGACCGCCGCGCTTTTCCCATATCGCCACGTCGGTGAGTTCGAGAGTGCGGTCAACGGCTTTGAGCATGTCGATCAACGTCAGCCCAGCGAGTGCCACGGCGGTCAAGGCCTCCATTTCGACCCCGGTTCGCCCCGAGGTGCGGACGCGCGCCTCGATCGCGACCGCCGCCGGGCGCGCTTCGAACGTGAAGGCGATATCCACGCCGTCAAGCAGGAGCGGGTGGGCGAGTGGAATCAGGTCGCCTGTCCGCTTGGCGGCCATGACGCCCGCCAAGTGCGCCGTCGTCAGGACGTCGCCCTTGGGGGAGCGCTGGTCGCGCAGCAAGCGCAGCGTCGCAGCGCGCATGCGCACTCTGCCGCGCGCCATCGCTTCGCGGGCAGTCACAGCCTTGGTACTGACATCGACCATGCGGACCCGGCCGCGGCTGTCGAGGTGGGAGATGCGCTTCATGGGTGGGAGAATAGGAACCTGTTCGATGGGGGTCAATCCAACGCCTCCCGCCTCGCGTTGACACTGCTTCAACTGCCCCATACTGTTCGCGCCCGGCGCGTCCATCACGCGCAACCCACCATGTCACCACACCGACGACTTCCCATTTCCGCCCGCCACGCGTTTGCTCTCGCGTTCGATCTTGGCGTGCGCCGGGATTGGCTCCATTCCTTGATCGTCCCGCTCTTGCTCCAGACGCCGTGGTTCTTCGCCCAGGCGATGCTGCCGCCGCTGGAGGACAGCCGCGACCGACTGACGCAGGTCACGCTGCTCAAAGCTGTGGTGCTGGTGGGGCAGAGCCTGAGTTGGCTGCTGGTTTCGGCCATGCTGCGCTTTCGCGCCCGCTCGGTGTTCAATACACCCGGGGGCCGTCACGCGCCGCCGGTGTTGGAGTGTTATCGGCAAGGAGTGACCCGTGTGCCTGCTTTGTTCGTGACCGAGTCACTGCGCAATGTGAGTTTCTGGGTGAGCGGGCTCTTCCTGATCTTCCCGGTGTTGTACACCAGCTTCAAGCTCAGCATGGCGACTGAGGCTGTCGTGCTGCGCGACGGTGGCCCGTTCGTGTCGTTCAGCCGTTCGTTCCACCTGACCGAGGGACGCTTCGAGCGTTGGCTCGAGATGATCGTGATCTCGGTTGTCATCGTGCTCGGAATCTGCTTCTTCGCACCGCTGCTCTATCTGGCCGCGCCGGGTCCCGGCTGGGAAGCCTATGTGATGGGCACCCTCTTCGTGGTGATCGCAGTCCTGCCGGTGATCCAGTATGCGTGGACCTTCTTCTACCTGCGGCTCGAAGAGATCGATGTCCCCGTGGTGGAGGTTGGCCCGAACTACGCTGCGCTCGACCAACCGGCGAACGTGGTGCGGGGGCCATGGCCGGGAGCGAGCGGCGGCCGGCCGGACCTGCGCCTGGTCGAGGTGGAGTCGGACGCGGCACCCGAGGACGACCCGTCCCGCAAAGGCTGATCCCGCGCTTGCTGCTCCCAAGTGGGTGTGCCATATTGAAACGGGTTTGTGTGCGTTGAATCCAGACCGTCAGCGGGCTGGGTGGGCGCCCCCCCGTCTCGAACTGGAACGAGGTTCTTCCCTGACTGGTCATCGCACTGAGCCGCAGCCTCCAGGGCCGAAGCCGACGCGAGGTTCGCAGCCGAAGCAGCCCATTGAGATCATACTGAGCCCGATCCTCGGTGCCAGTCAGCGCATGCAGCGGCTCCTGCGACTCGTGGCTCGCGTTGCCCCCACCGACAGTGCGGTGCTGTTGCTGGGGGAGAGTGGTACGGGCAAGGAGTTGGTCGCGCGCTCGTTGCATGTGCTGTCCAAGCGCACCCAGGGACCGTTCGTCCCGGTCAATGTCGGCGCGCTCCCCGAGTCCCTCATCGAGAGTGAACTGTTCGGTTACGCCAAGGGCGCATTCACTGGCGCCAGCACCGATCGCCCCGGGCTTGTCGAGGAGGCGGACCGCGGGACGCTGTTTCTGGACGAGATCGGTGACATGCCTCTGGCGACTCAGGTGAAGCTATTGCGCACACTCGAGAACAACGAGGTGCGCAGGGTGGGCGAGAACACGCCCCGGATCGTCGATGTCCGCATCGTGGCCGCGACGCATCGCGACCTGCAGCAGATGGTGAGCGAGGGTCGCTTCCGTGCGGACCTGTATTACCGGCTGAACGTCGTCCAGCTCGAGATGCCGCCGCTGCGCGAGCGCAAGGAGGACATCGGGCTGTTGGCCTCCTATTTCCTGGACCGGGCCGCCAAACGACTGGGCCGCCCGGTGCCCCGCCTGGCCTCCGAGGCCATGATGCTGTTGGAGCGATACGACTACCCGGGCAATGTGCGGGAGTTGGAGAACGCCATCGAACATGCCGTGGCGGTCAGCGAGGGCGATCAACTCACGGCGGCCGAGCTGCCCAGCTCGATCAGTTCGCCGCGCCTGCTCGGCAGCGGTGCGTTCAAGGGTTCAACGCTCGGCGGCGATGATTCTGCCCCGGCTTCGAATGACGCCACCGATGAGCGTTCGCTCGAAGAGGTGACGCGCGAACATGTCCTGCGAGTATTGGCGCGGCAAGACGGCAATGCGACGGCGGCCGCCAAGCGGCTGGGGATCTCGCGTACGACCATGTGGCGCATGCTCAAACGGTATGGCGCCCTGCGTGGCGGGGCGTGAGAGGACGACGAGCATGTCCTCGGTCCGGCGCTACTACGATGACGGCGACACGCGGGCGTTCACTGCGCGCGTGGTGACGCTCGGAGAACATGCGGGTCGGCCTGCCGTGGAACTCGAGGAGAGTTGGTTCTATCCTGAGAGCGGAGGCCAACTGGGCGACCATGGCCGACTCGGGGCCGCTCGCGTCCTCGACGTCCAGGCGGAGGGGGCGGGCCGCATCTGGCACCTGGTCGACTCGCTGCCGCAGGACGCTCAGGTGGAGTGTGAGATCGACTGGGCCCGGCGATTCGATCATGTTCAACAACATACTGGGCAACACATCCTGTCGGCTGCGCTCGAGAATATCCTGGATGTTCCCACACTCTCTTCCTCACTCGGGGAGGATCGCTGTGTCATCGAGGTGGGACTCGACAGCGTGGATTGGCGCCAGATCCAGCGGGTCGAGGCCGCGGTCCACGAAGTGCTGTGGGAGAATCGCGAGTTGCGACTGCATTGGACGGACGCGGAGGGCATCGGGCAATTTCCACTCCGTCGGCCTGCCAAGGTCTCTGGACGCATCCGCGTGGTCGAGGTTCCCGACTGGGACTTCTCCGCGTGCGGTGGGACGCATGCGCACCGAACTGGTGAGGTGGGCGTCGTCAAGGTGATCGGGTGGGAGAAGGTGCGCGGGAATGTGCGCCTGGCGTTCCAATGCGGTGGTCGCGCGGTGGCGGATCACGCCTGGCGGACCGAGACCATGCTT
Organism: Candidatus Eiseniibacteriota bacterium; assembly: GCA_039917105.1. Classification (GTDB taxonomy): domain Bacteria; phylum Eisenbacteria; class RBG-16-71-46; order RBG-16-71-46; family RBG-16-71-46; genus CAIXRL01. The sequence continues at coordinate 22,784 of JBDSKE010000022.1, read as the reverse complement.
GAGGCAGCCAAGCGCCGGAGCAGCAGTGATCGTGACCTGATCGCGCATCTGGAGCGGGCGGTTGAGGAACGCGAGGAGTTGCGTAAACGCGTTGTCGAGCTGAATACCCGCTTGATCGCCGAGGAGGCCAGAGCGGCGAACCTCGCTTCTCCCACGGGGGTGACCGCTTGGTGGCCTGAGCGTTCACGCGAGGACGTGCGCACTTTCGCGACGCAGTGCCTCCTGGCGGGAGCCCCATGGGTGGCATGCGCCGCTGCGTCCCCTGCTCCGGCATTGGTCGTGGGACGCGCCAAGGGTTCCACACTGGATCTCAAGGCGATGCTTCCCCAACTGCTCGTCACCTCAGGTGGCAAGGGCGGCGGCAGCCCCGACCTGCTCATGCTGGCGCCCGCCGATGCGCCCGGCGCCCAAGCCGCGCTGGCATGGCTGCGGGACCGGCTGGGTTAGCTCATTTCTTCAGGCGGGGTTTCACCGTGGGCTTCACTGCCGCCTTCACTTTGCCCCACGGCTTGGGCGGCGGCGCAGGCTTGGGAGGCGCAAGTACTCTTGCCACGGGTTTGCCTGCGATGGGCTTGACCACCACCGTGCGTGGCTTGAGCGTGGCCGACACGGAGAAGTTCTTGCTCACGACCGGCTTGGTGCGGGCCATGGCCGCTGCCAGCGTGCGTGTGCGTCCCGCAGGCTGCGGCTTGACTGCATTGGCGCCACCCGAACGGGTAGCTGCAAACGGCGTCGTCTTGCCTGACGACGCGCGTCGGGCAGCGCGGACTCGCTCATCGTCGTAGATCGCCGTCTGGTTGAGCTGGTTCGCCTTCAAACCGTAATCGAAATCGGGCAACAGCACGCGCGGGATGGCACGGCCGACGAAGCGTTCGATGGCCGCAAGATGACGTTGCTCATCGGGGGCCATCAGGGTGAAGGCATCACCCTGTGCGTCCGGCCGGCCGGCGCGGCCGATTCGGTGCACATAGTCCTCGGGCGAGGGAGGGACATCGAAATTCACGACGTGCGCAACGCCGGCCAGTTCGAGGCCGCGCGCGGCGAGGTCGGTCGTGACGACGATCTGTAATCGACTGCGCTTCAAGTCCTCCATCGCGCGCTCGCGTTCCGTCTGACTCTTGTGATCATGCAGCGTGGCGGCCACATAACGGCGGCGCTCCAACTGTCGGGCGAGGCGATCGGCCCCTTCACGCTGGCGGGTGAACACGATCGTGCTGCGCACCTCACCCGAACGGCTCAGCAATCGGTCGAGGAGTTCGATCTTCAAGTGCTTGGGCACCGGGTAGATGGCATGGGTGATGCCTGTGGCGGGCGCTGGCGTGGTCAGGTCGACTCGCACTGGTTCGATGAGTGCTTCCTTGGCGAGCCGATTGAGTTCAGCGGGCATGGTGGCGCTGAACAACAACGTTTGCCGCGTCTCGGGCAGGAGCTTCAACAACTTGCGGATCTCGCCGGCCTGGCCCATGTCGACCATGCGGTCGGCTTCATCCAATACGAGGATCTCGACATCTTCGAATGCCAACGCCTTGCGTCCATGGAGTTCCAGCAGCCGGTCCACGGTGGCGATGAGCACATCGACCCCGGGATCGCGAAGCACGCGTTCCTGCACCGCAACCGGCGCGGCATTGTGGGCAAGGCCCACGCGCAGCTCGGTGAAGCGGGCGAAATCGCGGGCATGCGCCTCGACCTGGGCGGCGTGCTCGCGTGTCGGGGTGAGTACCAGCGCGCGAAGCTTCTGCGGGCCGTCGAGTAATCGGGCAAAGGCGGGGAGCAGGAATGCAGCGGTCTTGCCCGAACCACTCGGGGCGTTGCCGATCAGGTCGTTGCCTTGGAGGATGACCGGGATGGCCCTGGCTTGGATGGGCTTGGGTTCAGTGAGGCCAGCCGCACGCACCGCCTGCACCAGCGGCGCGGGGAGACCCAGGGTGTTGAACATCAGTTCGGCTCCATGATGGGGCAAATGGGCCCGCGCGGACGGGACAACGCGCGGCGGGCACCGGAAGTGGAAGCAGTATCTGTTCAAAGTACTTGCCGGGGGCAGGACCATTCAATAAGGAACTGCTTGGCGGCATGTACCTTGGCAAGGGCTTCACAGTCGGATCGACTCTGGAGTGAAAAAGCCTCGGAAAACCGCGAGCACCCCAACTCAACGCGTTCGCTGCCGCGCCTTGGCCGAGCCCCGTTGGCAGGTCGGGCACCAGAATGTCGCCCGTCCGCCCTGAACGAAGCGCCGCAACGCAGCTGCGCAGTGATGGCAGGGCTCCCCTTGGCGACCGTACACCAGAAGTTGATCCCCGTATCCTCCGGGTTCGTTCCAGATGGTGCGGAACGTGCTGAATGTCGTGCCCATGCGCTCGACGGCGGCTTCCAGTACACGCAACATCTGGGCCGCGACTGCTTCCCACTCGGGCAGCGTCAACGCCCCGGCCCTGCGGCGGGGATCGACGCGCGCGCGGAAGAGGATCTCGCTGGCGTAGATGTTGCCGACGCCAGCGAGTTTTCGCTGGTCCAGCAAGAACGTCTTGATCGCGACGCGCGAACCTTTCGCCATCGCCCTCAGCGTGGCGCCGTCGGGCCGAGCGAGCAGCGGATCCGGCCCCAGCAGGCGCACCGAGGGGTCGCGTTCGAGCGCATCCAGGGGCACGACGCGCAACATCCCGAATCGGCGGATGTCCTGGTACCAGAGCCGTGCACCGTCGGCGAAGGTGAGGCGCAGATGCACGTGAGGCATGGAGTCGTCGGACGCGGTTCCCTCGGGCCAGAACAGCCAGCGCCCGCTCATGCCCAGATGCGAGAGTAGAGTTACGCCGGCCTCGAAGTCGAGGAACAGGAACTTGCCCGTGCGACGCGGCAATGCGAATACGTGGCCCACAAGTTGCGCTGCGAGCCCGGTGAGGGGCGTCGTCCGCAGACGGTGGCGCGAGACCTCGGCCCGTACGATATGCCGTCCCGGCAGACTTTCCGCCAACATGCGGCGGACGGTCTCAACCTCGGGGAGTTCGGGCATGGTGTCAGGTTGCTGGGGCGTGCGCGCCCCGTCAAGGGTCCTGCCATGCCGCGATGCGCGGGCCGCATCGCGCTTGCCGCGCCTTTCTCGGGCATGGCATTCTATGCCCTCACGCAAACCCTTCCCATCACGCACGCAGGAGCGACATGGACGATCGCGCCCGCTTCGATGAGCTCGCGCAGCTCGCCACCGAGCAGCGCAATCCCCGCACGATGGACCTCGACCAACTCGAGGTCCCTGAGCTTCTCGCGCGCATCAGCGCCGAAGACCGGGCGGTTCCGGAGGCTGTGGCCACTCAGTTGCCGTGGATCGCCGAGGCGGTCGAACATGTGGTGAATAGTTTCCGTCGCGGTGGCCGCCTCATTTATGCTGGAGCAGGCACGAGTGGTCGTTTGGGAGTGCTTGATGCCTCCGAGTGCCCGCCCACGTTCGGCTCGGATCCCGACCAGGTCGTGGGGGTGATCGCGGGTGGGTTCAGCGCCGTGCTGCGCGCCGTCGAGGGAGCCGAGGATCGGCGGGACGACGGAGTGAAGGCCATGGACGATCTGGATGTGGGTCCGGCCGACACCGTCGTGGGGGTGGCAGCCAGCCGCCGGACTCCGTTCGTCGTCGCGGCAATCGAGCGCGCACGTGAGCGCGGAGCCATCACGGTGTATGTGACCTGTACGCCGCGCGAGGAGTTCACGCTTCCGGTTGATGTGGCGATCTGTCCAATGGTTGGGCCCGAGGTGCTGATGGGCTCCACTCGCATGAAATCCGGCACGGCGCAGAAGCTGGTCCTCAACATGATCAGCACCGCCGCGTTCATCCGCACAGGCAAGGCCTACGAGAACATGATGGTCGATCTCATGGCCACTTCGCAGAAGCTCGTGGACCGCAGCCGGCGCACGGTGATGACTGTGACCGGCGTGGACCACGACACCGCAGCACACGCCATCGCGGCGGCCGGCAAGAGCGTGAAGACCGCCATCGTCATGCTCAAGCTCGGCTGCTCGCGTGGGGACGCCGAGGCGCGCCTGCGCGCGGCCGATGGATTCGTGCGGCGGGCGGTCGAGCCGCCCGCACGGGAAGGAGAAGGATCGTGAAGCAAGTTCTGGGGTTGGCGCTCGCGGCGTTGTTGGTGGGTTCGTGCGCGCCGCAGAAGAAACCGCAGGAAGTGGTGTTCTGGCAGTTCTGGCCCCTCGATGTGATTCAACCGCTCGTCACGGCATTCGAGGCCGAGAACCCCGGGATCCGAGTGCGCGTCGAACAGCTCACATGGGATGGCGGAAAGGATAAGATCACGGCAGCGGTCGCAGCCGGGGCACCGCCCGACCTGTGTGAACTGGGCTCCACCTACATGCCGCGCTTCCTGCAATCCGGCGCACTGAGTGACTGGAGCGCCGGCGTGGCTGACTTGCGCGCGGGGCTACGGGGCTGGGAGCAATGCATGGTGGGCGATGCCATCTATGGATTGCCTTGGGTGCTGGGAACCCGCGCTCTGTTCTACAACAAGACACTGTTCGCCAAGGCTGGACTCGATTCCTCGAGGGGCCCGGAAACGTGGGCGGAGCTCCAGAACGCAGCGGCACGAATCCAGAAGCTGCGCGGGAATGTCCATGGCTACGGCGTGTCGCTGAATGACAAGCAGAAATTGTTCAAGAAGTTCATGCCCTATGCATGGGGCAATGGGGGCGAGATCCTTTCTGCGGGGCTCGATTCCGCGCGATTCGATTCCCCCGAGAATGTCGCAGCACTCGAGTTCTATCTGGGACTGCGCGCGGTCGGAACGCTCGGCATGCAGGACGCGCTCGACCAGGAGTTCAAGGAAGGCCGACTCGGCTTGCAGATCTCGGGCGCGTGGCTCTTCAAGCAGATCCCCAAGGAAGCACCCGGCCTGCGCTACGGGGTTGCGCTGGTGCCCAGGCCCGCCGTCGACCGGGGTACGCACGCCTCGTTCGCAGGCGGAGAAGTCCTGGTCAGCTTCCAGACTTCCAAACGCAAGGAGGATGCGCTCAAGCTGGCCCGCTTCCTGGTGAGGCCCGACAACGCGCTGGCATTGGCGATGGCGGCACAGAGCGTGCAACCGGCGACGGTTGCTGCCGACACCGCAGCCTATTACCGCGAGCGCCCCATGCAGCAGGTGCTCATCCAGCAGTTCACCACCGCACGCTTCACCCCGAACCACCCGGCATGGGACGAGATGGAGCAGGCGATCGAAGCGGAAGTGGAACAGGCGCTGTACGACAAGAAGTCTGCTGCCGAGGCGGTCCGGGACGCGAACGCTCGGATCGCACTACTGTTGGGCAAGAAGTAGGCGCGTGCGAACCCACTCACGCTCGACGGCTTGGTTCCTGGCTTCCCCGTGGGTGATCGCGTTCGCGCTGTTCGGCCTGTATCCGTTCCTGTTCTCGCTCGGGGCGTCGTTCACCGACTACACCCCGCTGGCTCCCTCGAGCACTCGATTCGTCGGGCTGGCGAACTACACGCGCGCCCTGAACGACCCCGCGTTCTGGTCCGCGCTGCGAAACACGGCGTTGTTCGTGATCGGTACGATTCCTTTCACCACGGCTGCCGCGCTCGCTCTGGCAATTGCGGTTCAGCCTGCGTTTCGCGGCCGCACGCTGTTCCGTGTCGGCTTCTTCCTGCCAAGCGTGGTCTCGATCGTGGTCCTTTCGCTGGTATTCAAGGGACTCTATGCCAACCACGGCGGACTCAATGGCCTGCTCAGCGCATTGCATCTGCCGACGCCCGCATGGCTGCAGAACCCCAGGACGGCGCTGCCGGCCATCATGGCGATGGATGTATGGTCCGCCAGCGGCTATTACATGATCATCTTCCTGGCGGGACTCGAGGGCATACCGAGGGACCTGTACGACGCGGCGCGGCTCGATGGTGCAGACGGCTGGGCGCGGTTCACCCACATCACGCTCCCCCTGCTCCGTCCCACTCTACTGTTCGTCCTGGTGGTGAACTCCATCCGTTCGTTGCAGATCTTCGCCGAGGTCTTCGTCATGACCCGTGGTGGCCCGCTGGGTAGCACCACCACAGTGGTCTATCACCTGTATGAGCAGGCATTCTCACGCTTCCAGTTGGGTCAGGCCAGCGCAGTCGCCTATCTGTTGTTCGTGCTGTCGTTGGGCCTGGCGTGGGTGCAGATGAAGGCGGTGGGTGCACAGGAGCAGAGCCGCTCGTGAGCGATTCCCGCGAGCAGGAGTTGGCGCCACCGCCACCGCCGTGGGCCATGAGTATCCGGCGCTGGCTCTGGCTCATCCCGTTGCTCCTGGCCACGCTGCTCCCGTTCGCCTGGATGGTCGCGCTATCGATCAGCCCGAATGCCGGCAACTCGATGGCGAAGGCTCTCCAAGGTCCCTGGGACTTGTCGCAGTACCAGACTCTGTTCCGGTCGGCGGGAGTGGGTCGCTATCTGCTCAACAGCCTCGGCGTGGCGGTGGTCGTGGTGATCCTCAACGTGGTCACCGCGGCGATGGTCGGGTATGTGCTGGGTCGAAAGCGCATCCCGGGAGAGCGTTTCTGGACCCTGGGGATCGTGGCGACACTGATGGTGCCCAAGCAGACGCTCATGATTCCGTTGTACCTGGTGTTGGCCCGGCTTCACCTGTTGGATACCTATGCCGCGCTGATCCTGCCGTTCGCGGTTGATGCGTTCGGGATCTTCCTCGTGCGCCAGTATGTGACGCAATTGCCGATCGAGCTCGAAGAGGCTGCGCGTGTCGATGGTGCAACGGATTGGCAGATTTTCCGGGAAGTCGCACTGCCGCTCCTCAAGCCCGTTCTTGCCGTGGTCGCGATCCAAGCATTCCTCACGAACTGGAACTCGTTCTTGTTCCCGCTCATCTTCGTCGACTCCGACCGTCTCCGCACGCTGCCTGTGGGTCTTGCACTGTTGTCGCAGACCGAACACAGCGTGGATTGGGGGTTCCTGATGGCAGGTTCGACCGTCGCGTCGTTGCCCGTGGTCGCCGTGTTCGTGGCATTCCAACGCCAGATTCTGTCGGGGCTGCTGGCCGGAGCCGAGAAATGAGTATGCGCGACGCTTGGACCCAACTGAGGACATACCGCGAGCGCGACGAGCACTTGCTCGTGGGACTCATGACCGGCACGTCCGCCGATGCCATCGACGCCGCGCTGGTGCGGTTTCGCGGTGCCGGCCTGACGGCCCGTCACGAGGTGCTTGCATACCGAGAAACCCCGCTGTCCGACGAGTTGCGGCGCGAGGTGCTCGAAGTCGCCTCGGCCGAGACGTTGCCGCTGGAACGCGTGATGCGATTGGACGCTGCGCTGGGGGAACTGTACGCCGGCGCAGTCGTCGAGTTGCTCGATGAAGGGAGCGTCAATGCGACGGCGGTGAGCGCGATCGGTTCGCATGGCCAGACGGTGCGCCACCTGCCACGCGGTGCGAACGGCGCTCGCGCGTTGACGCTCCAGATCGGTTCGGCATCCACGCTCGCCGAGCGGACGGGCATTGCAGTCGTGTCGGACTTCCGTACGCGAGATACCGCCGCGGGCGGCGAGGGCGCACCACTTGTGCCAATCGCCGACTGGTGGCTGTTCCGGGATTCCGAGGAATCGCGCGCGCTTTTGAATCTTGGCGGCATGGCGAACATCACGCACCTGCCACGCGGCACCCATCTCGATGGCGTGGTGGCATTCGACACGGGGCCAGGCAACGCCGTGCTCGATGCGCTCGTGGGGCTTGCGACCGTGGGCCTCGCGCGACACGATGAAGGCGGCAAACTCGCGGCCTCCGGAAGAGTGCACGAGGGGCTGCTGGCCGAGTTGATGGCTGACCCGTTCTTCCAACTGGCGCCACCGCGTTCCACGGGACGGGAGCGTTTCGGCGAGAGGTATGCCGTGCGATTGCGGGGTATCGCCGATTCGCTGGGCATGTCACTCGAGGATACGCTCGCAACGGCGGTCGAACTCACCGCGGCGAGCGTGGCGGATGCGCTGCATTCCCACCTGGTGCCGCGAGGGGGAGTCGACGCGGTCTATGTCAGCGGGGGGGGAGTGCGCAACACCACGCTCATGGTGGCGTTGCGTCGCCAGCTTTCGGGCCTTCGCGTTGAGCGCTTGGACGAGTTGGGAGTCGCCCCCGAGTGCAAGGAAGCGGTGGCGTTCGCACTGCTCGCACACCTGACGTTGTCGGGGGAGTGCGGTAATGTGCCGGGTGCCACCGGCGCTGGCCACAGTGCGGTGCTTGGCAGCATCACGCCGGGATGGGCTCCCGGAAAGGAACTGGCATGAGAACCACGATCGCACGCCTGGGCATGGCATCGATCCTGACGGCGGTGCTCGCGTCCTGCGCGCATGCGCCCAACCCGGCCCCTGTGCCCGCAGCCAGCCCCCCGCCCATCTCAAGACCAGCACCCCCATCAGCCAGGCCGGTAACCGATCCGCCCTCGCCGGCCTCGCGGGTCAAGAGCGAGCCGACATTCGACATCGGGCTGGCGACCGATCTCGATTCGTTGCGGCTCGAACCCGAGGGTGAGGCCATACTCCAGTGGCGCGCGCCCGATGGACCGGGGAAGGCGGGGGTTTCCTCGCCCATCGATATCGTGCGTTCCGGTGCCCAGGTGCTGGTTTGGCCCCGCGATCGTGATCGCGCGGTGCCTCTGGCGATCCTCGAGCAGGCCGATACGCTGTGGCTGGGAGATGAACAGAGTGCTCGCGTGGAAGCGGCTCGGATGGGATGGAATGGCAAGCATTGGCGCGGGCGATTCAAGGTGTTCCTGGGTCCGCGCGGGAAACTCACGCTGGTCACGCGGTTGTCACTCGAGCATTACCTGCTCGGTGTTGTGCCCGGCGAGATCGGCGCTCTACGGGATTCGCTGCTCGAGGCCGGCCGTGCTCAGGCCGTGGCCGCGCGCAGTTACTCGCTTTTCTATCGGGGTCGCCGTGCGAGCGAAGGCTTCGATCTCTACGCCTCGGTCGAGGATCAGGTCTACGGTCCGCTCGAGAGCGAGCGGCCGCTTGCAACGCGCTGCGTGCAGACCACGGCTGGACTGGTGGCGCTCTCGAACGGGTCGCCGATCCGTGCCAACTACTGCTCCACCTGCGGCGGCATCACCGCCGAGGCGTGGGAAGCGTGGCCCACGGGAACTCTCCCGTATCTTGGCAGCCAGTTGGATCGGGGTGTGGGCGAGGGCGACCATTGCGCTTCCTCGCCCCAGTATCGTTGGCGTGAGGAGTGGACCGCGGTCGAGTTCATTGCGAATGTCACTCGATTCGCCCCGCAACAAGGGCTGACATTGCCGCCCGAGGGTCTGGGTCAACTCGTCGACGTCTCCGTCGCAGGGCGTTCACGCTCCGGGAGGGTCTGGCGACTGCGGGTCGAGACCACCCAGGGCGAGATGTTGATTCCTGCGTATGTGCTCCGTCAGGTATTGCGCCGTTCCGGCAATCCGGCATCGATCCTGCGCTCGAACCTGTTCAAGATCGCCGTGCGACGAGAATCCGGTTCGCGTCGCGCTCTCGCGGTCGTCGCGAGCGGTGCCGGCTTCGGACACGGTGTGGGTTTGTGTCAGACTGGCGCGTTGGCCATGGCGCGCGGCGGGGCCAACGCGAAGCGTATCCTGACTCACTATTACAACGGCGCTGACCTCGAGCGACTCTATTGAGCTGATGTTTGACACCTTTGGAGACGCTGGGTATTGTCCCGCGGCCTCGGCGCCATGGGTTCACTCCCTTGGGCTGCCGGACGCGGGGTTGTAGTTCAGCTGGTTAGAACGCCTGCCTGTCACGCAGGAGGTCGCGGGTTCGAGTCCCGTCAACCCCGCCATTCGTCTTCTCGAAGGCCCGTCGGGACCCTCCCGCCGATCGGCACGTGATTCCCCGGCCGATTCGCCATTGACCACTTGGGGTCGGTCCGTATAGTCCGCGTGCCTCCTGGAGAACTTCCGCATGAAGCAGCCTCACTACCCTGCCGGATTGCCCTTCAACTTCGCTGGCCTGGATCCCGAGTTCTCCTCGCTCGAGTCGAGCCGCGTCGCCATCCTGCCGGTGCCATACGACTTCAGCACCAGCTATCAGGGTGGTACCCGCATGGGTCCGCAGGCGATCCTCGCGGCCTCGCGCAACATGGAGGTCTGGGACGACGAACTGGGCGCCACCTACCGTGCAGGAATCACGACGCTTCCAGAGCTTGAGCCCACAGCCGCGAGCCCCGGCGCACAGGTCAAGCGCGTGGAGCAGGCGGTCGACCACATTTATGATATCGGCAAGCTGCCTGTGATCCTGGGCGGCGAACACAGCATCACCACCGGCGCGGTGCGTGCCGCGGCCAAGCGTTATGGAAAACTTTCCGTGCTGCAGATTGATGCTCACGCCGACATGCGCGATGAGTACCTGGACACACCGGATTCCCACGCGTGCGTCATGCGCCGCATTCGCGAGATCTGCCCGGCCTCATCGGTGGGCATCCGTTCGATGAGCGAAGAGGAAGCGGCCTACCTGCGCGAGACACCGGCGCCCATCTGGAGCACCCGGCAGTTCCGCAGCCTCAAAGGTGCCTTCGCCCCGATCCTCGACTCACTCACCGAAGAGGTTTTCATCACCTTCGATTTGGACGGGCTCGACCCCGCCTACCTGCCGGGAACGGGAACGCCTGAACCGGGTGGCCTCGATTGGTTCGAGGTCAGCGACCTGGTCGGCGCGGTTGCCGACACGCATCGCATCGTGGGTTTCGACGTCGTCGAACTGGCACCACTGGCGGGCAATGTGGCCTCGGATTTCTTGGCGGCGCGCATCACCTATCGCATGATTGGTCACATGTTGCGCAGCCAGGGATGGAAGGCCCCACGATGAGCGACTCCGCTCGCCTCATCCTCAAACGCGGCGAGGATCGCCGCGTCCGTGGCGGCCACCCCTGGATCTTCAGCAACGAAGTCGAAGCGTACGAGGGCGCCATCGAGGACGGCGGGCTGGTGGATGTGGTCGACACGCGCGGGGCCTTCCTTGGCCGCGCCTACGTGAATCGCCACAGCCTGATCTGCGCGCGCATGCTGACGCGTCGACGCGATGCCATCGACAAAGCGTTCTTCGTGCGCCGGCTCGAGCGCGCTTTCCGCCTGCGCGAGTCCGTGTATGCGGACGAAGTGGCGGTGCGCATGGTCTATGGCGAGTCGGATCAACTGCCCGGACTCGTGGTGGATCGCTACGGCGACTACTTGTCCGTCCAAGTGCTCACGCGCGGCATGCAGGCCCAACAGGAGTTCGTGCGCGAAGCGCTCGAGGAAGTGTTCGCGCCGCGCGGAGCCGTGCTGGTCGCGGACTCGCCGTTACGCCAGTTGGAGGGGCTCGAGCTCGAGCGCCGCGTGTGGTGGGGCGAGGTTCCCGAGCGAGTTCCCGTCACGGTCGGGGGCTTCGCACTCGAGGTGGATCTGATCGGTGGCCAGAAGACCGGGCTATTCCTCGATCAGCGCGAGAATCGCAAGCGCGCCGAGAAACGGGCCAATGGCCGACGCGCACTCGACATGTTCTGTTATCACGGTGAATGGTCCATGCACATGGCGCGTGGCGGAGCCGAGAGCGTGCTGGCGATCGATTCGTCCGAGCCGGCGCTCGGCATCGCGGCCGCCAACATCGAGCGTGCCGGCTTCGAGGATCGCATCACGCTTCAGCGCAGTCATGCGTTCGACACGATTCGCCGCATGGATCGCGAAAACGAACGCTTCGGCATCGTGGTCGTCGACCCACCGGCGTTGATCAAGTCCAAACGCAATATGGCGCAGGGAGCGCGCGCTTACCGCGAACTCAACCGCGCCGCGATGGGCCTGCTCGAGGACGATGGCATTCTGGTGACCTGTTCGTGCAGTCATCATCTGGACGATTCGATGTTCCAACAGGTTCTGCTCGAGGCGGCTCGCTTGGCGAAACGGCCCATGCGCGTGTTGGAGTGGGCCGGAGAGGCGCCGGATCATCCCCGGCTGCTGGCGGTGCCGGAGACGCACTACCTCAAGTGCGCGGTGTTGCAGGCACTGTAGTTCCGGACCGCGCCCCGGATGGCCCCTCGGCCAAAGGTGCGCTCAACCTTTCTTCGCCTCATCCACGTAGTTGAGTCGCAGATCGGTGAGTACCTGCGCGAGAACTCGTTGCTCATCGGACTCCAGATTGCCGCGAGTGCGGGCATCGATGGCGGCAAGCGTGTCGATGGTGTTCTTGGCCGCTTCCAGATTGCGCTCGAGCTTGCCCGTCATAGGATTCATCAACTTGCCCAGCGCCATCATGGCGGCCTGTTGGAGCCCGAGCACCAACTGGAGGAATAAAGCGGCTTCGCGCGGTTGATCGCTCGTGTGGTCCGTCATGGTGTCGCTCCTGGGATGGCCTGGCGCTGGAGCGCCTTGGCTTCCTCCCACAAAGTGTCCATCTCCTCGAGGGTCGATTGAGATGGGGTCCTACCGGCTTCCGCCAAGCGGGACTCGATATGCAGGAAGCGGCCGCGAAAGCGTTGCATCGTTGCGCGGAGCTCTGCCTCAGGGTCGACCCGTAGCTTGCGTGCCACGTTGACGACGGCGAAGAGAAGGTCACCGATCTCGCGTGCGAGTGCGGGGTCGTTCGGCTCGTGTCGCGCGAGGGCCTGCTCCACTTCGGACAGTTCCTCGCGCACCTTGTCCATTGGGCCACGCATATCCGGCCAGTCGAAGCCCACCGCACCTGCTTTTTCCTGCAGCCGATACGCCGCCGTCAGCGCGGGGAGTCCTTTCGGTGGGTCGCCCAAGAGCGAAGTGGCATGGTCACCCTTCTCTGCCTGCTTGATTTCCTGCCACTGCTTGTAAGCGGCCTGACCATCCTTGACGGCGGCCCCGCCGTACACGTGCGGATGGCGTCGGATGAGCTTGTCGCTCGCACGCTCGAGTGCCGTCGCCAAGCCGACATCGGAGCGCTCTTCAAGCAGATCGAGACAGAAGATCACAAGGAACGCAAGATCACCGAGTTCCTCCGCGCAGTGGTCCACGTCGCCGGAGGCGATCGCATCGACACTCTCAGCAGCTTCCTCGGTGAGGTAGGGCGTCATGGTAGCCAGTGTCTGCTCCCGGTCCCACGGACAGCCCTGCGGGCCGCGCAGGCGCCGACATACGCCGAGCAAGCGCTCGAAGGCCGCGCGTTCGGATTCGGTCATGTTCGCCGGTCCTTACTCGAGTGCTGGGATCCTGAACCTGGTCCTGAGCCTGCGGCGGGCGGGCTCGACATGCTCGGGCCGGCGGGGACCGCACTCCGCGTCAGGAAGTAAGCGCGCCAACACAGGTAGATCGCGAGCAATACCAGGATCGCACCCAGGATCGGAGCCAAAAGGGCGATTGCCGACATCGTCGCCGTGATCGCATCTTCGATGAACGACAGGATGGGATTCGCTGCGCCGAGTGTGAGTGCACTGCTGCCCACTCGCGTCTTCGCTTTGAGGGCATGCACGCCGAGCGCACCCGCGCCCATGATGAGGGCGGCGGACATGCCGAGCACCGGGTTCAAGCCGGCGATTCCGGCCCACGCCGCGAACGCTGCCGCCACGGGTCGGATGAAAGTGGAGACCAAGTCCAACATGTGGTCGAGCGCCGGGACCTTGTCGGCCAACAACTCGATGACGGTGGCCGCACTCAAAGCCCAGATGACGGCATCGCCCGAGAGCCACGCCATCGAGGGGGATAGGTGCACCCACCCGAGCCGGGCGCCGCCAGCCAGCGCCAGGATCGGCAGGAATGCCCTCAGGCCACATGCCGCTGCGATCGAGATCCCGGCCATCGCCGCGAGCAGCAGCTCCATGGTGGTTCGGGAGTCGAGAGGTCCCGTCATGCATCCTCCGGATCCTGTGGGCCCCATTCGTTGCGCGGTGCCTCCGCGCCTCGCTATGCTGCGCCTCTTCGGCTGGGGCCATCTGGGCACCGCCAGCATACCGAACCCCCGAGGTCGCCGCTTGCCGCTTCCCGTTTCCACCTGGGTTGAGATCGATCTCGACCGGTTCCAGGCCAATCTGCGCGCCATCCGCGAGTTGGTCGGAGCGAAGCGCGAAGTGCTCCTGCTGGCCAAGGCCGACGCATACGGCCACGGGGCCGTCGAGATGGCGGAAGCCGCGGAACGGGAAGAGGTCTCGCAGCTGGGAGTGGCCACGCTCCACGAGGGAATGCAACTTCGGCTTGCGGGCGTGAGCATGCCGATCGTCGCCCTATCGCCACTCTTGCCCACCGAGGCGGCCGACGCAGTGGCGCACGCCATCGACCCCACGGTGGCGGACCTCGCATTCGCGCGTAAGCTCTCGGCTGAGGCCCAGCGAGCGGGCCGAGCGGTTCGCTGTCATATCGAGGTCGACACCGGCATGGGACGCACCGGCGTCGGTGAATCCGACGCGCTCGCGTTCGTCCGCGAGGTCGGCAGCCTGCCGGGCCTGCGGATCGCCAGCCTGTACACTCATTTCCCAGATGCGGACAGCCCCGACCCCGCGTTCTCACATGCGCAGTTCGCGCGTTTCCAACTGATCGTCGACCAATTGCGAGCCGAGGAGTTGCTCCCGCCGCGCATCCATGCGGCCAACAGCGCCGCAACCGTGAACCTTCCGGATACCTACCTCGACTTGGTGCGCGTGGGCTTGATCGCCTATGGAGTGCATCCACCGCATGATCGCTTGCAGCCCGCCGTGCTCCCGGTGATGTCGTTGCGCAGCCGGTTGGTGCAGGTGCGCGAACTCCCCGCAGGCACACCCATCAGCTACAGTCGCACCCATGTCACGACGCGGTCGAGCCGGATTGGCGTTGTGGCGGTCGGCTATGGGCACGGCTATTCCTGGTTACTCTCGAATCGCGGTGAAATGCTGGTCCACGGAAAACGCGCGCGAATCCTCGGCCGTGTCACCATGGATTTGACCATGATCGATCTCACGGACCACGGTGACTGTCAGGTCGGGGATGAAGTCGTGTTGTTCGGCGAGCAGGGCGGTGCCGAGGTGTCCATCGAGGAGGTGGCCGGCTGGAGCGAGACGCTGACCTACGAGGTGGTGTGCACCATCGGCAAGCGAGTCACCCGCCTGTACACGCGTGGCGGACGCGCGGTGCGGATGGCCACCCTCGTCGGGGAACGACCCGAGTGGACCGCTGGCGCCGACATCTACCTGCGTGGCCGAGCGGCAGCCTCGGCTGCGACAAGGAAGGGGTAGGAGGATGCGGGTGTTCCTGATCGTGCTCGACGGCGTCGGGATCGGGGAAATGCCGGATGCCGGTGACTACGGCGATCGTGGTAGCCACACCCTGCTGCACGTCGCCGAGGCGGCGGGCGGCCTGCGTTTGCCGACCCTTCAGCGTCTGGGTCTGGGCAATCTGGTCGCGTTGCCCGGTGTCCCGCCAGTGGCCTCGCCACAAGCGGCGCGCGCGCGGCTTTCCGAGCGTTCCCCGGGCAAGGACAGCACGACCGGGCACTGGGAAATGATGGGGTTGGTATTGGACCACCCATTCCCCACCTACCCACAAGGGTTCCCACTCGAGTTGCTCGAACCCTGGTCCGAACGCGTCGGGCGCGGCTGGCTCGGCAACTGTGCTGCATCGGGAACTGAAATCATCATGCGGCTCGGCGAGCAGCATCAGAGTACCGGACGGTTCATCGTGTACACCTCCGCGGACTCGGTGTTCCAGATCGCGGCGCACGAAAGCGTCGTGCGCCTGGAGGAGCTCTACGAGGCGTGCAGGATCGCCCGCGCAATGCTCACCGGAGTGCATGCGGTGGGGCGCGTCATCGCTCGGCCGTTCGTGGGGGAGCCAGGGCACTACCAGCGCACCGCGAATCGCCGCGACTTCTCGCTCGAACCATGGGAACCCACTGTCATGGACCGCCTTCGAGAAGTGGGATTACCGGTCATCACCGTGGGAAAGGTGGACGACCTGTTCGCGGGCAAGGGCGTGAGCGATGCCATCCATACGAAGGACAACGAGGAAGGCGCCGAGGTTTTGCTCGACCTGGCCCGCAAGCCGGGCGAGGGGCTGGTATTCGCGAATCTCGTGGATTTCGACACATTGTTCGGGCACCGCAATGACCCGCCCGGTTTCGCCCGCGCGCTCGAACGATTCGACCACGCACTGGATCAACTCCTGCCGCGCCTGCGAAGCGATGAGATGGTGTGGATCACCGCCGACCACGGCAATGATCCCACAACCCCGAGCACGGACCATTCCCGAGAGTTCACTCCATTGCTACTGGCGGGGCCGCGTGTACGCTCGGGGGCCGATCTGGGAACCCGAGCCACGTTCGCGGACCTGGGCGCCACGCTGGCGGAACTGTTCAGTGTGACGCCACCGCGACACGGCCTGAGTTTTCTGAAGGAGTTGCGCGCATGACACCCAAGGAACTGATGGCCGAGGCCGAGCGAGCACGTGCGTCCTCGTATTCACCCTATTCCCGCTTCTCAGTCGGTGCCGCGATCGCAGGCAAGTCCGGACGCGTCTATCACGGCTGCAACGTTGAGAACGCCTCGTTCGGCTTGGCCTGTTGTGCCGAGCGCACGGCTGTGTTCAAAGCGGTGAGCGAGGGCGAGAAGGTATTCACCGCCATCGCGGTCACGGCCGGCCCCGGACGTGGGGCGCCGCCGTGCGGGGCGTGCCGGCAGGTGCTCTATGAGTTCTCGCCACTCATGTGGGTGCACTGGCGTGACACGCGCGGCCGCATCGTGCGCCGCCGCCTGCGCGCGTTGCTCGCGGACGCATTCGATTTCGGCAAGCATGGAGGGAAGCGATGAGTCGCGAACGCGATCAGTTGGTGGAGGTCATCACCCGACAGGTGCTCGAAGCCTTGTCGCAGGGAAGCTCGGCATCGCCGCTCCAACATGCCGTGCCGGTGGGCCAGGTGGTGCACGATGCCGACACCTGCGATCGTTGCCGCAACTGGGGGGTGAGCGGTGTGCGCGGCCCGGAAGAGACCCGTGCCCTCGCTGAGGCTGGCGCATCCCGGGTCGTCTCGACAATGGGCTATTGCCCCGCCTCCGACGGTCTGGCGTCGCTCATCGACCATACCCTGCTCAAACCCGATGCCACCCGCGAGGAGGTCGAACAGCTGTGCCGCGAAGCTGCGCAGTTCTGTTTCGCATCCGTGTGCGTGAATCCCAATTGGGTATCCCTGTGTCGCGAGATGCTCCGTGACTCCGGGGTCAAGGTCTGCACCGTGATCGGGTTTCCACTCGGCGCGCATGTGCCCGACGTCAAGGTCTATGAGACGCGTCGCGCCATCGAGCAGGGGGCTGAGGAGGTTGACATGGTGATCAATATCGGGGCGCTCAAGTCGCGCGACTATGCGCTGGTCGAGCAGGACATCCACGGGGTCGTGCAGGCGGCCGGCAAGGGCGTGATCGTCAAGGTGATCCTGGAGACGTCGCTGCTCTCGCGCGATGAAAAGCTCATGGGGTGTTCCTTGTCGAAGGCCGCGGGTGCCGACTACGTCAAAACTTCCACTGGATTCGCTGGTGGCGGAGCGACGGTCGAGGATGTGCAATTGATGCGTGAGACGGTCGGGCCGGAGATGGGCGTGAAGGCCTCGGGAGGCGTGCGGACGCGCAGCGATGCCGAGGCCATGGTCGCCGCGGGCGCAACGCGTCTGGGCGCGTCGGCGGGCGTCAAAATCGTGCGAGGTGAGGCGAACGAAGGGAAGGGGTATTGAGTTCCGTGATCGATGCCCGCGAGTTCCTTCGCATCAAACGCGACGGCGGTACTCATGCACCCGACACGATCCGCATGTTCCTGTCGGAGTACCTTGCCAAGCGGGTCCCGGACTATCAGGTGAGCGCGTGGCTCATGGCGGCCTTCCTGCGCGGGCTCGACCCCGCCGAGACCGACGCCTTGACGCAGGCGCTCCTGCACTCGGGCCGGGTATTCGACTGGACTTCACTCGGCAGGCCGAGCGCCGACAAGCACTCGACGGGGGGAGTCGGGGACAAGCTTTCACTGATGCTCGCGCCCCTCGTGGCAGCATGCGGCGTGTTGGTGCCGATGGTTTCGGGGCGCGGGTTGGGGCACACCGGCGGCACACTCGACAAGCTCGAGTCGATTCCGGGGTTTCACACCACGCTTTCGCCCGAAGCGATGCGGGGGCAGCTCGACGGTCTGGGTGTGGTCATGGTGGGGCAGGGTCCCGACCTGGCCCCGGCTGACGGACTGCTCTACGCAATGCGGGACGTGACCTCGACCGTGGAGTTCGAACCCTTCATTGTCTCGAGTATCGTGAGCAAGAAGATCGCCGAGGGAGCGGGCTCGCTCGTGTTCGACGTCAAGTGCGGCAGCGGAGCGTTCATGAAAACGCGCGAACAGGCGCGCAGTCTGGCCCGACGGCTCGTCTCCACTGCACGCTCATTGGGTGCATCCTCCGAGGCGCTCATCACCGACATGAACTGGCCGCTGGGCCAGGCGGTGGGCAACGCGCTCGAAGTGCGCGAGGCGTGTGAGACCCTGCGCGGCGGTGGCCCCGCCCAGACGCGGGCCCTCACGCTCGACCTGGCCGCCGTGATGCTTCGTCTGGCGGGCGCGGATGCGACCGATGCCAAGGCACGCGCGCGCGCGGAGCAGGCGCTGGACTCCGGGGCAGCATGGGAACTGTGGTTGCGGCTGGTCGAGGCGCAGGGCGGCGACCCGCGCTTGCTCGAGGACACATCCAGGTTGCATCCCGCACCGGTTGTCAGGCCGGTGCTGGCCGAAAGCGAAGGCGTACTCGAGTCCTGTGATTGTTTTGCCCTGGGCGAGTTGGTGGTTTCGATCGGAGGGGGCCGCCGCGCCAAAGAGGACTCCATTGATCCGCGGGTGGGGCTGATGGTACTTGCCAGGCCCGGCCAACGCGTGCGGCGCGGCGAAACGCTGGCCGAACTGCATCTGGCTGCGGAAGATCCCGCCGCCGTGGGGCGGGCGGCGCATTGTTTCAGGATCGGTCAGAGCGCTGAAATGCTCGTGGATCTGGTCGTCGAGCGCATCGCCTGATCTCCGCCGCATCAGCGGTGGTGGATCTCCTCGCGCCCATCTTCCTGGAGCGGAGGCAAGTCCGGTTCTGATTGTTCGGACGTGCCCGGGCCCGACGACTGCAGCGCCTCGCCGGGATGGGATGTGCACAACTCGGTGGGCTCCGAGCCCTCGGCGAAGATCTCGGACGTGGTACTGGGGCAGGCCGATGTCGCGAGCATCCCGGTCTCTGCGCAGACGACGCGGCTGATGGTTCCGGCGGGGACCGGGAAATCCTCGACGGGCTTGCCGCGCGTAGCGCCGATCATGACGTCGGTCCAGATCGGCAGCGCCGCCCGGCCTCCTGTCATGCCAGGGCCGATGACCCGCTTTTCATCAAAGCCCACCCATACACCACAGGTCAGGCTGGGGATGTAACCCACGAACCACGCGTCCTTGTACTCATCCATCGTTCCCGTTTTGCCTGCGGCCGGCAGCAGGAAGCCACGCGCACGCGCGGGAAAGCCAGTGCCATGGTCCATCACGCTCTGCAGCATCGAGGTCATGGTTGCCGCCGTTGCCTCGGAGAGCACCTCGTACGGTCGGGGTGCGTTGCGTTCAAGGACGTTGCCGCGCTTATCCTCGACCTTGAGCACGAACAACCAGTCATTGCGCACCCCGCGGTCGGCGAGCACCGCATAGGCCGAGGTCAGTTCCAGCAGGTTCACTTCACTGCTGCCCAGCGCAAGCGAGAGGTTCTGCCCGAGCGGGCTCTTGATTCCCATGCGGCGCGCGTAGCTCGCCACGAGCGAGGTGCCGACCTTGCGCAACAGCTTGATCGCCGGGATATTGATGGACTGCTGCAGTGCGTAACGCAGCGTCACCGGCCCGCGGTAGTTGCGGTCGTAGTTCTGCGGCTGGTAGGCCTTGCCGTTGCCGCCGGGGAAGGAAACCGGCTCGTCGACGATGAGATCGGTCGGCTTGAAACCATTGTCCATGGCCGCCGTGTAGACGAATGGCTTGAACGCCGACCCGGGCTGCCTCGCCGCCTGCGTGGCGCGGTTGAAGTTGCTGTCGTTCCAGTTCCGCCCGCCGATCAGCGCGCGGATGTAACCGTTGCGCGGATCGATCGCGACCAGCGCGGCCTGCAGGTAGGGACTGCGCCCGGTGCCCGGATTCGCGGCGTCATTGAAACTCGCCAACGTCGTGGTGAGCCTGAGTTCCTTCTCGAGCTGCGCCAGTTGTTTCTCGAGCGCGCGCTCGGAGAGAAGTTGCAGGTCCATGTCGAGCGTGGTGTACACGCGTAGTCCACCTTCGTATACGGCATTCGAACCGTACTTCTCGTCCAGATGCAGTCGCACCATCTCGACGAAGTAGGGGGCGCGATCGTTGCTGTAGCGCACGGTTGTCACGCCCAGCGGCGCGTGCATCGCGTTTTCGAACTCGACCTGAGTGATCGCCTTGGTGGTGAGCATGTTGCGCAGCACTTTGGAGCGCCGTGCCAGGGCTGCCTGCGGACGTCGGCGGGGCGAGTAAAGGCTGGGATTCGCGGGAATCCCCGATAGCAAGGAGCATTCGGGCAGTGTCAGCTCATCGAGCGGTTTGCCGAAGTAGGTCTTGGCGGCGGATTCCACCCCATAGGCGCCTTCCCCGAAGTAGATCTGGTTGAAATACATCTCCAGGATCTGGTCCTTCGAGTAGTTGCGCTCCAATTCGATTGCGAGCGCGACCTCCTTCAACTTGCGCGTCATCGTGCGCTCATGCGTGAGGAACAGATTGCGCGCAAGCTGCTGCGTGATCGTGCTGCCGCCCTGGGTGCGGCGCATGTGCATCACATCGGTGACCGCGGCGCGGCCGACGCCCCACAGGTCGACGCCCCAATGCTTGTAGAAGTTGCGGTCCTCTGTGGACAGCGTGGCATTGACGAGGTGGCGAGGGATGCGCTTGAGCGGCACGCTGGAACGATTCTCACGATAGAACTCGTGGAGAACGCGCCCACGCGCATCGAACACGGTGGTCTTCACCGGCGCCTGGATCGAGGAGACCTGCTCCGGCGAAGGGAGGTCGCGGCGCAGCCACTGCACGAGTCCGAACACTGCTCCGGCGGAGCCGAAGGCGGCGATCAAGACGGCCGTGAGGAAGAACTTCCAGGGAAAGCGCCGGGCGACGCGGACTGCAGGATGAGCCATGGAGGGTGGGGTTGACCCCTTTCGAACCTTCAGACTAGGCGGACACCTTCCAAAGGGTCAAGGCGCATTCCACGGTTTGCCGCGTTCGTGACTCGCCCCTAGACTTCCGCTCCTATGGAAACATTTCCGAAACACCTCAGCGCCGAAGACCAGTTCGAGATCCTCTCTCGTGGCGTGGAGGACTCCCTGCCTCAGGGCGGGTTGCTCGCGCGCCTCAAGACCAGCGTGGCCGAGGGGCGCCCACTGCGGGTGAAGCAGGGGTTCGATCCAACTGCGCCCGACATCCACCTGGGACACACGGTCGGACTGCGGAAACTGAGGGATTTCCAAGCGCTCGGCCACCAAGTGGTGTTGATCGTCGGGGACTACACCGGCATGGTCGGTGACCCCAGTGGACGAAGCAAGACGCGCCCACAATTGACAACCGAACAAGTCGAGTCCAACGCGACGACCTACCTGGAGCAGTTCCATCGAGTGCTGCTGCGCGAGCCCGGCGCTGGCTTGTTGCCTGTCGAAGTGCACCGTAACGGCGATTGGTTCTCGCGGATGACCTTCATGGAGATCATGCACCTCGCGTCCCACTACACCGTGGCACGAATGCTCGAGCGCGATGACTTCCATAAACGCTTTCGTGAGAATCAGCCCATCAGCATTCACGAGATGTTCTACCCGCTGATGCAGGGCTATGATTCGGTCGCGATCCGTGCCGACATCGAGATGGGCGGAACCGAGCAGAAGTTCAACTTGATCGTGGGGCGGGCCCTTCAGGAGATCCACGGCCAGCCTCAGCAGGTCGTGCTCACGGTCCCCCTCCTGCCCGGACTCGATGGGAAGCAGCGCATGAGCAAGAGCCTGGGCAACTACATCGGGGTCACCGATGCGCCCGCCGAGATGTTCGGCAAGGTGATGAGCATCCCCGACGAAGCCATGCTGCAATACTGGCGCCTCGCCACCGATGTGACGAACGCGGAGTTACGCGCGATCGAGCTCGAACTCTCGGATGCCGCCATCAACCCGATGGGCATCAAGAAGCGCCTGGGGCAGCAGTTGGTGCGGCAATACCACGGGGAATCGCAGGCGACCCAGGCCCAATCTGACTTCGAGACCCAGTTCAGCAAGCGAGGGATCCCCGACGACCTTGTCGAAGTCAGGCTTCCCGCGGGTGAATTGGTGCTCCATGCGCTCCTGGTGCAGGCCGGACTAGCGAAATCGGGGGGCGATGCGCGCAGGGCGGTTTCGACGGAACATAGCGTCGAGGTGGATGGGGCCAGAATCGACGATCCGATGCACTCGATTCGGCTCGCCCAACCATTAGTGCTGCGCCGTGGGCGCCGCATGGTCCGCGTCGTTCCCCTCCATGATTAACGGCTATTTCGGGCATTCTCCTTATTCTGCAATGACTTAGCAGGATGCCACCCAGGTCGCTTGACACGCATTGGGGGCAGCCCTATATTGCGCCTGCTGCAGGAACAAGCCCTCCTACAAAAAGTGTAGTTGACTTCCGCAGGAACACAGGCTAAGTTCCCCGTCCGCTTCTCGCCACGCGAGAGGCGGACGAATCATCTCCGTTCTTTGAAAATCGAATAGCGCACGTGACTTTGAAAGCCCGGCAAGTCCGCGTCTAGAATTCGCATTTGAATTCGATGACGTAGTAACCTTGCTATAAATGATCCATGCAGGAGCTTAGCTCCTTGCATG
>JBDSKE010000021.1:0-10759 GCA_039917105.1 Candidatus Eiseniibacteriota bacterium | reverse complement strand
ACGAACGATGGAACCGTCAGTCAGGTCCAGGTGCTGCCGCCGAACAACGCACTGTTCCTCTTGAGCGACGACATCACTCCGCCGGCGACCGTCAAGGACCTGCGACAAGTGCAATTGCGCCCCTGATCCGGGGTTCGCCCACACCTCGAGCCGCCGGCCCTGTGAGCTGGCGGCTCGAGCGTTTTCATGGGGCACTTGGCCTCGCTCAAGTGGCCGCGCATGGAGGCCGATGACTCCGACAGAGGCCCTCCATGAAACGTCGGTTGTGCATCATCACGATGGCGAGCGTGTGCGCTACGCTGCTTTCCGGGACGCTGAGCGTCTCGGGAGCCGCCCAGGGCTACCCTCGATTGGGACTCTATGGCTCGATCATGGGCGATGGATACCCATACGTGCTTGCGAACGGGTCGCTCGACACCACGGCCATCGCGCAGGTCGCGCGTTACGACGAGGTGATCCTCGACGTCAATCCGATCACGCCGTATCGGCCTGATGTCCTCGCCGCACTGCGTGCGCGCAATC
This sequence comes from Candidatus Eiseniibacteriota bacterium, assembly GCA_039917105.1. GTDB lineage: Bacteria > Eisenbacteria > RBG-16-71-46 > RBG-16-71-46 > RBG-16-71-46 > CAIXRL01. The sequence continues at coordinate 10,237 of JBDSKE010000021.1, read as the reverse complement.
CCGACATCCGCCTGCTCGCCTATGTGCTGGGTCACGATATCTGGAACGCGGCCGATCCCGATTCGCTGAACCACTATCCGACCCGCTACCGCCGCCTCGTGCGCGATGCCGGCGGGTTCCTCTATAACTCCGTCACGAACAACTATTACCCGGGCGTGAGCGTGAACCTCGCCAAGCGCGACCTTTCGGGTCGTTTCGTGGTGGCCGAGGGACTTGCCGACCTGATCCACGAGGTCGCGATCCAGAGTGGCGTATGGGACGGCGTGTTCTTCGATGTGTTCTGCCACAGCATCACCTGGTCGCAGGACGCCACCCGGAAGATCGACTTCGCGCGCGCCGGCTACGCCTCGATCGCCACGTTCGACGCGGCTTGGCAGGCCGCTACCGACACATTGGCGAATCGCATTCGCCGGCTATCGGGCGGCAGTCCCATCATCGTGGGCAATTGCGCCGGCAGCGCGCACACGCAGACGTTCAATGGTTGGATGCGCGAGAACTTCCCTTATCAGGGCGGCGGCACTTGGTACCAGAACATGCTCACCGACCCGCAGGGCTACTTCGCCGACGAGCGTGATTTCGCGCAGCCGGCACACAACTACATCTTCAGCGCCATGCAGGGCGCGAGCGGTAACCAATATTCTGCCGAGAACACGGCCAAAGTGCGGTTCGGCCTGGCCAGCGCCGCGCTGGGCGAGGGGTATGGCGTCTTCGGCCCCTCCGACCGAGTCGCCACCACCGCGCCATATCACTCCTATTGGTACGACGAGTATGCAGTGGATCTGGCGAATGGGCGCGCCTCGAACAGCATCGCGCACACAGGGTGGCTCGGGCAGCCGCTCGGGCCGCAGTACCAGATGATCTGGGCGGGGACCAATCCCGACGCCGTGAGCAACCCAGACTTCGAGACGAGCGCCACGACCGGCTGGTCGTTCTCCGCGTTCGCGCCAGCTGCGGCGACCATTGCGCGAGACCTCACCTCCGCCCCGGTGGGAACTTCATCCGCCAGGATCTCGGTGACCGCATCCAGCTCGGTGTCGTGGTATGTCAACCTGACCACCTTGAACTCCATTGCGGTCTATCCATGGCTCCAATACTCGGTGACGTTCTGGGCCAGGGCCTCCGCCCCACGCACGTTCGAGGTGGTGGCCAGCAACCCCGGCGGTGGAAGTGTGGCCAGTCGCAACGTCACGGTGGATACCCAGTGGCGCCATTACCAGGTCGTGCTCCAGCCCAACGCCAGCGTCTCCAGCAAACTGGTGTTCTACCTGGGCGCGCAGGTCGGCGATATCTGGTTCGACGACATCCATTTCCAGCAGGGGGCGACGAGTCTGTATCGGCGCGATTTCCAGAATGGCACCGTGCTGGTGAACCCCTCCGACCAGTTGCTCCAGGTGCCGCTTGGCGGAACCTTCCAACGCATCCTCGGGCTGGTGGCCCCGGGCATCAATGATGGCGCCACGGTCACAAGCGTGAGCGTGAATCCCAACGACGCGCTGTTCCTGCTGTCCCCCAACACCGACATCATCCCGCCCGCTGCAGTGAACGACATGCGACCGGGTCCCTGAATCGATCGTCCACCGTGTCGGCGCTCAGGCGCCGCCGGAGGTCACGAGGTCGACTCCTCGATCTCGGCCGTCCAACTCACGGCAACGGCGCCCTGCAATGTGGCGGCCGTCGGGCACTTCTCCTGATGCTTGGCGAGCGCCCGTTCCACCGCCTCGCGCGACCCCTTCGGGATACTCAGGCGGTAGTGGACGCGGACCTCGGCCAGAACCGGTAACCCTGTACGCAGGATGTTCACACCCTGGGCCGAGCATTGCACCGCCTCGCATCCGAGCTTCACTTGGCGCACTTCCAGTGCGCCGTTGAGGGTGCCGAGCATTCAACCCGCGGTGGCGGCGACGATGAAGTCGACCGGAAGCGGCAGTTCACGTTCCGGCTGAAGCTTGAACAACTCCACGATCGGCCCGTGCACCCCGAAGTCCGCGCTCGCGCCCAAGGGGAGATGTGCGCGCCGATGCAGGCTGCCCAGTTGATCCACGGTGACGCGTGAGATGTACAGAGCCTCGCTCATGGGTGCCTCATCTTGATAAGGAAGGGTCGAGGGGGCGAATCGCAGGCCTTGCGGGTTGCGTCAGGCTGCGCGCGCCAAGAGCTTTATGCTAGTTTCTCTCGCCCGTCCACCCTCAAAGGTAGGTTCCATGTCGTCCCAGCGGTCGTTCGCCGTCACTGCGCGGCTCGCCACTGCAACCTCCGTGCTCATGTACGCGCTGATCATCATCGGCTCGGTCGTGCGCACCACAGGCTCGGGGCTGGCATGCCCGGATTGGCCGCTGTGCCACGGCCAGCTCATCCCGCCCATGCAGTTCAATATCTTCATCGAATGGTTCCACCGCCTGATCGCGCTGTTCGTCGGCCTGTTGTTGTTCGCCACCGCGGCTTGGGTGCTGGCGCACGCGGACACTCGACGCCGTTTCGGCGGGGTGGCCGCTTTATCGGTGGTGCTGTACTTCTCCCAGGCGCTGCTCGGCGCGCTCACCGTGTGGAAATTGCTCGACCCCTCGGTGGTCGCCGGACACTTGGCAATGGGGTTGTTGTTATTCTGCACGCTGGTCACGCTGTCCGTGGCTGCGCACCGGGACAGCCGCCGGATCACCGAGGGCACAGGGGCCATGCGTCCCCCGCGCTTGCTGGCGTTGTTGGGCCTGACCACGGCCATGGTGTATGCGCAGTCCATCCTGGGCGGCATGGTGAGCACGAACCATGCGAGCCTGGCGTGCCCCGACTGGCCGCGATGCAATGGCGAGTGGTTCCCGCCGTTCGTGGGCTTGGTGGCGCTGCAAGTATCGCATCGTCTCGTGGCCTATGCGCTCGCCGCGATAGTGGTGGTGACCGGATTCGCGGCGGCGCGCTGCGAGGATCCCGTGGTGCGTACCATCGGCCGGCTTCTGCCGCGTTTGGTGCTGTTGCAGATCGTCATCGGTGTGGCGAATGTGCTCATGGGAATCCCCGTCTGGGTCTCGGCGCTGCATCTGGGCAACGCCGCCTTGATGCTCGGACTCACCCTGATCGCCACACTGCGTGTGGCGGCGATGCCGGCCGCGAGCCCGGTGCTGGCAGGAGTTCCGGCCCGATGAGTGTCGCCCTTTCGAATCCCACCTCGGCGCGAACGCTGCGCGCCTGGCTCGAGTTGACCAAGCCGCGCATCGTGCTCCTGGTGCTGTTCACCGGGCTCCCCGCGGCGCTGCTTGCAGCCGATGGGTTCCCATCGGCGCGCGTATTCTGGGGGGCCGCGATCGGCATCGCCTTGTCGGCCGCCTCGGCGGCAGCGTTCAACCACTATTTCGACCGCGATCTCGATGCGCTCATGCGTCGCACCCAGTCGCGCCCATTGCCTGCGGGACTGATCTCGCCGCCCGCCGCGGCTGGGTTCGCGCTGGCGCTGGCATGGCTCTCGTGGACCGTGCTCACGGTCGCGTGCAATCCCTTGGCTGCCGTGATCGCCATGTTCAATATCTTCTACTATGCGATCGTGTACACCGTCTGGCTCAAGCGGCGCACGCCGCAGAACATCGTCATCGGTGGCGGAGCGGGGGCATCGGCGCCGATCATCGCGTGGGCCGCGGTCACTGGCCGCGTCGACCTGCCCGCCGTGCTCATCGCGGGCATCATCTTCCTGTGGACCCCGCCGCATTTCTGGGCGCTCTCGCTGTACCGCCGCGAGGACTACCAGCGCGCCGGGATTCCCATGTTGCCCGTGACGCACGGCGAGCCCGAGACGCGGCGGCAGATCCTGTTGTACTCGTGCGTGCTGGTGCCGGTGACGATCGCCGTGGGTCCGCTCGCTGGGCTTGGCCTGCTGTACATGATTTCGGCAGCGCTCCTGGGCAGCCTGTTCCTGCTCGGTGCGGTGCGCCTGTACCGCCGCCCGAGCACTCCAGCCGCCGTCCAGCTGTTCCGATACTCGATCCTGTATCTGTTCGTGCTGTTCCTCGTCATGTCGCTCGACGCGTGGCTCCGCCTGCGTGCCGCATGAAGCTCAAAAAGTGGTGAAGCGAACAGGAATCGTGTATACAAGCGCGCTCGAGCATCGGCCCATTGCGTCCGCAACTTGGAGGTCGTTTTGTTGAACAAGGCCTACATCGGTCTGCTCGTCGCCACCGTGGTCGGCGCAGCCCTCGTTGGTTGCGGCGCCGGGCCCAAGTCCGGCCTCGAGCGCGGCAAGCTCGTCTACGACACCTGTGCGCCCTGTCACGGTGCGAACGGGGCGGGCAATCGTGAGCTCAAGGCGCCGGACATCGCGGGCTTGCCAGAGTGGTACATCCTGCGCCAGCTCGAGAATTTCTCGAAGGACATTCGCGGCGCGCATCCAGACGACATGGAAGGGCACCGCATGCGCCCGATGGCACGCACCCTGTACCGCGAAGGCGACAAGGAGTCCATCGCCGCGTACGTGGCTGGAATGCCCATCGCCGCGGCCGAACATGTGCTGACCCAGGGCGACAAGGCTGCGGGCCAGACCCAATACAGCAATATCTGCGCGACCTGCCACGGCGCCGAAGGCATGGGTAACAAGGACATGGGCGCCCCCAAGCTGTTGGGTCAGGCCGATTGGTATATGTACGCCCAGTTGCAGAAGTTCCACAGCGGCATGCGCGGCGCGCACCCGGACGACATGTACGGGTCCCAGATGCGCGCGATGTCGATGACACTCACCGACACGACCGCCATGCTCGATGTGGTGGCCTACATCAAGACGCTGCCGACGAAGTAGTCAGGAGACCATCATGGCCGATGACAAGGACCGCTATCCGGACGACTGGGGCAACGGCGTCGCCAAGCGGGCATTCCTGTTCACCTTGATTCTCGCGGCGCTCTATGTGGCGTCCGTGATCTTCTACGTCCTGCGGTAACCGAGGGAGCTCGAGAGAATGCTCGATCGTCTCGTCCCCAGCGCGTCCAGCTACTCCAGCGACGTCGATCAGCTGATCTGGCTGGTCACCGTGATCGTGGGCGCCTGGTTCATCGCCGCCGAAGCCATGTTCTTCTGGCTGATGTTCCGGTTCCGTGCCCGCGACGGCGTCAAGGCCCAGTACATCACGGGCAAGGAGAAGCACCTCAAGCGCTGGATCGACATCCCGCACGGCCTCGTGCTCGTCTTCGACGTCGTGATCATCATCGCGGCTGTCCGAGTGTGGGTGTTGATCAAGCAGACCCTGCCAGCGGCCGATCGCACCGTCCGCGTTGTGTCGCAGCAGTGGGCGTGGACGTTCCAGGATCCCGGCGCCGACGGGCAGCTCGATACCCCGGATGACATTCGCACCACTGACAAACTGCATGTCGAGGTGGGCAAGACCTACCATTTCCTGCTCGAATCCAAGGATGTGCTGCATAGCTTCTTCATCCCGGCCTTCCGCCTCAAACACGATGCGGTTCCCGGTCGCATCCATACGGGCTGGTTCAAGGCCACCAAGACCGGCGATTACGACATCCTGTGTGCCGAGATCTGCGGTGTCGGCCACGGCGTGATGGGTGCCGACCTGGTCATCGACACGCCCGAAACCTTCCAAGCCTGGGTGCACAGCAACACGCCGGAGGCAACACTCGCCTCCACCGATGGCGCCGCGATGGGCGCGTCGACGGATTCCACCTCGGCCACGGCCGGACAGCAGTGACGGGGAACGACATGGCCCACCATTCCGACGCAGACGCTCACCACGCCGGGTCGGCGCATCACGGCCACGAAGAGCCGGGCTTCATCAAGAAGTACCTGTGGTCGACCGATCACAAGATGATCGCCTTCCAGTACATGTTCACCGGCATGCTCATGGCGGTGTTGGGCGCGTTCATGGCGTATGTGTTCCGCATGCAGCTCGCCTTCCCGGGTAATCCCGTCCCGGGCTTCGGGGTGGTGTCACCGGGTGAGTACAACGCGCTCATCACGAACCACGGCAGCATCATGATCTTCTGGGTCGCCATGCCCGTACTGATCGCCGGATTCGGCAACTACCTCATCCCGCTCATGATCGGCGCGGATGACATGGTGTTCCCGCGCATCAATCGCCTGAGCTACCAGATGTTCGCGCTCAGCGTCGTCATCCTGATCGCCTCGCTGCTGGTGCAGAACGGGGGTTTCGGTGGCGCTTGGACCGCCTATCCGCCTTTGTCGGCCAACAAGCTCTACAACCTCACCCCGCTCGGCTCGACCCTGTGGCTCCTGGCCGTCGCAGTCGAGTTCGTGGCGTTCCTGCTGGGTGGCATCAACTTCATCGTCACGGCGATGAACTCGCGCGCTCCCGGAATGAAGGCTTTCGATGTGCCCATCCTGGTGTGGACCATCGTCATCGCCAGCATCCTGTTCATGGCCTCGGTGGGGCCGTTGGTGGCCGGCGCGGTCATGCTGTTGTTCGACCAGACCCTGGGGACCAGCTTCTTCAACCCGGGCAAAGGTGGCGACCCGATCCTGTGGCAGCACCTGTTCTGGTTCTTCGGTCACCCCGAGGTGTACGTGGTGATGCTCCCCGCCGTCGGCATCGTGGCCGAGGTCATCACCGTCTTCTCGCGCAAGAAGTTGTTCGCTTACAAGACGGTGATCTACACGATCGTCGCCACGGGCGTGCTCAGCTTCTTCGTTTGGGCGCACCACCAGTTCGTGGCAGGCATCGACCCGCGGATGGCGAATGTGTTCACGGTGACCACCGTGCTCATCTCGATCCCGATCGCTGAGATGCTTTTCGTCTACATCGCCACCCTGTACGGGGGCTCGATCCGGTTCACCACGCCGATGTTGTGGGCGTTGGCCTTCATCGCCGAGTTCTTGGTTGGCGGCGTCACCGGGATCTATCTGGGCGCCAGTGGCGCCGACATTCACTTCCACGACACCTACTTCGTGGTCGCGCATTTCCACTACACCTTCTTCCCGATCGCGATCATCGCGGTGATGGCGGGCGTGACGTTCTGGTTCCCCAAGATGTTCGGTCGATATTTGAACGAGTTCTGGGGAAAGGTGCACTTCTGGGGGACGATCATTCCCTTCAACGGTATCTTCATCCCCCTGTTCGTGCTGGGCGCGGCCGGCGAACATCGTCGCATCTTCGATTACCACAACTTCCCGCACCTGGCTCAGCCGTGGATGCAGCACCTGCGCATGGTGGCCACCATCTCGTTGCTCGTCATGTTGGCATTCCAGTTCGTGTTCCTCGTGAACTACCTGGTGAGCATGTTCGCCGGCAAGAAGGCCGAGAAGAATCCGTGGAGGTCCAATACGTTGGAGTGGACGGCGGATTCGCCTCCGCCGCATGGCAACTGGCCCGAGCTGCCGACCTGCTATCGCGGTCCCTACGAGTACAGCGTGCCGGGACGCGCCGAAGACTTCTGGCCCCAGAACGAGAAGACCTGAGGAGGGTTGTCGAGTGAAGACGATCGCGACGACGCGTAGCGCCATGGGTATCCCCACGGGCCGATTGGCGGTGTGGTGGGTGCTGGTCTCCGAAATCGTCATCTTCGGAGGGCTATTGGCGTGCTATGTGATGAACCGGATCGCCCACGTCGAATGGGCCGAGCAGGCGGCGCACACGAACACCTGGGCGGGGGCGTTCAATACGCTCATTCTGCTCAGTTCGAGTCTTTCGGCGGTGCTCGCGCACCAAGCCGCCGAGAAGGGCGATGGAGCCAAGGCCGCGCGGTTGCTGTACACCACCTGTCTGGGAGGGTTGATCTTCCTGATCGTGAAGTCCTTCGAGTGGACGCATGAGATCCGCGAAGGGTTCACCATCCAGTCGGGCGGATTCTGGTCCTACTACTACACCGCGGCTGGCCTGCACGCCTTCCACGTCATCGCCGGTATGCTGGTGATGCTCGCGGTCGCGTCCACCGCGAAGAAGAACCAGGAACTGCACCGCGTGGAGAACGTGGGAATCTACTGGCACTTCGTCGACCTCGTGTGGATCTTCCTGTTCCCCTTGTTGTACATCGCCAAGTAGGCCGGAGGAGTCCATGTCCACGCACGCGCAGGCGCATCACCCGACCAACTACGTGAAGATCTGGGCCATCCTCGTCGCCCTGCTGGTGGTGAGCGTGCTCGGCCCCATGCTGGGCCACCCGGTCCTCACGCTCATCACGGCGTTCGGGATTGCGCTCATCAAAGCCTATCTCGTGGCCAAGAACTTCATGCACATCAATGTCGAGAAGCCCATTGTGCATTGGGTGCTGGGTGCCGCCCTCATCATCATGGTGCTGCTGTACGCGGGCGTCATGCCGGACGTGGGCCGCGATTCAGGTGAGGGGTGGAAGAAGGATGCGGGCTGGCACTACGGCGGCACGCACCACCCGAGCAAACACGACGAGAAGGGCAAGGGCGAAGGTGCAACCGCTCACTGAACCTCGCGCGAGCGCCTCGCGTCGCTCGCGTAACGGGGTGGACAGTGGAGCGTTGGGGATGGCGCTGTTCATCTTCACCGAGGTGATGTTGTTCGCCGGATTCATCTCGGCATTCGCGATCGCGAAGAGTTCCGCGCCGCTGGGGGCGTGGCCTCCGCCGGACCAGCCGCGACTCCCGATCGAGCGCACCGCGATCAACACCGTGGCATTGCTGCTGAGTGGCGTGGCGTTGGTCATCGCGGGCCGCCGCCACAAGCAGGGTGGCGCTGGCGCCGCGAATCCTTTCGTGGGCCTGGCGCTCCTGCTCGGCGCCACATTCGTGGGCCTGCAGGGTCTGGAATGGCGCGCGCTGTTGGCGCAGGGCCTCACGCTCACTTCGAGCCAACTGGGTTCGTTCTTCTTCATGATCATCGGCACGCATGCGTTGCATGCGATCGTGGCCGTCTTTGCGCTCGCCCTGACTTGGCGCGCCATGAACACGGGCAAGCTCACGCCCGGCAGTTTCACTGCCGTGCGATTGTTCTGGTACTTCGTGGTGCTGGTGTGGCCGTTGCTGTACTGGCAGGTGTACCTGTGAGCCGCGCCGCGTGGATCACTCGCCTTTGGGCTCTGGCCGCGGCGTGCCTGTGGACCGGCGTTGCGAACGCCTGCGCCGTATGCGTCACGGCAAATGAGCGAAGCCGCCTGGCGTTCTTCTTCACCACGATCTTCCTGACCCTGTTGCCGTTGGGGCTGATCATCGGCGGCCTGTACTGGCTGTCCCGCAATGCCCACGACGTGTTCGCAGGGGAGTTCGCGGATCGCGATGAGGTCACTGGAACGCCGACGGATGAACCGCCAACGGAGACGCCCCATGCGTGAATCGATCGTCTACGCCCGCACGGTGACCGGCGTCGAGCAAGCCCCGGCGGAGCAGGATGCCCGTTCCGGCAGCTTGGACGACATGCCGGTGCACCTGGTGTACCCGAGCCGCTATCCGGTCGCGCTCTGCGGCGCCACGGTGATCGAGCCGCTGACCCGCACCGCAGCCGGTCGCGATCGCTGCACGAGGTGTCTGGCCGTGGCGGCGAGTGAGAAGCGGGAACGGGCGGGGGAGTAGCGAGAAAAGGGGCTGGGGTCATGGCATTGACTGAAGCAGATGTCACGTGGGCGCTGGATGACGAGGGGCTGGCTCATGCCATCAAGCGGAGCGGGGCAGAGCCAGTGACGTTGTGCGGGGCGATCACTCGCCCGGGCAACCCCACCGAGGAGCTACGCCGGTGCGCGGAGTGCCAGATGAGAATGGCGAGGGCGTTGGGATAAGCACCCGGTCGCGGATGGTGTGCGCATCACGCGATTTTGAACGCCTGCAGCCCCACAAAAGGGTCGGCTCCCGGAAGCTTTCGCCGCCGGGAGCCTATTTGGTAGCGGGGGCTGGATTTGAACCAGCGACCTTCGGGTTATGAGCCCGACGAGCTACCAGGCTGCTCCACCCCGCATCAACTGGACCCAACTTAGGTCCACTCGACACTTCTGTCAAGGTTCGGGTCCTTGGCGCAGGCGTCGATGGGGCCACGATCCGCGGCACTCCGAAGTCCAGGGCGGCGCTGCGCAGGGCGCCCGCAAGTGTTCTCGTGGCAGCAGTTGCGCCTTTCGGCGCGCGTCGCTTAGACTGCGCGCCCTCGACCGGGTACGACCCTTGTCCTTCGCACCCTGTGACCCCTTTGCTCGGAGGTTTCCGTTGATCCGATTCCGGCTCGGAGTCGTCCTTGCGGCTGCCCTGCTCGCGGCCTCGTCGCTCATGGCGGGCAAGGCTATGGCCGCTGCGGAGGTCCGCAAGCTGAGCCTCACCCTGTCGGGCATGCCCACCTCGGTGAAC
>JBDSKE010000020.1:0-4294 GCA_039917105.1 Candidatus Eiseniibacteriota bacterium | reverse complement strand
CTCACGCGGAAATTGGTGGACCCTCTTCAACGCCGAACGCCCGGCGGGTAGGCCACCGGGCGTCGCAGGCCGCGCTGCGCATGATGGCGCTATGCCTCGAGCGTCGCCTCGAGCGAGATATTCGTGTTGAGCAGGCGCGAGATCGGGCACCCGGCCTTGGCACCGTTGGCGATCTCGGTGAACTTCGCGGCATCGATGCCGGGACTGACCGCGGTCATCACCAGGTGCGAGGCGCTCACGGTCGGCTTTCCATCGACCGGCTCGATCGTGACCGTGGCGGTGGTGGTGATGCGCGTGGGGGTGAAGCCGGCCTTTCCCAAATCGCCCGAGAATGCCATCGAGAAGCAGCCCGCATGCGCCGCCGCGATGAGTTCCTCGGGCGTGGTGCCCGGACCCGTTGCGCCTTCGAAGCGCTTGCCGAAATCGTAGGCCAGTTGCGTGAAAGCGCCGGTCGTGGAGTCCAACACGCCCTTGCCGTCCTTGAGTCCGCCCGTCCAGACCGCCTTTGCCGTGCTCTTCATATGGAGTCCCCCTTGTTCGAGTGGAGAATGGCTGAGGGCGGGCAGTCTAAGGCCGCTCCGTCGCATCCACCAGCCACGCATGCGAACCCCCGATTCCCCGCGCGCACAGTAGTCCAAGCCGACGCCGCGTCGGTTGAGCACCCCCATGGTGGGTGCTAGGTTGCCACGGTCATGAGCCCCAGTTCTGGTCGGAAGGTCGTCAAGCACTGCCCGCAGGGACATCTCATGGAGATGGCCTGGCGCAGTTGTCCTCGTTGCTCGGGCGGCGAGCCGGCCGAAGAGGTGCACGGACGGGACATGACCGAGATGACCATCATCCTGGGCGCCCCCCCGATCGCGCGCCCGCAGCCCCTCGCGCCGGCCCGACCGTCGTGGATCGTCTGTTTCACCGCCCAAACGGGACCGGTCACGGGGCAACGGCTCGAGGCCACCGCCGGTCGTTACAAGCTGGGACGTGGACCGCGCGAGGAAGCGGACTTCAAAGTGGTCGGGTTCAATGACAGCGGCATGTCCCGTGATCATTTTGCGCTCGAGGTGGGGGTTGCCGCGGTCATCGTGCGCGACCTGGGCTCCACCAATGGCACATTCGTGAATGGCTCGCGCATCGAGCGCCATGTGCTGGCGCCGGGCGATTCGGTGCGGGCGGGTGAGACGGTGTTCAGGGTCGAGCTGAACCTGGCGGGCCCCACGCCATGAGCCAACTGCGCGTCAATGATGGCGGCAGCGAGCACATGGTGACTTTGGGCGACGGCGCTGTGCGACTGGGGCGCTCCCCGGAGTGCGACATCGTCCTGGAGGACCCGGGGATCTCGCGCGAGCACGCCGAACTGGTGCGGACGGGAGAGGGTTGGGAAGTCCGCGACCTGGGCAGCCGCAATGGCACCTTCGTCAACGACGAGCAGGTGGACCGTCGGCGCCTGTCGCCCGGTGATGTGGTGCGCCTCGGCCCCGATGTGACCCTGGAGCTGCTGCATTCGGCCCAGCCGGCAACGCCCGCCCGCAGAGCGACCACCGGCAGCCAGCGCGCCGACAGGGCAGCCCGTGGCGGGCACAAAGCCGACAAGACAATGACTGGCAACTGGTTACAAGGCCAACGCTGGACGCTGACGCCGCGCGCCACGCATGGTCGCACCGTGTCGTTGACCCAAGCGGTGACCACGGTCGGGCGCGATCCGGGCGCGGGTCTGGTGCTGAACGACGAGAGTGTCTCGCGCATGCACGCGCGGCTCGACCGTGAGGGCGAGGCGTTGTTCGTGACCGATCTAAAGAGTAGCAATGGCACGCACGTGAACGACGAGCCCGTGCTCCGTGCGCCGCTCAAGCCCGGCGACGACCTGCGTTTCGGCGATGTGGCCTACCATCTGGACCGGCGTCTGCAACTTGCCTGGGGGCGGATCGCGCTCGCTGTGGGCGCGATCGTGGCGGTGATTGCGATGGTTTTTGTGGCCATGCGTTTGTCGGATTCCATGGGCGAGAGGTCCGAGGTCGCCGACCTCGCCAAGCGCGTCCGCACGCAGGCCCTCGATGCTACAAGCGCCGGGATCGCCGCCGCGCGCGCGGGCGATGCCGAAATGGCGCGGGCACATCTGTTGTACGCCGCCGACCTGCTCCTGCTCTCGGGACTGGCCCCGCGCGGGGCCACGCTGGCCAAACCGGCCGAGGTCTTCCGCGAGGTGGCGCGCCAGCTTCCCCCGGACGAGCGGGAGTTCGAGTTCGCGCGTGCCCTCGACCCATCCACGCTCGAGGCGTCGCAGGCCCAGCTCGCCTCACTCACCAACCGCGAATACGTGCAGCACCAGATCCAGCGTTACTCCGTGGAACTGGGGCAGGACCCCGATGTCCCGCCGGGTTTCGTCGAGGCCGTGAATGGGTATGTCGAGGAGTTCGTGAAGTACAAGGGTTCCATGAAGCAGATGCTGGAACGCTCGCGCACCATGCAGCCGCGGATCCGCACCATTCTGGCCACGCGCCACCTGCCCGAGGCATTCTGCTATGTGTCGTGGGTCGAAAGCCGTCTCGATCCCTCGCAGAAGAGTCCGGTCGGGGCACTCGGCCTGTGGCAGTTCATGCCAGGCACCGCGCGCGAGTACAAGCTGGTGGTGGATGAGGGCAACCCAGCCCGCGATGAGCGAACCAATGTGGAGCGCTCCACTGCCGCGGCAGCCGATTACTTCGCAACGCTATTGCGGGACCAGGGCCCCGAGTACTTCATGCTGGTGCTCGCGTCGTACAACCGCGGCCACAACGCGCTCGACCGGGCCAAGCAGAAGATCACCGACCCCATGCTGAGGTCGACGCGCAAGTACTGGTATCTGGTCGAGCACGAACTGTTGCCCGAGGAGACCCGCAACTACGTGCCCAAGATCTTCGCCGTGCGGATCATCGCCGAGGCGCCCGAGCGATTCGGGTTCGAGAAACCGTGAGGGGACGCGCACCCATGGCGCTCCGCGTGCTGCTCACCGCGCTGGGCGTCCTCGCCCTGGGCGCCGCATGCGTGCATGCGCAGGCCCTGGGCACGCTGCGCATGGACGACGTGCGCGTGGATAGTCGCGGTCGACATCGCGTGTTGGTGTCGGCACTCGATGCGAATGGCAGTCCCATCGCCGATCTCGAGTCGCACTTCAGCGCGCGGCTCGACGGTCAAGCAATCGCGGCGCTCACCAGCGAGGCCGCGCGAAAACGCCAGCCGGGTAGCCGCATCATCGTGGTCGTGGACGCCACCCTGTTCGGGGGCGAAACCTTGAGCGCGGTGCAGGATGCGCTGCGTGGCCTGTTACCTGCGCTCTCGGCGAAGGACGAGCTCGACGTGATCGGTGTAGGGCACTCGCTCAGGCGACGCAACTCGAGCGCGGCACGCGCGGGTCACATGATCGATGGCCTGGGTTCGCTCGCCGACGCGGACACCCCGGTGCTGTATGACGCCCTGTACGTTGCGGCTCGCGATGCGGCGCGCCTGCCCGCCGACCATGGCAGCGTCCTGCTGTTGGTGACACGCGGCTCGGACGGCGGCAGCCATCACACGCAGATCCAGGTGCTGGCCATGGCGCGCAGTCGCGCTCGCCTGACCCCCGTGCTGGTCACGCTGGTGGGCGATGAAGGCGCAGCTTCCGAGGCGGACCCATTGCAACGACTGGCACAGCACACAGCGGGTGGGTACGGGCGCGTGGGTTCACCGGCTGACCTTGCCTCTGCTCTGGCGGCGCAACTCGAGCGTGGACTACAGCGTTATGTGCTCACTTTCGGCGTAGCCGGCTATGATCCGAAAGTCCCGCGACACACGCTCGAAGTGACCGTGGCGCAGGCCGAGGACTCGCGCCGAACGGAGCGCGAATACCTCACGGCCGAAGTGCTGCCGCTTCCGTGGTGGCGTTCGCCGCTCCCGTGGCTCATTGTGCTGGGGCTGCTGGTTTTGGGTGGGGCGGCATTCTTCCTGAGCCGGCGCCACCAATTGTGTTTGTTGGTGCATGATGGCGATGAGCAGGATGGCATCTGGTACGAAGTGTTCGCGCTGCCCGTCACACTGGGCGGTGCGGAAGGCAACGACATCCTGTTCGCGGACACCCAGGTCTCGCGGAATCACGCCGTCCTGGAGCGGCGCGGAAGAAACATTGAATTGGTGGACCTGAACTCCGAGAATGGCACGCTCGTGAACGGCGAGCGCATCACGCGCCGCGTACTCGCCGAAGGCGACCGCATCAGTCTGGGCGATGCGGTCCATCTCCTATTCGAAGCGCGCAGCTGAAGGGACTCTGCGTGACCTCTGCACATCTCCG
>JBDSKE010000019.1:0-4320 GCA_039917105.1 Candidatus Eiseniibacteriota bacterium | reverse complement strand
GCCATCGGGCGAGATGGGAACGCCGAGGAAACGATTGAACTGGAGCGGTTCGTCCCATAAAAGCTCGGCAACTCCGCCTGCAAGCGGAGCACGGAAGATCGCAAGCCCTCCCGCGGGCAGCTTCCCGACCACGAACGCATGTGCGTTGTCGGGGTCGAAGCCTGCCCAGTGCGGCTGCTCGATGCCTTCGGGAGCGAACTCGCGGGGCTCGCCGAAACCCGTCGGATAGAGCAACAGTCCGCGCCTGGGCGTATGCGTCATGGCGATCACCCATTGACCATTGCGCGAGAGCGCTTCGCCGATTCCTTCGCCCAGGCGCACGGCGGGCGCCCCGTCGAAGCCGCGCAGATAGGTGGCGTAGTGAGGATTCTCGGCCTCGGCCACTTCGGCGAACACCATCTGCTCGCCATCGGGCGACAGCGCGCAGACGACCGAGCCATCGAACCATGCGAGTTCGGTTGCGGGAGCGTCGGAGTCGTCCCCAGCGCTGAGCGCCGTGCGCAGCTCGTCCATGGTCAACAACGCGCGGCCGTCGGGACGTACGTCCTGCAGCGAAAGTCGTGTCGCCGAGACGTGCAGTTCGCGCACTTGGCCGTCGAGCGTCACGGCCCAGATGCCATGGCGCAGCGTAGGATCAATTCCCGACACCCAGACCTCGTCGCCCGAAGGCGACCAGGCGATTCCACTCAGGTTGACCATGCCGGAAAGGAGGACGCGGCTTGCGCCATCCCGGTCCACCACGCATAAGTCGGCTTCGCCTTCGCCGGAGCGCAGGTGATTGGCGAAGGCGACGCGCGTGCCGTCGGGAGAGACGCGGCAGCGATGCAGCCAGCCGGCCGCTTCGAACAGCACCTTGCCTGGCGGGTACTCGAGTTGGCAGCTCCGCCCCACGTAGCGAATCACCGCCATGCTCTTTCCGTCGGGCGACCAGTCAGCGTGGCCAACGTCCTTCTGCAGCGGCCGCACCCCTCCGCCGGCGAGGGCGACGCGAGCAAGCGTGCCGCTCACCTGGAACCACAAGCTGTGGTGGTAATCGAGAGAGACGGCCATCTCGCCGGTGGACGACATGGCGAGAATGCTGCCGGCGGGCAGCCCCAGGCCGCGCGACTCGGCGCTGCCGGTGCGAGATGTGTAGATCTCGTGTGGCCCGCCATCCCACGCCGCACCGTACACCACGGCGGCACCGTCGGGCGTGAAGCGCGCGACGGCGATGTGGCCGTTGCGGAACGTCAGGCGCTGAAAGCGCACGCGCGATGCCGCGCGCAGTGAAGCTGTCGCTTGCGAGCCGCTCGAACTACCACTCGCCAGCGCTTCGAGCGCGAACGCCAGGTCGGCGGCGGTGCGGAATCGCGCCGCTGGCTGCTTCTCGAGGCAGCGCTCGACGATGCGCTGAAGCCCGGGTGGCGACTCCGGCGCAAACGTGGCGAGCGGCGCCGGGTCTTCGCGCAGTATCGCCGTCATGGTGTCGGCGGCGGACTCGCCCCGAAACGGTTGGCGGCCCGTGAGCATCTCGTAGAGCAGCACGCCGAATGAGAACAAGTCGGACCTGGCGTCAACGGCCTGGCCTCGCACCTGTTCCGGCGACATGTAGGCCGTCGTTCCGAGCACGGTGCCGGGCTCGGTCGAGGCCGCAACCGTGGGTGCGAAGCTGTGCGAACCCGACGAGCTCGCAACATCGCGCTTGGCGAGGCCGAAATCGAGGATTTTGGCGCGCCCGTCCGGTGTCAACATGACGTTGTCGGGTGTGAGGTCGCGAAGCACGACGCCACGATCGTGCGCGGCCGCGAGGCCATGCGCGATTTGGGCCGCCAGTGCCGTCGCGCGCGCGGCGGCGAGCGGGCCATCGGTCAGCCGCTCGCGAAGCGACTGACCCTCGATGAGTTCCGTGACCGCGAACGTGACGGCGCCCTCGGTTCCGAAATCGTGAATGGCGAGCACGTTCGCGTGCGAAAGCGTGGCGATGGTCTTCGCCTCGGACTCGAAACGAGCGAGTCGCTCGGGGTCACGAGCAAAGCTTTCGGGCAGCACCTTGATGGCAACGTCGCGGGCGAGTCGCGTGTCGCGCGCGCGATATACCTCGCCCATTCCACCTGCGCCCAGTGGCGCGACGATCTCGTACGGCCCGAGCCGGGTCCCAGCGGTCAGTGGCATCGCGAGAATCTACTCCATGGGAACCGAGTCGCGTCATCGAAATGCCGTGCGCCCCGGCTGCGTGGCATTCCGATGCGCCAAGATTCTCGTGGCCTTGTCAGCATCGGGCCTGCTAGAACTGAGCCGTAGCTCTCGAGTGTAGTGCCAGCTTGCCCCCATCCCGGAGGCCTCGTGCCGCGTCATAACCTACCCCTATTCATTCTGATCGCAGTGGCCTGCTCTGTAACCTGCCAACTGTCCCCCGGTCGCGCGCTGGCGCAATGCTTACCAGCCGTGTGCTCGGGGACGCACGCCTACCTCGATTTCGAAGCGTTGTCTCCCGGCACATCCGTCGAGGGATTTGGGGCAGTGCACCCCGACCTGCGGATCGCCAGCGTCGCGTGGCCGTTCGGACCCACCTGCACGGTCGGCACCGCGGCGGCGATCGAAGAGGGCGTGAGCAGTCCGTTCGCCGCCTATGGCACTGCCGGGGCATTTCCCAATGGCTGCCTCACCGGTATCCGCGGCTTCGGCGATTCGCAGGGCTGCGTGCTGGACTACGATTACACTTTTGCCCCGGGCGTCACGGTGTCGTGTTTCTCGATCCGCATGCTCGATTACGGCGACTTGTTCCCTTTCGGCGGCACCACGCATACCGTAACGCTCTCGGCGTACAACGCCAGCAGCACGCTGGTATCGCAGGACGTGCTCACGATGCTCGGCCCCGTCGATCTGGTGCGTGGCGATGCGTGCACCGCGCAGGTTTCGGACCCGGGCAATCGCCTCTTCACGGTGACGGGCACCGGCATCGTACGCGTGACCCTGCGTTTCGACGCGTTCCCGGATCCAAACGTTGGATTCGACGACATCTCATTCTGTGAACTCACACAGCCGACGTCTGGATCGCGCCATAGCTGGGGCGAGATCAAGACGCACTATCGCGACTAGCCGCGGGCGGGAGTAGCGCCCACCTGCAATGTGATTCAAAGTCATTCAGGAGGACTTCCATGCTCGTGAAGGTTCTCATCGGTGTTGCGGGTCTATTGGTACTCTTCGTAGCGGTGGTGGCTACACGGCCGTCCGCTTATCGCGTTGAGCGCAAGCTCGAGGTCGCTGCTCCCGCCGATCTCGTGTTCGGTGTTCTCAACGACCTCCATCAGTTCGCGCGTATCTTTGTCCTCTTCGGGGCGCCGTTGGAACAGCAGGATCCGAACATGGAGAAGATCTTCGAAGGTCCGGCTGCGGGCGTCGGTCAATCGTATGCATGGAAGGGCAATAGGGACGTAGGCAAGGGCAGGATGACGATCGACGAGAGCGTTGTCGGCCAGAAGGTGGGCATCAAGCTCGAGTTCGTGGAGCCCATGAAGTCCACAGCGTCCTGTGTGCTCACGCTCGCGGGCACGCCGACCGGCTCGTTCGTGACGTGGTCGATGGAGGGGCACCACAATCTCATCGGCAAGGCCTTCGGCATGTTCATGGACATGGACAAGATGCTCGGCACCGACCTCGAGAAGGGGCTCGCCCAGCTGAAGTCCGTTGCCGAGGGCGCTAAACTCAAGAGCCCATAACCCCAAACTCATTCCTGCCCCGAGGGCCGTTCATGGAGCCGAAACGTCTGCTCCTCGCCTTTTGCGTAGCCTCGCGCCGGGTGTCTATCTGATGCGGCTCACTCAGTTCGGCCGTAGCGTCGGCACGCGTGTGGCCACGACCGGCTGACGCAGCCCGTCCCTCTCGGACATCGTATGTGCGACACTGAACTGCGGAGATTTCAACCAACAATCGGAGGTCGGAATGCGAAGAGTCACAGGCATCGGCGGCATCTTCATGAGCGCCAAGGATCCGAAGGCGATGTGCGACTGGTACAAGGAGCACCTCGGGATCGACGTTCAGCCTTGGGGCGGAGCAGCCTTCGACTGGACTGACTCCGAAGGTAATCCAACCAAGGGAACTACGGCATGGTCGGTCGGTCCAGCGGACGGCAAACATTTCGCTCCGAGCAAGTCAACCTTCATGGTCAACTATCGAGTCCAAGATCTGACAGCACTTCTCGAAGCACTTCGCGAGGAAGGTTGCGATGTGCTCGAGAAGTCCGACGACTCGGAGTACGGGAAGTTCGGATGGGTCATGGATCCAGAGGGCAATAAGGTTGAACTATGGCAACCGCCGCAAGGGCAATGAAGTCCTATTACT
>JBDSKE010000018.1:0-6633 GCA_039917105.1 Candidatus Eiseniibacteriota bacterium | reverse complement strand
TCCGGGTCGAGACCCGCGATCGACTCGTATACGAATTCGACTACGCGACGTTCGACCCGGATTCCATGACCGGTTTCCGTCATCGCAATGATGTCGAGGGCCCGGTCGACCAAGTCGCCGTGGTGCGGGTTGCGCTCGAGGACATCGAGCACCTGAGCACCCGGTCGGTGGATTGGTACCGCACCGGGCTCGTCGGTGGAGGGGTGCTCGCGGTCGTCATCGCCGCCGGGCTGGCGAAGCGCAGCAACGCCAGCAGCGGCGACGGCAGTTCCGGCGGTGGCGGCCCACGCCTACCCTGAGTGTTCAGCGGGAGCGGCAGGTGAGCGAACCGAGCATTGCCCCGATGGCATCTGCGGACAGGTCGATCGGATCGAACCGAGTGCGTCGCGCGTCCCAGCATTCCTTGAGCAGCCCAAGCCCCAAGCTGACTCCGAATGCGGTGGCCCGGCGGTCCGAGGTGATGCCCACTCCCGCCGCCAAAGCGAAGGAAAGGGACGCGTGTTGCATGCGGTCCGCCCGAAGCAGGCCGACCTGCCAGCCTCGGATCCTGGGAGGCGGGAACGACTGGAGCGTGCCTTCCGTGACGAGCGCGGGGGGGCCGGGGAGCACCCGACTCGAATCAGGAAGCACCTGGGCTGCAACGGGACACGCCATGCAGGCGAAAGCGAATATCGTCACCATCGACAGGGCTATGCCGTGAACCCCGGTATGGGCCACCCGGGTGAGGCGGCGCGCCGCCGTGCCGAAGCGATCCTGCGTGGGTATGCCTGGCCCACCGAATTGCTGAGTGTGCTCGGGCGCTTGAAGGCGCAGGGGGAACAGGCATTCCTGGTTGGTGGCAGCGTGCGCGATGTGCTGTTGGGGCGCGAGCCGAATGGGCTCTGGGATGTGGCCACTTCCGGCACGCCCGATCGGGTGCGGGAGCGGTTCGCCAGGGTGGAGCCGATCGGCGAGAAACTTGGCACCATGCTCGTGGTCGAGGCCGATGGGCGGTATGAAGTGACGACGTTCCGGCGCGAGGGGGAATACGCCGACGCGCGGCATCCCGACCGTGTCTGGTTCACCCGCGAGCCGCTCGAGGATCTTTCGCGCCGCGACCTGACGGTGAACGCCCTGGCATTCGATCCAACCACGGGTGACCTGCTGGACCCGCACGAAGGCGCGCTCGACCTGGAAGCGCGGTGCCTGCGCGCCGTGGGCGATGCGGCCGCGCGCTTTCGCGAAGACGCATTGCGCCCTCTGCGGGTAGCGCGTTTTGCCGCAGTCCTTGGCATGACGGTCGAGGACGGGACCCGCGCCGCCCTGGGGACCGCACGCGATCGCAGCCCTGGGCTCGCCGTGGAGCGCGTGCGCGTGGAACTCGAGTTGTTGCTCGCGGCGCCGCGCCCGAGCGATGGGCTGGAACTCCTGCGCGAGGCCCGGTTGCTCGAGCTCTGGCTGCCCGAACTCGTCGCGTGCCATGGGGTCCCGCAGAACCGGTTCCACGCCCACGATGTCTATTTCCATAGCCTGTACTCCTGCGACGCAGCGCCGGCCGAGAAGCTGTGGGTGCGTTGGGCGGCTCTGCTACATGATATCGGCAAACCTGCCACTGGCGAGATTCGGGATGGGGAGATGACATTCTACCAGCATCAGTTCGTCGGAGCTGTGCTGGCCGAAACATTGCTCGAACGCCTGCGCTTTCCGCATCGTGATCGCCACCGCATCGTCCACCTGGTGCGTGAGCACATGTTCGACTATCGCCCCGAGTGGGGAGACGCCGCCGTCCGGCGCTGGCTGCAGCGGGTGGGACTGGAATGCGTCGCGGACCTGTTCGACCTGCGACTCGCCGACTATCAGGGCAATGGCCTGAAGCAAGGATTCCCGACGTACCTGGATGAATTCGCCGCGCGCATCGAAAGAGTCGTTTCGGCCCGTGATGCGCTCTCTGTCGGAGAACTCGCGGTGGATGGGCAGGATGTCATGCGAATTCTCGGAATCGGCCCCGGACCAGAAGTCGGTCAAGCCCTGACAGCGCTGCTGGAGCGGGTGCTGGAGCATCCAAACCTCAACACTCGCGAGCGGCTGATGGTCGAACTTGCCGGCGCGCGCGCGCGCGAGGACCGCCCCCATGCTTGACACTATTCGAAGCCGCTCCTTATCCTGCGTCGCGCATTTTCGCGCGCCTTCTCCCTCCCGACCGAGTCTGAGCGCATGACCACCGACCCCTCGATTCTCGAGCTCCAACGCCCGGTCCGAAAGCAATTGGACCTGGTGCAGGACCAGCTCAAAGGCCTGTTCAAGACTCCCATCCCGATTCTCAACGAGGTGGGGGGGCATGTGCTGGCCTCACGCGGCAAGAAATTCCGCCCGACCATGCTGCTGCTGACCGCGAGGCTGCGAGGACATCTGGGCAAAGATGCCATCATTTGCGCCACGGTTGTCGAGTTGGTGCATGCAGCCGCTCTGATCCACGATGACTCCGTCGACCGCAGCCAACTGAGGCGGGGCATGCCCACGGTCAATGGGCTGTGGACCGACGAGATGGCGATCATCATGGGCGACTACATGTATGCCCAGTCCATGGCCTTGCTCGTCGAACATGGTTTGACCGCCGCCATGGGAATCCTGGCGCGAGTAGTCTCCGAGATGTCATGCGGGGAGGCGATGGAGTTCCAGCACGCATACGATCTTGACGTCAAAGAGTCCGATTACGAGGAACTGATCCGTTCGAAGACGGGTTCCTTGATCGGCGCGGCAACCGAGATCGGCGCGGGATTGAATGGGGGAGGGAGGGACAAGAAGCGTCGCCTTGCCTACCGCGTGTTCGGCGAAAAGGTCGGCGTCGCGTTTCAGATCGTGGATGACCTGTTCGACTACCTGAGCGACTCCGAAGTCGCGGGCAAGCCCGTGGGATACGATCTGGCCGAGGGAAAGGTCACGCTCCCGTTGATTGCCGCCTTGCGCCAAGCGAGCACGACCGACCGCAAGAAACTGCATGCCTTGGCCTCCCGCAAGAAATGGACGAAGGGTCAGTGGGCACAACTGTGCGCCTTGATCGGCTCGAGCGGCGGATTCGACTACGCCCGCGCTCGGGCGCGACAGTTGGCCGACGAAGCGCGCAGCATCCTCGCATCGGAGCCGCGCAACGCGGCCCGCAAGGCGCTCGACGTCGCGGTCGACTACGCCATCCAGCGCGATCATTGATCGCTTTGACTCCACCTGTGGAAGGACCAGCCATGACTTCTGCGCGCACGCGCCCCGCGTCCACCGTTCCCACCATCGATCTCGTCAAAGCGGCCGCTGCGGCTGCCTATGCCAAGAAGGCCGAGGACATCGTCGGCCTCGACATGCGTAAACTCGAGGGTGTCACGGATTATTTCTTCATCTGTTCGGGTTCGAGCGAGCCTCAGGTCAAGGCAATCGCCGAGTTCATCGAAGACAAGTTGCGCGAACAGGGTCGCAAGCCCTGGCACACCGAGGGCTACGACAGCAAGCGTTGGATCCTATTGGATTATGTGGATTTCGTGGTGCATGTCTTCCACGAGAAGACACGCGAATACTACTTGTTGGAGCGTCTGTGGGGCGACGCTGGGAGAGTGGACCTTGGTGTGGGCTGAGCTTCGCGCTGGACTCGAAACGGCGCTCAAGGCGGCGGGACTGTGGAGCCCTGACCGTCTCTCCCGGTTGGAGTTGGCCATCCCTCGCGATCCGGCGCATGGCGATTGGACCACGAACGTCGCCATGATCTTGGCGAAGGCGGTGGGCAAGCCGCCGCGGGCCATCGCCGAGGCCCTGGCTGAACACTTTCCGAAAGGCGACCTATTCCGTTCCGCCGAAGTAGCGGGACCTGGTTTTCTCAACCTGCGATACGCTGATGCCTTTCTCGAAGGCCTGCCCGCGCGGATTCTGTCGGAGGGGGTAGGATTCGGTCGTTCGGATCAGGGGGCAGGTGTGACGGTCCTGGTCGAGTACGTGAGCGCCAATCCGACAGGGCCCATGAACATCGTGAGCGCCCGCGCCGCAGCCGTGGGTTCCACGCTCGTGCGGGTATTGACCACGGCTGGTTTCGCAGCCCAGGGCGAGTTCTATGTGAACGATGCTGGAAATCAGGTCGACCTCCTGGGTGAATCCGTGGCCGCTCGTTTTGCCGAACGAATCGGCATATCGCGCGAGTTTCCCGCGGAAGGTTATCGCGGCGCCTATCTGCATGACGTGGCTGCCAGCATTCCCGAGTCCGACGGCCGCGATCATCTTGCGACTTCGGATGGCTCTCTTTGGTTCCGAGACCAGGCCCTGGGCCGCATGCTCGAGTGGCAGAAAGGTGACCTGGAGCGCTACGGAGTTCGCTTCGATCGTTGGTTCCTTGAGTCGACCCTCCATGATGGGGGTGCCGTGGGGGCGACCCTCGAGGCTTTGCGCGCGCGCGGGGTCGTCTACCAGGCGTCGCGGCCGGAGGGGGTCACCGAGGCGGGCGAAGCGCGCGCCAAAGATGCCGGAGGCGGCGGCGAAGCCACCTGGTTGCGCACCACACCGCACGGGGACGACATGGACCGGGTGATCGTGCGAAGCGATGGCCGACCGACCTATCTGTTGCCTGACATCGCCTATCATCGCGACAAGCGCGGGCGGGGCTTCCGTCACGCCATCAATCTGTGGGGGCCGGATCACCACGCGTACATCAAGACCATGGCCGCCGGCCTCGCCGCGCTGGGGCTGGAACCGGACTTCCTCGAGGTGATCATCGTGCAACAGGTCAACCTCTTGCGCGACGGAATAGAAGTGAAGATGAGCAAGCGCGCCGGCGAGTTCGTCTCGTTGGCCGATCTGGTGGATGAGGTCGGCCCAGACTGCGCGAAGTTCTTCTTCCTCATGCGTTCGACCAGTTCGCACCTCGATTTCGATCTCACCCTGGCCACCCAGCAGAACGATGAGAATCCCGCATTCTATGTGCAGTATGCGCATGCCCGCATCGCTTCGGTGCTGCGAGTGGGTGCAGAGCGTGGGTTGTCGCCGGCACAGGGCGAGCCCGGTCCGCTCTTGGTGCCAGGCGAAATGACGTTGGTCCGTAAGTTGGCGACATTCCCCGAGGTCGTGCGGGGTGCGGCCATGGCCCGCGAGCCGCATCGCATCCCCACTTATCTGATTGAGACCGCAGCGGAGTTCCATCGTTTCTACCACGGCTGTCGCGTGGTGAGTGAGGACGCCGAACTGTCGCGCCATCGCTTGCGTTTGTGTGCGGCTGCTCAGCAGGTGTTGCGCAATGGCCTCGCGCTCATGGGTGTCTCGGCGCCCGAACGGCTCGAGCGCGCGGTGGAGAGCCCGGCATGAGCGCACCGAGTCGCATCCTGGTCGTCGGTTCGGTCGCCCTGGACTCCATCCGCACGCCCTATGGTGTGGTGGAGGAGGCCCTGGGCGGATCCGCTTCGTACTTCTCGTGTTCGGCGTCCCATTTCGCGCCGGTCTCGATGGTGGCCGTGGTCGGGGATGACTTCCCAAGACCGCACATCGAGTTGTTCGAACGCAGAGGGATTGATACTTTCGGCCTCGAGGTCGCGAAGGGCCGCACATTCCGCTGGCGCGGCGAGTACATGGCGGAACTGGGGCATGCACACACACTCGAGACGCAGCTCAATGTCTTCGCGGATTTCCATCCCAAGCTCACCCCCGAGCACTGTCGGACGCCGTTCGTATTCCTGGCCAATATCGACCCCGACCTCCAGCTCGAGGTGTTGGCGCAGATGAAGCGACCGGTCATGACGCTTTCGGACACCATGAACTACTGGATCGCCCGCAAGCCCGACCGCGTATTCGAGGTGCTGCGCCGTGTCGATGTGGCACTGCTCAATGAGGAGGAGGCCAAAGCTCTGGCAGGCGAGACCCATCTGGCCAGGGCGGCCGACAAGCTGCTCGAGGCGGGCGCCAATGCGGTCATCATCAAGAAGGGTGAGCATGGGGCGCTGTTCCACTCGCGCGAAGAGCGATTCATCACTCCGGCCTATCCGGTGATGGCCCTGACGGACCCAACCGGTGCGGGAGATTCATTCGCAGGCGGTTTCATCGGCATGTTGGCGCGGTTCGGCCGCACCGATGGCGAAGCGCTGCGCCAAGCAATGGCCTGCGGCACGGCGATGGCATCGATCGCGATCGAAGCGTTCAGCCCGCAGCGGCTGGCCGAGACGGACACCGCTGAGATCGATGGTCGCGTGCGCTCGTTGCACAATATGGTGCACTACGATCTGTTCCCGATGTTCTGACCCCATGTCACCGGCCCAGCCTGTCGCAAGTCAGTGATTCTGTCCGCCTAACGCGTCAGTGATTCTGACCTCCCCCGGCCGGCCTTTCGACGGGTCGGCCCCTTGGGTGAGAAGCGGTTGTGCCACGGGTGGTCGGTGGCAGGCTTGCGGATGTTGGTGATCTGCCCGCGTGCGGCCGTACGCCCGGGGGCCTTGGGCGGCGGCGTGGCCACTCTCGGCGGCGCGACCGATGGGCGGCCTTTGCGTGCATGTCGGGCGCGCGGGGCATTGCGCGACTCGAGCACGAAGCCGGCATCGGGAGGATCCTGACGTGCGATCAGGCCATGGCGCGGATGCAGCACGAGCAGCCGGCCATCCAGGGTCTCGCGAACTTCGACGCGGGCCTTGTGCCACGAGC
>JBDSKE010000017.1:0-6611 GCA_039917105.1 Candidatus Eiseniibacteriota bacterium | reverse complement strand
GCGCGCCTCGAGCCCCACCAGGCGGTCGCGGTCCACCGGCAACTTTTCGTTGGCCTCAGCGGCGCGCGTGCCCGTAGCAAAGCCCGATTTCTGCTCGCGGTCGATGATCCCCAGTTCGGTCTCGAGCGCTTGGATGCGACGGCGGCAGTCGTCCACCTCGGCCGGCACCGCGTGCTGGCTGATGGCCACGCGCGCGCACGCCGTGTCGAGCAGGCTCACCGACTTATCGGGCAACTGACGCCCGGGGATGTAGCGGTGCGACAGGCGCACGGCGGCTTCGATCGCTTCGTCCAGCAACTGCACGCGATGGTGCTTCTCGAGCGTGCTGGCACTGCCACGCATCATGAGGATGGCCTTCTCCTCGCTGGGCTCCTCGATCTTCACGGTCTGGAATCTGCGTGTGAGCGCCGGGTCCTTCTCGATGTACTTCTTGTACTCGGCCCACGTGGTGGCGCCGATGGTGCGCAGCTTGCCGCGCGCCAGTGCCGGCTTGAGCAGGTTCGCAGCATCGCCCGTGCCCTGCGCCCCGCCCGCGCCGATCAGCGTGTGCGTCTCATCGATGAAGAGGATGATGGGCTTGGGGCTGGACTGCACCTCCTCGATCACCTGCTTCAAGCGATTCTCGAACTCGCCCTTCATGCTGGCGCCGGCCTGCAACAGGCCCACATCCAACGTGCGGAGCGTCACGTCCTGCAGCGAAGGCGGCACATCGCCGGCAACGATACGCAGCGCGAAGCCTTCCACGACGGCGGTCTTTCCCACGCCGGCTTCGCCCGTGAGGATGGGATTGTTCTGACGGCGGCGCATGAGGATGTCCACCACCTGCCGGATCTCCTCGTCACGCCCCACGATGGGATCGATCTTGCCCGTGCGAGCCTGTTCGGTGAGGTCGACCGTGAACTGCTTGAGTGCGTCCTGTTTGCCCATCGCCGCAGGCGCCATCGCGCCACTGGCCTCGCCCGGCGACGCTCCTCCACCCGACATGAAGCCATCGCTCGCGCGCAGGCCATCCTCGGGCGAACCACCCACGAACTCGTTCCAGCGCTCGGCCAGATCGTCGAGCTTGATGCGGTCGAACTCCTTGCTGATCCCCAGAAGCTCGTTCCGGAGCCCACGCGTCTTGAGGATGCCCACCACCAGGTGCCCCGTGCGGACCTGCGACTCACCGAAGAGGAGCGAGCCATACACCCAGGCGCGCTCGACAGCTTCCTCCAGATGGCTCGATAGGTCCGAGATCGACGAGGAACCGCGCGGCAATCGGTCAAGGGCCTCGGTCAGGTCCTTGGCCAGTTGCGAAGGATTCAGATTCGACTGCTTGATGATCCGGTGCAGGTCGGAATCCTGGAGCTGCAGAATCTGGTGGATCCAGTGCAGCACTTCCACATAGGGATTCCCGCGCATCTTGCAGAACACCGTCGCACTCTCGAGCGCGCGGTAGGCGACCGGGTTGAGCTTGCCGAACAGCGCCTCGCGGCTGATCTCGGACATCGCACTCTCTCCTTGAAGGTTCAGTATCCCGCTCGCCTCAGCTGGCGAGTCGCACGGGGTCCAGGATGTAGTCCGCCGCGTCATGCTTGGCAGCACCGCTCAACAGCCAGGTATTCCAACCCAGGCCACTGCGTGCGTCGAGCTTCGTGCCGGGGACTTCAGCCTGTTTGAGAATCACATTCACATCCCACCACATCGCATCCCCCACCCACGATCGCACCACGGACTTGAGCCGTTCGAGCGAGGATGTGCCGGGCAGGAGGCGGGAGAAGTCAGCGTATCCGCATGGGCCGAACACCAAGCGGAACTTTCCCGCCACGTCCCAGACAGCGGTGCCAAGTGTGGCGCTGGAGCCCAGCGCGCATTGCGCGCCGCCCAACCGGCTGAGCATCGGCTCCGGCAGGTGGATCCAGTGCCCAGCGAAGGTCTCGACCCGGACGGGCATGCGAAAGAAACCCGCCAGCAGTCGCTCGAGGCCTTCGGCGCTCCGGGTCGGACCAGCGAGCAGTCCTGCCCAATGCAGCCGCGCATGGTCTGGGAGAGTGTCACGATCACGCAGCGTGTCCAGGCCGTAGCCGCACAGCGAACCCACATAGCGACCAAAGCGATCATCCATCGGCCGGTCATACTGCACCGTCGGCTGGGCGTCGGCCCATGCCCGATAGAACAATTGCAGCATGCGATGGTGGAACAGGTCGGCGAAACGGCGCAGGGTCAGGTCGCGGCTGTTGCGTTCGCGATCCCGCGCATACTCGGTCAGGTGCAGTGGCAGTGGACCGTTGGGGCCGAACAGGCCGAAGAAGAATGTGTCCAAGCGAGGCGGGCGGGTGGCCGTGGGCGGCTGGAACGACGCCAGCGTCGACGGCGCGAACGCCAGCGAGGGCTCCTGCCCGAATCGCACCGGATCATCCTTCAACCGCTGCGAGCGCCCAAAACGCGGCTTGTCGGGGAAAGCCGCCTCCAGCTTGCGCATGGCGACATACAGATGGAACGAGTAAGGCGCCAGCGTGAGACTCTCGAACAAGGCAGCGGCCGCGGGAGGGATGGGCTCCGGCTCCAACGCGTCGGGAACTTCGGGGCTCTCGCTCACAGCGCGGTCCGCCCGCCCAAGCGTGCTGGCCAGCGGGCGATCTCGCCCCGGTCCTGCGTGCGGACAATCGTTTCGGTGAACGAGTTGAGCGACACATAACGGGCCAGGAAGCGCTCGAGCACCGCCGCCAGGACGATCACGCCACTCCCCTGGAAGGCGGCCTCATCGAACAGGATCGAGACCTCGAGCCCGCGCACCCATGCCGCGGCCGCGCCCTGCGACACGCGCCGCAGCACCGGCGCCGTCTGGATCGAGCGCAGCCCTTCGACCTGCTTGCGGACCGCGGGTTCGCTCAGGTCGCCATACAGCGTCAGCATCTCGCGCATGGCCGCCGCACCCTGGCGCTCGTCGCTGTCCTGGATCGACAGGTGGTTGAGCGACAGGTGGCTGATCAGCCGCCACGCGGTCTCGCCTTCGGCCAGTGGCGGACGGGGCCGAGTGGGGCCGGCGATGACGCGCACGGAGCGTACCGGCGCGCCTGAGATGAGGGTGAAGTCGGTCTTGCCCGTGCCGAGCGGCATGAGCAGTGGCAGGTCACGATTGGTGCAGAGCGTTTCGATCGCGAGTTGCTTCAAGTCCGAGCGGTACGGCGCCTCGCGCCCATCCACGAGGGAGAGGTACACCTCGCTGCCCAGATATCCCGAACGCGGCCCCTGCATGGCCTGCCGCTCCGACATGACGCGCGGCGTGCGGCGCAGCCCGAAGAACGCGCCGCCTTCCTCCCCATGCGAGAGGTCATGCGTGGAGTAGAACGGCAGGAACTCGCGACCCTTCTCGCCGCCCTCGGTGAACCCCATCACGTTCGTGACCTCGACGACCTCGTAGTCCATGGGTCGCGTGCGGTCGCCGATGACATGGTATTCGTGATCGCGGTCGCTCAGATGGATGCGGTCGGCGCGGCGGGGGAACAGGTTGATTGCCGGGGTGCAGAACAACGCGAAGTCCGTGGCATCCACCTGGCCATCCAGAACGGAATCCACGCGGTCGAACAGCAGGATCACATCGAGCTCTTTGTCCTTGCAGCGGCGCACCGCGCCCGCAAGCCCGGACAACTCCACGAACAGGTAGCGTTGCGGGAACGCGAAGTATTCCTGCAGCATGCGATAGCCGCTGAACTGCCGCGTGGTCGTGGGCATGAGGGCTTCGGCGTCATCGAAGCCCATGGGACGCACGCTCGTGCGGGACAGGACATGGTGCCAATCGGCGGGCGCCTTGGTGGGGCGGACGACCACACTGACCGTGTTGGCCACCAACTGCTCCAACAAACGCGAGGGCGCGTCCTCGCCGCCCACCAGATGCAGCACCAGGCGGTCGAGCGAGAGTTGCTCCATGCGGATGTTCGTGGTGGTACGCAGGCGCAGCCGCACCCCCCCTTTGATCCTGCCGCTGCGGATCTCGGGCAGGGGCGGCAGGTCAGCGCCCGCCGTGGAACCCGAGAAGCGCAGGTACTGCGCTTCGGCGATCTCGATCGGCCACAGGGTCACGTCGTGCGCCGTGCGGTACTCGCATGGAGTCTGTTCACCCTTGCCCAGCACGCTCTTGAGCGAAGCGCCGCGCGCGATGGTCACGCCGTCGGCGAGCGAGCCCTCGGCCGGTTCGGGCTCGAAGCGCACGATCGTCATGGACGGCACGGGCGATAAATAGCTGGGATACACCGTCTCGAGCAGGTGCTGGGTGAAGCGCGGGAACTCCGCGTCGATCTTCATCTGCACGCGCGCCGCCATGAAGCTGAAACCCTCGAGCAGCCGCTCGACATAGGGGTCAGCGCACTCCACCCCTTCCATCCCGAGGCGCGAAGCGATCTTGGGAAACTCGCGCGAGAACTCCGCACCCACTTCGCGCAGGTGTTGCAGCTCGCGGTTGTAGTAGCTCAGCAGCCGGCGATCCATGCGCGTCCGGTCCGGCTCACGCCGGTCCGGCCTCCGTCCGATCCTGCACTGACATGCGACCGTCCTCGAGATCCACTTCGGTCTTCAGGTACAGGCGCGTGGGCACCGGCTGGCCCCATAGTTCGCCTTCGATCTCGAATGCGATGGCGTTGCGATGTTCCGTGTCACTGGTCAGGACCGCGCGCACCTTCACGGTACGCCGCAGGATGCGCGGCTCGAAATCGAGGATGCACTGCTTGATGCGCCGCTCCAACTCGCCCGGATCCAAACCCGACAGCGTGATGCCCGCCAGGTCCGCGATGCCGTAGTCGAGCACCGATTGCTTGGCGAACGGAAAGTCGGTGAGGTCCTCGGTCTGCGACAGCGGCGAGGTGTTGAGCAGCCATGACAGGTCACGCAACACGCATTCACGCAAGCGGCGCATGGAGATCACACGCTTGTCGCGGGCCTCGACCTTCTGGTCCGACTCGTCGTCGGTCAACCGGTCGAGAAGCGCCGGCTGCAGCTTGTCCTGGGTGGTGAGCTCGGCCATGGCGCTCGGCTCAGCTGCCGGCGGCAGCCGTCTCCAGCGAGATCTGCCGCACTTCGAGCAG
Organism: Candidatus Eiseniibacteriota bacterium; assembly: GCA_039917105.1. Taxonomy (GTDB): domain Bacteria; phylum Eisenbacteria; class RBG-16-71-46; order RBG-16-71-46; family RBG-16-71-46; genus CAIXRL01. The sequence continues at coordinate 1,551 of JBDSKE010000017.1, read as the reverse complement.
CGGATACTCGTCGGTGTCGGTCGCGAACATGCGCTGGCCCAGGCCGTGATACGACCCCGTTGCCACCTCGAGCCAGTCGGTGCGCCGCGCCAGGCGCAACGCATCGTCCTCGCTTGCCTCGGTGCCCGCATAGCGCGTTGGGATCACGCCCACCGCCTCGCCGCCGTTCGCCCACTGGAACTGCACGGGGGTCCATACCATGTCGCGCAGGTCGGAGGGCGACTCGATATGGATCGAACGGATCCGGTGCAATGGGATCCACAGGTAACGGCCCATCACCACGGCTTCGAGCATCGGCCCCAGACGCGAGTCCGCGTCGGCAATCCACTCGAACGAGTGGCCCGCGGGCGGCTCGTCGCCCTCAGGTTGATCGTGGATCGTCACCACGCGCCCGGTGGTGGCCGGCGCGGCATCGAAGCCCTCCGCGCGCATCTGCGCAGCCTTGGCATGTTCGCCCGCGGCCGAGAGCTTGAGCGCCTCGAGCACATGTGCGACCCACGGTTCGGGGTCACCGAACACGACCGGGCCGCGCTTTCCCGCGAACACCTCGGCGCGCAGCGCTTCGCACTGGAGAGCCGCGCGATACATCTGCACCATGGCCATGGCCAGCGGATCGAGCTCGCCGGCCACACCCAACTGCGTCATGGCCCGATCCCAGTTCCCCAGCACGGCCAGAAGCTGGAACAGGAACGTCCGCAGCTTGGCGTCGCCCGGGTTCTTGCGGACCTGGGCTTGCAGCTCCTGCAGCGTCTCGGCGAGCGTGCGACCCTTGAGGTCGAGTGCGGAGCTCATGGCCATCCCTGCGAAAGTGGCGCGCGTGCGCGGTGTCCCGGCAAAGGAACGACCGGCGCACGCGGCCAAGGTCACTTCGATTGGATCAGTACGTGACGTTCTTGGACAGGTCCCACTTCTTCGCCGTACCGGTCACGACCTTCTTGCCGTCGAACGTATCGTACTGGTAGGAAATCTTCGTGAAGTTCACGGCGAAGCTTTCCATGGGATTCTCCCCATCTGAAGTGACGCTGTAGCTGGAGATCAGCGCCTCTTCGAGCAGGATGGTGGCGTAGATCTGGGGCTTGTTCCCCACCACCTGCAGTAGGTTGATGGTGCAGGTCCCAAGGCTCACACCCCCGCATGCCTGGAAGAACAGCTCGGGAGACGCCATGTCACTGGGGCGGGTGAACACGGCCTCGCTGACGGACGGCGAGGAGGATTCGCGCTTGGTACTGCCCCCGCCAGGGGTGTGGATTCCGCGACCAACTCCCATCTGCACGCTGTCCGCATTGATCCAGCCGATATGTCCTTCGACGTTGGACTGACCCTTGATCTCGGTTCCGAACTTGAGAAGAATCACAACTGCCTCCTGTTCGATTCGCCGCGGCGGACCGTCTCGCTATGGGGTGATCAGGACTGCGTTCACGCTTTGGGAAGGTGAAAGCGGGCCATCCGGGCCCGCCCCACTCATGTGTCACTTCTTGCCGGACGGGAGCTTGGACACCAAGCGAAGAGAGACGGTCAGCCCTTCCAACTGGTAATGCGGCCGCAGATAGA
>JBDSKE010000016.1:0-5337 GCA_039917105.1 Candidatus Eiseniibacteriota bacterium | reverse complement strand
CCAAGCGACCGGAGCAACGACTTTCCTCTGCCGAAGCCTTGGCACACGACCTGCGTCGAGTGGCGGGCGGCCGCCGCCCGCTGGCCCGGCCGCCGCAGGAAGGCGGCCTCGATCGCAGGAGCGTCCTGCGCTTCCTGCCCGCGCTCCTGGGGCTCGCGAGCATCGCTGTGCTGGTCGCATTGGCCTCGCGCCAACCGCCCACGCCGCTCGAGTGGGCGCAAGGGCTGGTGCAGCCCAACCGCATGTTCCGTCGCGTGATGGAAATGTGCGACAGCGCCACCGTTCGCATCCACTACAACACCCGCACGCTCCCTCGGTTGCGCGAAGCGCGCGAGCAAACGGAGCATGCGCTCACGCTCCTGCACACGTTGCGCTTGCAGCCGTACCACGACGAAGTGCGGGCGCATCTGCGCTTTCGCTTGGGCGAGGCGCGCTACCTGATCGCGGAGCGCACCTACGATTCCGCCGAGTATGAGGCAGCAGCCGAGACCTGGCTCGGCGCACGCGAACTCCCCCAACCGCCCCGCCGTGTGCCCATTCCCGACACCCTTGGAATCTCGACGCACGGCGTCATCCTGCCGATGGGGACCCAACCTTGGGCGGCTGCGGCGATGGCGCTGGATGACAGGGCGAGGCTCGATCAGTCGGATCGCTCTCTGGCGCGGGCGCTCCAGATCCGTCGTGAAGGAGCACAGTTGTTCGCCAATAGCGTTGGGGCGAAGTCATTGCTCGAGGTTCCGCTGCCCGCCAGCATGGGAATCCGGAACATGTATGGGAGCTGGCTGCAGGGGGTGGGTACCAGCTTGGTCATGGATGGAGCCAACCGCTCGGATGCACGCGCGGTGCGCGAGGGACTTGGATATGTCCGTTCCTCGGCCCTCCTCTTCGATAGCGAGTTGGAAAGTTCGGCCCAGGCAGCCCGAGTGCATGACCTCGGAATCGCGTTCATGTGGGCCGGGCTTTTCGAGCAGGCGGACAGTCTGGTGGACTCGGCCGCCGTGCGCCTGCGATACGCACGCAAACTCCGCATGGAAATACCGGGGTATACCAGCTTCGTGTATTCGAGCCGAGCCCTGGCGCGCACTCTACGGCTCAAAGCCTGGCGATCGCGGGATCGAGCCACGAAGCATGGGCTGTTCGTGGATGCCCTGGCTCAGCTGTCGCTCCCACCTGAGTCTGAGGTGCGACTGGGTCCACTGGATGTAGCGTTGCTCGCCATGGCGGCGGCCGAGGTCCTGGTCGATCTCGGCTGCGTTGAACGAGACTCTTCGCGATTCACGCAGGCCATGGTCCAACTCGATCGAGCCAGCCAGCTCCTGCCGCCACGTCAGGCTCCCAGCCTGAACACCTGGGCGACGCTGCAGCGGCTGCGGATCGAGGGCCAACGATTCGCGATCACGGGATCGAGTGTGCATCTGGTGCGCAGTATGCAGGCGATCGACCAGGGCAATTGGATACAGGGAGAATTCATCTCCCCACGTTGGACCCACTTGGTGTCCGCTGCAGCGGATGCCTTGAAGCGCCAATCCGCGCGCGCCTTTGCCTTGGACTATCCCGTGCCCACGCCGTTCTGAAATCGCTCCATCACTCCAGCGCGCTTCGACCTTGACGAATGCGCTCGACGAGTGCCGAAGTGCTGAGCCCCTGGCGCACCCGGATGCGTTCCACGCGGCCGCCACGCGCCTCCACCACCTCGCGTCCCACGATGCCCTCGAGGGCGTAGTCCGCGCCCTTGGCGAGCACGTCGGGCTGCACGGCTTCGATCAATCGGATCGGCGTGTCGTCGTCGAACACCACGACGAGGTCCACGCACGCGAGCGCCGCCACCAGTCCCGCACGGTCACCCTCGCTCAGAATCGGGCGCTCCGGGCCTTTCAATCGACGCACGGAAGCATCGCTGTTCACGCCGACCACCAGCCGGTCTCCCAACGCCCGCGCCTCCTCGAGATATTCGACATGCCCGCGATGGAGCAGATCGTAAACACCATTGGTGAATACGACGCGCTCCTTGGCCAGGCGCCACAGGCGAAGCTTGGCGTCGGCTTGCAGCGGCAGCGCGAAAGGCTCGCTCACGACGGCGCCCCCGCGACCGATGCGCGAAGCGCCTGCGGCGAGCAGGTTGCGGTGCCCACCTCGCGGATCACCACGCCCGCCGCGTGATTCGCCAGGTAACACGCCTCGGGATAATCAGCCCCCGCCGCCAACGCCAGGGCCACCACGCTCACCACCGTGTCACCGGCGCCGGTCACATCGTAGACTTCTCGCGCAACCGTTGGCAGGTGCGTGTAGCGCCCACGCTTCTCGAACAGGCTCATACCTTCGGGCCCACGCGTGACCAGGACACACTCCGCATCGAGGCGCTTCTGCATTCCCCAACCCACCGCCAGCAGGCTGCCTTCGTCGGTGATCCGCTGTCCCATCACCCAACAAGCCTCGTGTTGATTCGGGGTGAGGATGCTGACGCCGTGATACGCGTCGATGTGGCTCTCCTTGGGGTCCACGGCGATTGGGAGCCCCAAGCGCTTGGCCATGCCGAGCGCATGCTCCAACGAGGCGCGCGTGATCACGCCCTTGCCATAATCGCTCACGATCAAACCTTCGCAGCGCGGCAACTCGCGGGTGATGATTCCGAGCATGGCGGTGAGCGCCTCGCCGGCAACATCGTCGCGCGACTCCCAATCCGCGCGCACGACCTGTTGGGATTGCGCGATGATGCGGGTCTTGATGGTGGTGGGTCGGGCGCCATCACGCACGATCGCACTCGTGCTCACACCGCGCTCGGTGAATGCGTCGATTAATTGCTGCGCTCGGCTATCTGCGCCCACGGTTCCCACCAGGACGGTTTCTGCGCCCAACGCGGTCAGGTTCGCCGCGACATTCCCGGCCCCACCGAGCGATGACGATTCGCGCTCGACCTCGACCACGGGCACCGGCGCCTCGGGTGAGATGCGCTCGACGCGGCCCCATAGGTAGTGGTCCAGCATGAGATCGCCCAGCACCATCAAGCGGCGGCCTGCGAAGCGATCGAGCGTCGCCTCGAGAGCAGCACGGTCGAACGGAACGGTGGACATGAGCGGACCATACCGGTGCGGCTCCGCAGGGGCAATGGCTGCCGATTGGGTAGGCGTTGACGGCGGTACGCGCGGCCACCTAGTTTGGACGGATGGCATTGGAGATTCATTCATACCGGGCCGCGGACCACAACCAACTCGTTGCGCTCATCAACGACCCCGCGATCGTCGACCAGTTCGAGAAGATCGCCGGTCCGAATGGCGTGCGCGACCTGCTGTCCGAGCCCGTCACGCATCCGGAGGGCATCATGCTTGCGCGCCTCGATGGCGTGCCGGCGGGATTCTCCATCGCCTATGTGCTGCCGCAGGCGAGCGGGGGCTTTGGGATGCAACGGGTGGGCGTGCTGCAACCGTTCCGCCGCCAGGGCATCGGGCTGGCGCTGTTGCGGGCGTCTGAACACTTCCTGCTCACCCAACAGAAGGTGGCAGGGCTCGACGAAGCGGGACTCAGCGCATGGGTTCCGAACGAGGGCGCCGAGGCTCTGGCCGCGCGCGCCGATTATGTGCACCAGCGCTACTATTGGCTCATGGAACGGCCCCGCACTGTTCCTCTGGCCCCGCAATGGCCGGCAAATATCGCGCTCGAACGGTTCGACTCCAGTGACCGGCATCTTCGCGGCTGGACGGACTCCTATAATGACTCCTTCGCGCGACATCACTTGTTCCTACCCAGCACATACGAGCGGGCCCGCGCGCTCGCCGAGCGCGATAAGTTCAGAGCCGATGGATTACTGCTCGCCTATCAAGATGAGGTGTGCGTCGGATTCTGCCGCAATGAGCTATTTCCCTCCCGCGGCGAGATCGGCACGCTCGGCACGATCGCAGCGGCGCGCGGCGCTGGCCTGGGCCGCGCGCTGCTGCGCTGGGGCATCGAGTGGCTCATGGCCAACACCGACCAGCCCGTCACGCTCATCGTCGATGGCGAGAATGAGGGGGCGCTCCGGCTCTATGAGCAGGAAGGATTCCAGATCGCACGCACCCGCCGCATCTGGACGCGGCCATTGCTGCGCCTATGAGCGAACGCTGACCAATCAGCGCCGCCTCACCTCGAATCGCTGTCGGCACCACACCGCAACGGCGCGACCCCGCAGCGAGGCGGGGTGGAACCGCACCGCATAGGCCGCTTCGATTGCACCGGCCTGCGTCGCCGAATCAGCCGCAGCCTCCACGACCACCGCGTCGCTCACCTCGCCCTGCTCGTCCACACGCACGTCAAGCTCGACCCAACCCGGTCGCGCACCCTTCAACGTGAACGCCGCGGCGCTCCGCGCGATCGGCGGGCGCAGGTCGTCATCCACCACGAGGCCCTCTCCCTGCATCTGGTCGGGGTCGGCTGCAGGCGGGAGTGCTGGCGCGGCATCGGGCAGGGGGATCTCGAGCGCTGCCCGCGAAGGCGAGACGCGCTGCAGGGTCAGGCGCGGCTGCGACGCCGCGTCGCGGCCCTGGCGAGCAGCTGGCATGGACAGCCGCTCGGCGGAATCCGCCAGAATGCTGATCGGCAGCTCGGCATGGACCGCGCGCGAGGCCGGGCGACCCCCATCACGGCCGCAACCGGCAAGGAGCAGAAGCACGAGCGAGAATGCGATGGAGGAGCGCATGGGTCACACGCTAGCGCAGGCGGTCGCCACTCCCAAACTTGGCTTGACCGAACCTGCGGCGAGGCGCAGCCTTGGCTCATGACCTCTCGCGAACGCGTCCTCGCCGCCCTCTCGGGGGCTCCAGTCGACCGGCCCCCCATGTCGTTCTGGGGCCACGTCTACCACCGCGAATCCAGCGCCCAAGAACTTGTCGCGCACACGATGGAGCGCTGGGACAAGTTCCACTGGGATTGGGTGAAACTCAACCCACGCAAGCACTACCACGTCGAACCCTGGGGCGTGCGCTACGACTACTCCGGAGTTCCCGATGCCAAGCCAACGCTGGCGTCCTATCCCGTGCGCATCGCTGCGGACTGGGCAGGCATTGGTGAGGTCGCACACGATGCCGACGCGCTCGGCGAGCAGATCGAGGCGGTGCGCATGCTGCGTGCGGCACTTCCTGCCGATGTGCCATTGCTGCAGACCGTGTTCACCCCGCTCGCGATCCTGGGCGAAATGACCGAGCCACCCGCGGTGCTGCGCGAGCATCTCATTGCCGCGCCGCAGGAGGTGGAACGCGCGCTCGAGACGGTGACCCGCGTATTCGAGAAATATGTGGGCGATGTCATGCGCGCCGGTGCCGACGGAATCTACTTGGCCACCGTGGACTGGGGTTCGCGCAGTTTCAT
>JBDSKE010000015.1:0-15996 GCA_039917105.1 Candidatus Eiseniibacteriota bacterium | reverse complement strand
CAGGCGATTCGCAGTGCGGTAGACACCCGCCAGGCGCCCGGACGGCACGGGATCGTAGATGTCCCGAGTCAGGATGCTCACGCGGCGGATGGGAATCCCATCGTTCACCTGTGCGACATCGGTCGAGTCCGCTCGGGCCGCGAATGCACAGCACGCGCCCACGAGGCACACTGCGGCCCGCGCGGCCAATCGCCACGCGGGCCAGCATCGATCATGCCGCTCAGCGCTTCTGTTCAACACTCAACCTCGCGCGGGCCAATGGGGCTTCACTGGAGTTCGGGAACCGCTTGAGAAGGTCCTCGAGCGTCTTCCTGGATTCGGCCGTGCGACCCAGTCGTTCCTGGCAGAGCGACATCCGATACAGCGCCGCGGATGCCTTGCTGCCTTTGGGCCAACGCGCGTCGACCCGGGCGTACTCCACGACGGCGCTGTCATAGGCCGCCTGGGCGAAGAAACACTCCCCCACGCCATATTGCGCATCATCCGCAAGATCCGCCTCGGGGTGCGTGCGCAACAGGTCCCGATAGCCCTGCAGCGCCATCGCGTACCGGCCTTGAGTCAGATCCGCCGTGGCCTGATCGAACATCTCGGCCGCTCGCGGCACCTGGCCTCCCGACGCCGGCGACCCACCCGGAAGCCCAGTCGCTCCACTGGGTCCGGTGGCCGGGGGCGTGGCGGGAGCCGAGCCGGAGCCCGAGCGCTCGCTCTGAATCCGGAACTTGGCCATCACATCGTCGATCTTGCCTTCCAGTCGGTCCAGCACATCCGCGGTCTGGCGTTGCGTTGCGTTCGCCGTCGCACGCGTTGCCAAGAGGGTCTCGCGTTGCTCATGCACATCCTGACGCGTCTCCTCGAGCACTCGGTACGCGACGTCGCTGCGCACCGTGAGCGTATCGACTGTGGTGCGAAGGCTGTCGAGCCCCGAGCGGAGAAGAGCCAACTGGGGCGCATAGCAGCCGGTCATGAAGGGGGCTGCTGCGAACACGGCCATGACGGCGAGCGCGAGCGCACGCCGGCCGCGCGGGGCGGTAGGCGTGCTTTTGGGCGAGCGCATCACTTGGGAAGCGAGAACTCGGCGCGGCGATTCTTCGACCACGCGTGCTCGTCGCTTCCTTCGACCGCGGGACGATCCTTGCCATACGAGACCACGGACATGCGCGAGAGTGCGATCCCCTGATCGGCGAAGTACTGCTGCACGGCCTTGGCACGGCGCTCGCCCAGCGACTGGTTGTACTCGGCGGTACCGCGATCGTCACAGTGGCCCTCGACGACGAAGTCGCCAGTGGTCGACTTGAGCACGCGCACATTCCCATCGAGCGCGGCCTGCGCGCCCTCGTCGATCGCGTCCGAGTCGAGCGCGAAGTAAACGACCTGCAACTTGCCGAGGGTGGCCTTGTCGATCGGTAGGCCGGTGGTGGGTGTGCTCGGCGGCGTGACGACCGGCGGCGGCGTGGGTGTCGGCGCGGGCGTGGGCACCGGCGTCTCAACAGGTGGAGCCGGTGGGGTCTGGACGGGCTTCTTGGCACAGCCCGTCGTCGCGAATGCGACCATCGCGACAAGGGCCAGGGTGCGGAGCAGGTTCATGGGGCGCATCGGGGTTCCTCCAGCTTTGCGCGCCACCTCAGGGACGAGGCGACCACGCGGGTGAAAGGGCTTTTCGCCCTCCGGTCTCGAGTCTCCTCGGCGGCGTGCCGTCGAGGTCGGTGACATACAGCGCAAGTGCACCCTCACGATTGGACGAGAACACCAGATGTCGCCCATCCGGTGCCCAGTGCGGATTCTCGTTGCTGCCCCCGCTCACCACGCGCTGGGCACTGCTGCCATCCGCACGACAGATGAACAGGTCGAAGCCCGCCCCGGTGCGCGACACGAAAGCGATCCGGTCGCCTTTGGGCGACCACATAGGCGAATCCGTATAGTCCACATCGTATGTCAAACGACGCGGATTGCCACCATCGGAATCCATCACATAGATCTGCGGATTACCACTCCGCCCCGAGGTGAATGCGATTTCCCGACCGGTCGGCGACCAACACGGCGAGGTGTCGACCGAACGGTTGTTCGTGAGGCGACTCGGTGCCCCCCCCCGGGCGTCGAGCACATAGATCTCCGAATTGCCATCCATGCTCAGCGTGCAGGCGATGCGTTGGCCGTCGGGCGAGTAGATGCCGCTTGTATTGATGCCGTTGCGACCAGAGAGCAGGAACGGCTTGCGATTAGCTGGGTTCATCACCCAGAGCTGTGGGCCTTTGCCACCCCGATAAGATGTGAATACAAGCAAAGAGCCATCGGGGGACCAATTGGGGGAACGAGCGATGGAATGGTCGGTTGTGAGCTGCGTGAGCCCATGGCCGTCAAAATCCATGACGCAGAGCTCCATGTCGCGTCCGCTCCGCGAGACGAAGGCGAGCCGGGTCCCTGCGACGCCGATCTCGCCGGTCAGTTGCAGGACGATATCGTCGGCGAATCGGTGCACGAGCTTCCTCCACTCGGCAACCGGCCCGGCGTACTCCTTGACCAGGAGCGGCCGGCGGCCTGGGAAATCACGCAACTCCCCCGCCAACTTCAGTTGGGTCCCACGCACGGTCCACTTTCCGCCGGTGACGAACTGCGGTGCGGACCCCGAGCTGTTCGGGTCCCAACTCTTCGCCACCTGGAACACTGCCGAGTTGGCGAGGTCCGCGGCGAGCACCTCATCGCCCTGCACACTCGTGGTGCGGGCATCACGATCCCCCACGGGCGCGAATGGTTCGCAGCGCAGTGGAAGCCTTGCGGTGGACCCGCTCTTCCACTCGAGCTTGACGTCCGCTGGAGCGTTCTGCGTGCGAGCGATTGGGACCGGTATCAGCGCGAGCCCAGCGATCAACAATGCGAGTCGTCTCATGGGCCGGTGTACTCGAATCCATAGGTGATGCCGAGCACGCCCGCGCCATAGCCCATTGGCAATGGCGGGAGTGGCGCAGCGATGGTGACCGCGCGGGTCGCGGCCTGGTCGAACCACGGATTACCACTCGAGGCGGCAAGCCGTACATCGCGCACCGAACCGTCGCGCGCGATCCGGAAGTAGACTTCGGCACGCTGGCCCGAGCTCGCCCCGGCCGGCGTGGTCCAGTTGCTGCCCACGCGCACGCGCACCTGTTGCAGATAGTACGCGAACTCGAAGTTCCCCTCTGCCGCGAGCGAACCGCTCATCCCCGCGCCAATGGCAGCCGAGGGCAGCAGCGTCTGCGGCGGCGACGTGCGCTTTTCGACCGGCTTGGCCGGTCGCGGCGGCGTCTCGCGCGCAGGCTCGGGCTTGGGTGGCTCGGGTTTGGGTTTCTCGATCCGTACACCGTCGTCCTCGGCGGAGCGCACGGGTTCGGGCGCGGGTTGCGACGGGGTCGGCGCTGGCGCGACATCCATCTGCGAGGCATCGACAAGTGCCACCTGCACCGCATCGGGGCCGGCCAGCATGATGGTGTTGGGGGGCCGCACCGCGAACAACGTCGCGGCGAGTCCAGCATGCACCAAAGTGGACATGACGATCGATTGCTTCATCGTCGCGCCTTCACCGGAGGCTCGGTGACCAGCCCGAGTTGGACCACGCCCGCGTGCCGCATGCGTGCGATGTATTCGACGATGGTGCCGTAGGGCACCGACTGGTCCGCCTTGAGGAACACCGGACGCGACGAAGCATTGGCGTCTGTTAACGCCCGCTCCAGGTCCTCGGAGCGCACCTTCTTCTCGCCCACGGCCAGCGTCATGTCGCGCTGAATGCTGACGATCAAGCCCTCGTGCACATCGAGCCCCTTGGTGCTGACCTTGGGCAGGTCGATCTCGAGCCCGCCCTGGAGAAACGGCGCGGTCACCATGAAGATGATGAGGAGCACGAGCACGACATCGACCAATGGGGTGACGTTGATCTCTGCCATCGGGCGACGCTGCCCGCTCCCGCCCGTCATCATCGGAGTTCGCCACCCATGCGGCGATCGAGGAACTCGCCCGCGAACGACGAAGCGCGATTGCTGAAGTCCCGCACGCGACCAAGGCAGTGGTTGTAAGCCATCACACTGGGAATGGCGGCGGCCAGTCCGGCCACCGTGGCGATGAGAGCTTCGGCGATACCGGGTGCGACGACGGCGAGCGTGGCCGAACCCTGCGCGCCGATGTTCACGAACGACGCCATGACGCCCCAGACTGTACCCATCAGGCCGATGAACGGTGCGACGCTGCCCGTGGTGGCGAGGAAGCCGGTGTTCCGCTCGAGCGCGGCGACTTCGTCGTTCGCGGCACGGTCCATGGCACGCTGCGCCAAGTCGTACGCCGCTGCCGGTCCAATCGACGCGATGCTGTGGGACTCGATCGACTTGAGACCCGCGATGGCGGACTTCGCCAGCATGCTCAAAGGGTGCTGTTGCAGCGTCAGGCCCAGATCGGCCCTGTCGGGCGCGCTGCGCAAGGCGACCAGGAACGCCTGATCCTGCTTGTGCACTCGCGCATAGAGCCGCATGCGGTCCCAGATGATGGCCCACGAGTAGACCGATAGGCCGAAAAGCAACAGGAGCACCATCTTGGAGAATGGGCTCGCGTGCGCGATGAGGGACGGAATCGAGGTCTGCGCCCCGCCGCCGAATTGCATGACCAAGAGCGCGATGTCCATCGGCTTCACCTTCCTTGTGAAGTCGGGCCGTGCCCGTGCAGGGTGACGAGCGGGAGGTGTCGAAAGAGACAGGAAACTAGCACGACCCGCGCGGAGGCCCCAAGTGAAACCCGACGGCGAATCTGATGCAGATGCTCGGCGTGCATGCCCTTGTTACCCCTCAAGGCTGGGATTATTCCCGTTCTTGTTCAGGATGCGCCGTCATGGAAACGCGAAATAACGGGGTTAAATGGCTGACAACTCACAACCCTTCCACACACGGCACTGCTTCCAAGGGTTAGAGTTCTCCTCTAGAAGACGCCGATAATGGTTGCACCCACAGCGCCATCCCACCGAGACGGCCGTCCGGTGGACCGCCCTTGAAGGAGAACCCCTGTGATCCGGCATCCGAACTCTGTCCGCACGCTCTTCGCCATCGGTTTGGCGTGCGCCATTGCCGCCTCCCCTGCCTCGGCCAGCAATCGCATGGCACCTGGGTTTTCAGTGAAGACCGTGGATGGCCGCTCGCTCCGACTGACGGATCTCAAGAACAAGCCGGTGATCCTCGACTTCTGGGCTACATGGTGCGGCCCCTGCCGCGCCTCGATGCCCCACCTGAATGACATGCACACACGCTATGGCGCCAAGGGACTCACCGTGATCGGCATGTCGGTGGACGAGGCGGGCAGCGCGCCCGTGAAGCGGTTCGCGAACAAGCTGGGGATCAAGTTCATCATCGCGATGGCGAACGACGAAGTGCTCGACTCCTATGGGCCGATCCGCTCCATCCCCACGACCGTGTTCATCAACCGCAAGGGCGAAGTGGTGCGCCGCGTGGTTGGCTACATCGACAAGGAAACCATGGACACCTACGTCATGGAGATCGTCCAGTAATCGCGACGGGTGGCCTGCCCAAGCGCACGCCTCCAAACAGGAAAGCCGCGCGAACCCCCAGGGGCCGCGCGGCTTCTTGTTGTTTGGTGCCCGGAGCGATATTTGAATAGGATGGCCCCACGATCGACTAACCGCGAGCAACTGTGCTATCGGTGCATACCCGCATGACCCGTCGCTTTCGTGGGGTTCAGCACGAAGCCACTCGCGCCGCCGCACCCCGGCACGCTCGTTCAGATCAAGCCGGCCTTGCGCAGTCCCTCGCGGACCGTCTTCGTGAATCGTTCGAGTTCGCGCGTCGGACGCGCTCGCTCCGCGTGCGTTGGGCCCGCGAAGAACGTTCGGCGCAACCCGGCCGAAAGTTCGAGTTGCACGCCCGCGCCGGTCTGCCCGCGATTGCAGATGTTTCGCGGGTCGAAGCCCTGCAGTGCCGGATTCTCGTGTGCAGCGACGGCATAGCGCGATTCCAGCAGTGCGGCTTGAATACTCTTGCCCAGTTCCATGTCCCGACCGCCGAGGTAGACCATCGGAGACTCGCCTCGCTCGCCGTGAATCGCCACGACACAGTCGGCCGCCTCGAGGAGTTCCAGGCAGCGGGGCTCGTCGAAGTGCGTGCTGGTGACATGGAGGCGCCGATTACCGCCAGGCTTGAGTCCTTCGAACAGCGCCAGGGACAGATCGTCGCCGGCGATCCCGCAGGCAACTTCCGAAGTGCCGGGTTCGATGCCCCCGCCGTGCGGCGCCACCACGAGCGTGCGCGCACGCTCCCGGCGCACGGCACGCACGCGATAGTCGGCCGACTCGCGCTCGGCGGAGCGCAGTTCGGCGTCGTTGCCATAGGCATCCCGGCCGGCGCGATTCGACATTCGGCCCTGGGCTGAAGTGGGCATCGGAGCGCCTATTGGAGCAGGACGAGACGTTCCTGGAAGCGCCGGCCCTCCGCCGTGAAACGCACGAAGTAAAGTCCCGCGCGCGCGCGCGCGCCCGAATCATCGAGCCCGTCCCAGCGCATGGAGTATTCACCCGGCGACCAGTGTCCCGTCGCGATCGTCCTGGTGCGCCGGCCCGACGCGTCGAACACCTCGAGGAGCAGGTCCGCTTCGCGCGGCAGGGCAAAGTGGAGGTCCGCGTGATTCTGCGATGGGTTGGGCGTTGGACGCGAAAGTGCGAGCTCCCGCGGAACGATCGTACCCGCGCCCGTGGTTCCCGTGGGTTGAAGCGTGGTGAAGGGGCTCTCGTTGCCATGCATGTCCACCGCCGAGAGTTTGTAATAATACGGGCTGCCGGCGGCGTCCACGTACCCTGTGCCGGATTGCTCGACCACGAGGTTCGAAGGGCCGGGCACGAACGCGGGTGACGTGCCGCGATAGAGCCGATAGGTGCCCATGTCGGTTTCGGCGTTGGGCTGCCATGACAGCGTTGCACTGCCCGCAACGTACGTTCCCGTGAACGGCGCCGGCGCGATGGGCGGCAAATTGTCCACCGAGTAACCCGAGTCGGGCGCCGAATCCCAGAACGCGAAGCCCGTGGCGGCCTCCGCCTGGATGCGGAACGAGGTACGCGGATTGCCGCCGCCGAGCGAGTCCGAAGTCGTGGGCGCCACAGCGCTGTACGAGGCATAGCCGCGCGCCGGATACGCCGCCACGTATTCCCAGCCGATCACCTGGGCGCCATCGCGTTGTACGCGGATGACCCCGGCCGCCTCGGCGGGTCTCGGTTCGCTCATATCGATTGTGCGGGCGCCGCGCGCGATCCGTGCGGCGAGCGTGCCACCCGGTACGCGCCGCCATACCGAGTAGCGGGCAATCCCGAAGCCGGGACTCGCGTCGCGGTAGCTCGCGCTCCACTGCAGCGATACCTGGCCGCCATTGTCGTTCGGGACGTCCGAGATCCGCGTCAGGGCCGGCGCGGCATCCCCGAGGTATCCGAAGGGATCCACCTTGACGGCGTAGATATCGGCAACTCCGGACCTGTAGTCCGCGTACGTGACGATCGCGCCGCCCGCTGCATCGGGAACGATCGAGCCGACGCTCTGGGTATTGGCGATCTGCGCCAGGTAGGGCGAGGGCCACAACAGATTGCCGCCCGCGTCCATGCGCTGCATCTGGACGTCCTGGCCATTGCCGGCCCGCGACCAGGCGATCAGCCCGGTCCCATTCGCCCCGCTCGCCAGGGAGTACTGGATCGCGGAGTTTTCCGCGAACAGGTAGGCGCCCGGAAGCGGCGGAAGGGCGGCACCCGACGGAGTGATGTGGTCAAGATAGAAATAGCCGTTGGTGCCATCGCTGGTGGTGTAAGTGATGTACGCGAACGCCCCGCCTGCGCCGTCGGGAACAATGGCCCGGGCCGCCTCATATCCGGAAGTTGCGGGCGGCTGAGAAACGAAACGGGTGCCAAGCGCAGCATTGAGAAACGTGAATACCGGGCCGTCGGCTGCCGGGGTCGCGTTGACGTTGGTGCTCACCACGGCGCCCCCGCTCAGGGCGGGAATCACGTGCGTGGCGAAGTAGTTCTGTGCCGCAGCCGGGGCCAGATCGCGGCCGGGATACGCGAGAGTCGTGGCCCCCGTGGGGCCGATCTTCTGCACCCAGGGATGATTGTAGGTGCCGTCGCTGTTCTCGTAGGACACGATCGCGTTGCCGAGTCCGTCCGCCGCAATGTCGGGATTGGCCTGAACGTAGCTCGAGGCGTTCACGCTCAGGCCGTTCAGGGGAAAGCCCGGGGCAAGCGTTCCCCCCGGAAGCACCCGCGACATGTAAATGTCCGAATCGGTTCCGCTGAAATCGAACGTCCACACGACATAGATTCCGCCGGCACCATCCACGCACGCACGTCCATACCGCTGGCCGCGGGTATCGGTCGTCAGGGCCAGGCCGTTGGCCGGCCAGCCGGCCGCGATCGCGCCGGAGGGAGTCACCCGCTGGACGTACTGATCGCCATTTCCCGCGCGATAGTCGTCCCAGACCACGTAGACGTCGCCGCTCGTGCCCGGCAGCACTGCGGAAATCTGGCGGTAAGCGGTTCCGATGCAAACGGGGATGCCGTCCACGGGCCACCCGGGCGAGATGGCGCCGGTCGACGTGACGCGTGTCATGTACAGGTACGTGTTGGCAGCGCCGCCTCGGTAGTCGGACCACGCCACGAACGCGCCTCCGGCACCGTCCGGGACCGCCTGGTTGGCATACGTCGACTGGTCCCCGACCGCCGTGCAGAGCGGAACCCCGGTCCAGGGATCGGTCGGCCACGCAGCGCGCGCGGAGCTCGGTGAAACCACCATCGCGACGGCGAGACTCAAGGCAGGGAGTAGTTGTGAAGCGCGCATGGGCGACCTCTGGGCGAACCTCATGAAAGAGCGTGCGCCGGGCCCGGGGCCTTGCGAATCGCTCGCAAAGGGAGTGCGCGGAGTCAGCGAACCCGCGCCGCGATGCAACTCATCCGGAACAACCGAATGCCCGGGAGCGGCAATCGGAGCGTCCCGACCATGGATGATAGCCGAGTCCGGCTCCATGCAGAACCTCGACTTCGGGGGCATAGGCCTGGCTAGGCCCGCAGCCGCTGACCGATCTGATCGCGCGCCGAGGCGAATGCCGCCCCGGCGGACTCCGCGTCCGCGCCGGCGCGGCCCGCCAATACGGGCGACTCAGGCAGCGTAGGCAAATCGTCTAATAGCACGCGGCCACGCCTTGTGGGCGTGGCCTCGTGTATTTGGTGCCCGGAGCGAGATTTGAACTCGCACGGGTTTCCCCACACGCCCCTCAAACGTGCGTGTCTACCATTCCACCACCCGGGCACAAATTCTTGGAAACGAGGGTTCGCTGCGTGAAGCGAGTCGTCACTTGCCGCTATCGTTCGCAGGAGCCGGCGCAGGTGTTGCGCTACCGGACGGGGCAGTCTGCAGGGGAACAACCGGGCCAGGGCCGGGCGCCTGCTGCTGCGAACCAGCCTTGCGCGCGGCCTCCTGAAGCACACTGCGCGTATTGCCGACGGCACCCTTGGACGTCATGAGCGCGAGGCTGAGCGAGGTGACGAAGAACACGATGCCCAGCCCGATGGTCGCGCGCGTGATGAAGTCCGTTGCGCCGCGGCCGCCGAACACGGTCTGGGTGGCGCCGCCGAAGGCACCGCCGGCGAGTCCGCCGCCCTTGCCCGACTGCACGAGGACCACGGCCACCAGACAAATGCAGACGATCAGGTGCAACACCAGCAGCAGCGTGTACATGCCTACCTCACGGAGAGTCCACGGAGTCGATGCCCCCCGGGCGGATGCCCGAGTAGCGAAGCGGCCCGAGAATCTACCGGAATCGAGGGGCGGTCGTCAAAGAGCCGCGCTGGAGGTGGCCCTTGGGCGGTTGTAACCGCGAACGCCCGCATGGGTGGTGGAGCGGCCGAATCGTCTTCCGGCTCCCCGCTCGATTCACGGCCGCGCCGCTGCCGCCACGATCTTCCAGAACGACGCCGCCTCGAGCGCCGCCCCTCCCACCAGGGCGCCGTCGATATCGGCCTCGGCAAAGAGCGTGGCAGCGTTTCCCGCATTCACGCTGCCGCCGTATTGGATGCAGAGCGAGGCCCCCACACCTTCGCCCACCACTTGGTCGAGCGTGGTGCGGATCACGCGATGGGCGTCACGGGCCTGCTCCGGCGTTGCCACCTTACCGGTGCCGATCGCCCATACGGGCTCGTATGCCATGACAGTCTTTTGCGCGGTCGCGGCATCGAGTCCGTCGTAGGCGGCTCGCACCTGCCGCACCAGCACCTCGGTGGTCTGGTTCGCCTCCCGTTCGGCCAGGGTCTCGCCCACGCACACGATCGGCGTCAGCCCATCGCGCAGCGCCGCCCTCAGCTTCTTCGCCACCATCTCGTCGGTCTCGCCGAAGATCTGGCGCCGTTCGCTATGCCCCACGATCACGAACTCGCAACCCGCCGCGGTCAGCATGCTGCCTGCGACCTCGCCGGTGAATGCGCCGTGCGTGGCATCGTGCATGGTCTGAGCGCCAAGCTGAACGCCCGTACCCTTGAGGGCAACGCCCACGGCATCCAGCGCCACTGCGCTTGGGCAGAGCGCGACCCGCACGCCTGCCGCCGCGGGGTCCGCCGCGCGCAGGCCGACAAACTCGCGCGCCAGGGCAGCGCTCTCGGCAGGGGTCTTGTGCATCTTCCAATTGCCCGCGACAAAGCGCGGCCGACGCGCGATCGGCTTGCCCACTCAGGTCACCTCATCATCGAGCGCCGCGACGCCGGGCAGCACCTTGCCCTCAAGGAACTCCAGCGACGCTCCGCCACCGGTCGAGAGATGTGAGAACTGCTCCGCCATGCCACTCTCCTGCACGGCGGCCACGGAATCGCCACCCCCCACCACGGTCACTGCGTCATGGGGCTTGAGCGCGGCGATCGCCTTGGCCACACCCACGGTGCCCGCGGCAAAGGCGGGTACCTCGAAGATGCCCATGGGGCCGTTCCATACCACCGTGCGCGCATCGGCCAATCGTAGGGCAAAGCGCTTGAGCGATTCGGGGCCGATGTCCACACCCATCTCATCGGCGGACAACTGCTCGATCCTCTTGGGCACTCCGGGCGCGCTGCCATCCGGCGCGGTCGAGGCGATGCAGTCCACGGGCAGCACCAATTCCACACCCTTGGACTTCGCGTCGGCCAGCACCTGCTTGGCCAGCTCGACCTTATCGTCCTCGACCAGCGACTTACCCGTAGGGATGCCCTGCGCCTTCAAGAATGTGAACATCATGGCGCCGCCGATCAACAACCGATCGACCTTCTGCAGCAACGCGGTGATCACATCGATCTTGCCCGAGATCTTCGAGCCACCCAGCACCGCCACGAATGGCCGCGCGGGTTGGTCCAGCGCCTTGCCCAGATACTCCAACTCCTTCTGCATCAGGAACCCCGCCACACATGGCCGTATGTGATGGGTCACGCCCTCGGTGCTGGCGTGCGCGCGATGCGCGGTTCCGAACGCGTCGTTCACATAGCATTCGCCCAGCTTGGCGAGCTTGGCTGAGAAGGTGTCATCGTTCTGCTCCTCCTGCGGATGGAAGCGCAGGTTCTCGAGCAGCAGTACCTGGCCGTCCGTGAGCGCAGCGGCAGCTTGTTCGGCGGCCGAGCCCACGCAATCGTCGGCCCATTGCACGGGCTGGCGCAGCAATCGTTCCAGGCGTACCTGCACGGGCCGCAGGGAATACTTGGGTTCAGGCCCGCCCTTGGGTCGCCCCAGGTGCGACATCAGCACCACGCGCGCTCCCTTGTGCAACAAGTATCGCAGAGTGGGCATGGCCGCCACGATGCGCGAGTCGTCGGTCACTTCGCCATTAGCGGTGGGCACATTGAAGTCGACGCGCATGAGCACGCGTTTGCCCTCGCACTCCAAGTGCTGGACCGTCTTCTTGGCGAAACTCACCCTCTGCCCCTCATGCCATCTTGAGCAGCGCGTCCACCACTCGATTCGAGAAACCCCACTCGTTGTCGTACCAGCTCAGGATCTTGACCATGTCGCCCTGCATGACATTGGTGCTCAGGGCATCGAACACGCTGGAGTGCGGGTTGCCGATCACATCGTTCGAAACGATCGGATCGGTGCAGTATTCCAGGATGCCCTTGAACGGCCCCTCGGCGGCAGCCTTCATCGCGGCGTTGATCTCTTCCTTGGTGGTCGCCTTCTTGACCTTGACCACCAAGTCGACGAGCGAGCCGTCCATGACCGGCACACGCACGGCCATGCCGTCCAGGCGGCCCTTGAGCTGCGGCAACACTTCGCCGATCGCCTTGGCGGCGCCGGTCGAGGTGGGAATCATGCTCATGGCCGCCGCGCGCGCGCGACGCAGGTCCTTGTGCGGAAGGTCGAGGATGCTCTGGTCATTCGTATAGGCGTGGATCGTGGTCATGAAGCCATGATCGATGCCGAGCATGTCGTCGAGCACCTTGGCCACCGGTGCCAGGCAGTTGGTGGTGCATGAACCGATGCTGAACACTTTGTGCTTGTCGCGGTCGAGCAAGTGGTCGTTCACACCCATCACGAACGTCAGGTCCGCGCCTTTGGAGGGTGCTGAAACCAACACGCTTTTGGCTCCGGCTTGCAGATGCATCGCCGCTTTGTCGCGATCCGAGAAAATACCGGTGGACTCCAGCACCACGTCCACGCCCAGTGCCTTCCACGGGAGTTTGGAGGGATCCCGCTCCGCGCTCACTGCGATCGTGTCACCGGCGATGACCAACTTGCCATTCTCAGCATGCCCGGTGGCCTCATGCCACACCCGGTGCACGGTGTCGTACTTGAGCAAGTGCGCGAGCGTTCCCGCGTCGGTCAGATCATTGACCGCTACGAAATCGATATCCGCCTTGCGATGCTTCGCCGCACGGACCACCAGCCGCCCGATGCGCCCGAAACCATTGATCGCGACCTTGAGTGCCACAGTACGTCTCCTTGTCAGGGCCTGCGGATAGCGCGCAGCAGGGGCGCTCGGCTGATCGATTGAAGCAGCGAGACTAGGATGCGTTCACAGGCGGGTCAAGAGTGCGCGGGCTCACTCGGTGGAGTGCCTGAGCGTGAACGTGCCCATGCCCTGTTCGTCGACGAACAGGAACAACAGCCGACGCCGGGATCGGTGCCGATTCGTGTCGCGCGGGTCGGCATCCAGTGGCAACGGGATGTCGCCCTCGTACACCCAGACCTCGTAGGGCCGGATATCGCCGCCCAGCCCCTTTTGGTTGATTCCCCCGCTGACCTCGCGGTCTTCCTGCACGATGACCTGCTGAAGGGCCTGCAGGAGCGTCTCGTCGCCCGCCGGCATCACCTGGTGGAGCACCTCGGTGGGCGGGCCATAGCGGATATAGGTGCGCCCCATGTCCGAGAACATGCCCTTCTCGATGGCATGCCGGGTGTAGGTCGCATTCGCATAGGCGACTCGTTGGCGAAACAACTCGAGCGCCTCGTTACGCGCACTTTCAGGACTGGGGTCGCGCACGCGCCAGTAGTCCTCGAGTACGCGTTCCTGTTCCCCCGGCTGCATCTCGATGAAGGCCTGCTCGTCCTCGGACTCAAGCATGAAATGCGCGTCGTCGGTGATGTCGCCAGCATTGCGGAGCCAGGTTTCCGGTTTCCAGCCCATGCTGAATCTCGCCCGCCGCACCAGCGCGCCGGCGTCTCCCTCCTGCCAGGCCTTTACCTCGAGGTCATAGCCGCCCGCGGGCACATCGGATAAGTCGAACCGGGCCTGCGCCTCGAGAAATCGCCCGGCGACCCCCGTGCTCTCGTGCTCGGCGATCGGGTGGCCGGCGGAATCGAACACGCGCGCGACCCACTTCCATGCACGCTCGTCGCCAGGCTTGCTGCGCGCCGTGAACATAGCCTCGACCGTCGCGGCGTAGAGCCCGTACAACCGTTCGGGATTCGGCACACGCGCGCGGCCGTTGCGGACGAACGCAAGCCCGGCCCGCTCGTCGCCGGTGGGCCACACGAACTCGATGTCCGAGAGATCGCGCCCCGCCTGGGCCCGCGGCACCTCGACCTGGCCAACCAACTCCATGCTCTCCGCGCGGTTCTTGTTGGAGAGGACGAGCCCCTTGCGGCGCGACAACAGGTCTTCCAAGCGCGCTTCGATCTGACAAGGGCCAGGGGCGGCGGGGAATTGCGCCAGCAGGACCTTGCCTTGACCCAAGGCGCTGTCGGCGGCCATCAGCGAGAATTCCTGGTTGCTCTCGGCCACCCGTGCGCCGAAGCGGCCCTTCACGCGCACCGCGCTACGCAAGCGCGCATTGCCGGACTCGTCGCGGGACAACTGCGCGAGCGTCGCGGGCGGGACCCGCAGGAACACCTCAACCACGTAGCCTGTGCTCTCGGGAATGGCGATCGCGTCGAGCGTGAATCCGACCCGCCCGCCCACACGCCATGGCGGGGGACCTTCGGGCCTTTGGGTGGCGGCAGGCGCGGGCCCCACGGCCAGGCACAGTAGGATGGCAGTGATCGGAATGCTCCGAAGGCGCAGGTCCGCAGGGCGCGTGAGCCCCCCGGACCGCGCCATCAGAACTGGAAGCGGAGTGAGAACCGGTGGGCTGACCCCAGATCCTTCATGTCGGTATAGGCATAGTCCATATCGGCCATGCCCGCTGCCGACACCGGGAAGTGAAAGCCCACGCCGCCCGCGATGCCTTCTGAGTCGTAGTTGAAGTTGTACCCACCGCGCACAAACAGGTACTTATGGAATGCGTATTCCGCACCCATGTTCAGCCGTTCTGAGTTATCCGGCGGGTGCGAGAACTCGAACGAGCCGGTCAACTGCTGATCCGCTGTCTTCAAGAGTGTGGCCGAAGTGCCGACGCGGAAGATCGAGGGGATGCGCGCCTCGCGGTCGATGAACTTCTCCTGCGATCCGATGTTCGAGATCGCCATGCCGATCCTCATGCCTGCGGTACCCACGTCGTACAATGTGCCAAGGTCGAAAGCGAACGACTGCTGCGACAGATCCGCCAGGCCCGTGTGAATGAAGTTGCCTGTGATGCCGGCGCTGAACTTATCCGTGAAAGACCGGGCATAGGTGACGCCGAACGTCATCATGCCAGCGTCGAACGTGCGGCCCGTACCGAATGGCTGATACGCCGTCGTCTCCTCCATGGGCTGCATGGAAAGCGAACGGGCCTGCACTCCGAAGGCCCCCGGGATCTTCTTCACATGGAACACATACCCGACCTGATCGAACGATAGTTCGGCCGGCCAGTTCGCGTGATTCACCGAGATTTCGGACTTGTCCGCGTCGATGCGGGCGATGCCCGCAGCGTTCCAGAACAGTGCCGTGGCATCGTCGGCCACGGCCACGAATGCCCCACCCATGGCCGCGCCGCGGGCACCCACACCGATCTTCAGGAACTGGCCGCCGAATGTGCCGACCTTCTCGAATATGTTGGCGGACATCGCCACGCCGGGCAGCAGCACCCCGATGAGGCCAGCCGCCGCGATGATTCTCTTCATGATATTCCTCCCTCGCTCGTCGCTAGCGGATGATGATGAACTTGCCACGCTGTTTGACTTCAGTGCCGACCTGGACCGTGAACAGATACACCCCGCTCACGACGTCCTGGCCATTGCGCGAGATCAGGTTCCAGCGGGCCTGCCCATCATTCGCGTTGTCCTGTTGGCGATTGTAGCCAGGCCGAATGATTCCGTCATCGCCGGTCACAGTTCCCCGGATCGATTCGTTCACGGCATCCTTCGACGAGATCGAAACCACATTATCACCCGAGACCGTGAATATCTTGATGGTCCATTCGCCCCTGGGAAGACCATAGAAGTCTACATGCGTTCCCGTGGGGTCCCCGGCATTGGGGGTGAGATCCCAAGCCGAGGGGCGGTCGCTGATCTGCTTCAGGCCCCGATAAGGATTCGGGACCACCCACACCTTGGTCTTGGATCCGCCAGTTGAATCAACGCCGGTCTGCGGCACGACGCCTTCGGTCTCGACCGCAGCACGCCGGCTGCCTAACTC
>JBDSKE010000014.1:0-19324 GCA_039917105.1 Candidatus Eiseniibacteriota bacterium | reverse complement strand
GGGATCTCGACATTGATCTTGTCGGTCTGGATCTCCACGATCGGCTCTTCCTTGCGCACCTTGTCGCCCACCGCCTTCAGCCACTTGGCGACGGTTCCCTCGGCGACACTCTCGCCCAGCTGCGGCACCACGATCGACATGGCCATCGGATTCCTCCCGTCATGCCCGGAGCGATATCCCGGGCCCTTGATTCTGCCTGACTGCCAGACGCGCAGCCCAAGAGGGCAGCGCGCGTAAGTTTTATTGTTGCGCGTGGGCCTTACGGCGCTCCAATCGAAGCTGTCGCCGGACCACGGCGCGCGCGTGTTCGGTGCGATCCTCATCGGTCTCGAGCAGGAGCGGCGGCACGGGAACGGGACGGCCCGTGACCGAATCCAACGCCACGAACGTGACGAATGCGGTGCCTGTGCGGCGGCGCTCCCCCGTGAGCATGTCCTCAGATTCCACGTCGACTCGGATCTCCATGCTGCTGCGATCCACATGGGTGAGCCGCGCGTGGATCAGGGCCACCTGCCCCACCAGGATCGGCGCCAGGAACGACATCTCGTCGAAGGCTGCCGTGACCACGGGGCGGCGACTGTGGCGGTTGGCCACGATCGCGGCGGCCAAGTCGACCCAGTGCATCACCGTCCCGCCGAGCAGCGTGCCATGCACATTGGCGTGCTGGGGCAGTACCAACTGCGTCATCTCGGTGGCCGAATCGCGGACTGGACGACCGGCGAGGGCGGGGCTGGGGTTCAAGCGGTTCTCTCTTCCATGCCTGGGTTTGGCCGCGCCAGACCTGAAAGGCCGACGCGAGCCGGCATCATAGCGAGCGCCCCGGCGAGCCGCAAAGTCGGCCTGTGCGTGTACGCGAAACGGCCGGGACCCGTGTGGGTCCCGGCCGTTCGCACTGCCTGTTGCCGATTACTGCGCGAGCTTGATCGAACGCGTGTTGTACGTCTCGCCGTTGACCTTGAGGCGATAGAAGTACACGCCCGCGCCGGTCTTGACGCCCGTCGAGGTGCGACCGTCCCACGCGCGGGTGTACTCGCCCGCCGGCAGGGTGGTCTTCTCGAGCGTCACGAGCTCACGACCCGACACGTCGTACACGCCCAACTCCACCACTGCCTCGACTGGCAGGCTGAAGGCAAGCAGCGGACGGACGGACGGATTCTGCAGCGCCGCGAACCGAACCTTGCCCGTGCCCGGCGTCACGTTCACGTTGAGGCCGTGAGTGATGATGTCGCCGTAGTTGCGCGGGCAGACGCGGAAGCTCGAGTTGCTGTAGTGCAGCGCGCCGGTCACCGACACAACCGTGCCCAGCGCCGGGTGGACGAATGGGGTCAGTGAACTATTCAGGTTCGAAACGAAGATCGTGTCGCCGAAGGTCGGATTCGGACCCGCCACATGGAAGCCCGTGGTCGGAAGCGGCGTGATCTTCTGGACGACCTTGACATACGAAAGCTTGACTAGCATGCCCTCGTAGTCCTCGCCGTCCGTCAGCGTCTGACCGCTATCGCAGGTATCGCGCTCCGCATTTGCAACCGTGACCGGCTTGCCAGCCAGGAGCGTACCCGCGCCCAGGTCGGTGACCTCGACCGTGTTCACGAACTCGGTCTCACCGAAGAACTCCTGCGTCTGGCCGACCAGGCGATAACGCCGGCCCGGCGTCAGCGGCGCACTGGGTGCGAATACGGACACGCCACCGCGCAACGCTTGGTTCTCATCGTTGACATAGTAGAGGCTGTTGAACTCGGCCACCGCGGTGGCCTTGATGCTCACGCGGATGCCGGGGACGCCCTGACCCAGCTGACCACCCGAGCCTGCGAAGCGCGACTTGTCGGTGCATGCCGGGAAGGCAAGCGCCAGCGAATCGGTCTGCGGGGCCTCGAGCTCGGCGCAGGACAGCACGCCATTGACAAACGTGCGCGACTGCGGCGTCGTCATCGTCAGGTTATTGGCTAACCCCGTGACGCCATTGACGGTGATGGTCTCGATGTCGCCGTGGACCAGGCCGTTGGTGATGGTGACGATCGCCGCGGTCGTGCCGTCCATGACGGCGGCATCGATAGAGCCGAACGATGCGAGCGAATAGTTACTCAGATTGGTGGCCGAGGCCGGGGTGACATTCCGATCGAACACGACCCGAATCTGGTTGTCCGCGACCGGATATGCGTCGTTCACGTTCGGCGGGGTCGCAACCGAGATGTCGTTGCCATCGCGCAACTGGATGCGATACCCGCGCGTCCGCTGCTCGTAGATGCCCTGCACCAAATCGATGATTGTGCCAAGGGCGGGCGGAGCATAAGTGGCGAGCGTATTGCCGTCGATGAACACCGAGTCACTGGGAGCGGCTGCGCTCACGACGATGAAAGAGCTGTTGGTTCCGATGCCCGGGGTCTGAGCGGATGTCCGTGCCACCTTAAGCGGCCCGTTGATCCGAACCAGCATGCCCTCGTATTTTTCGCCGTTGGTGTTGGTCGGCAGTTCGTTCAGGTTCGTGGTGGTGCCCACGTAGAAGGGCGGTAGCGTATTGCCCGAGGAGATCTTGCGGACGATGCAATCGTCGGTGCTCGAGGAGTTGTCCAGCCCCTCAAGTTCGGTGCCCCCGCCGAACTCCTGCTTCTTGCCATAGACCACGACCAGATCACCGAGTGCGAAGCTGTACGGAGTCGCCTGCTTATTGAATGCGCCGGTAAACACATCGATACCGGTGTACGGGTTGCCGGTGGCGTCCTGAATGTAGAGCGCGAATCCCGTGGGCTTGGCGTCGAAACCGGTGATGATTCCCCGGATCCCATACGCCGTGTCGGGGATCGCCAGGAATGGAACGGCAAGCGGGTCCTGCAGATTCACGATGGTCAACGTGTCCGGGTAGGGTCCGGGTAGGGTTCCACCGACGGTTCCCGGTGGGTACTGTGTGGCCATGGCGACGCTGGCGGAACAGAGCAGAAGGGCCGCGCCGAGAAAACGAGTCAGCATCTTGTTCATGGAGGTCACCCCTGGGTGCAAGTCGAAGTAGTAGCAGAACAAGGTCATCAAGTCTTTGCGATTTCCAGCCGGGGCAGATTGTACCAGTAGCGCCCGAGTGCAAGCGAAGGAAAATCCGCGCTACCTATTAGGTTACGGGCGGGTAACAGGCGTATTCCACAGCCATTGCCTGCCGGGTGGGCAACGTCAAACGCAAGTTGTGACAAAAGTTGCGAGCCGCTAGGGCCCCAGTACCCCGAGCAACTGGAGCACCTTGGCCAGGAGCCTGGGAGCCGTGCCCGTCGCAGGTGGGATGGTGGTCGAAATGGGCACGGTCGTGAGGATCATGCGCCCTCCCCCGGCCACATCGCCGATCACGCCCACCGGCAGGCTATCGGGATTGGCCGGCGTGAGTTGCCCGGGCAGCGCCCAGAGAAGAACCTTGTCGTTGTCCCGCACCCGGAAGGTCCGTAGCCCGCTCGCCTCGCCGGTGCGGCTGGCGAACCCCTGCTGGCGGCTGCTGTCGGCCATGACCGTACTGCGGAAGCGCGAACCATTGAGGTTGCCCCAGCCAATCGTGGAGTCCGAGAACGACCCGGTGATCGCAAAAGTCTTGAGCATGCCGTCGCAATTCAGGTATCGCGGCACGAAATCCTCGTTGAGCGGCCCCGTGCCGTTCAAGCCGGCGATCAGGTACAACCCCTCCAGGTACATCTTGCCGCCACCGTCCAGATAGGCCCCGATGCCGGCTTGGTAATTGTTGAGGATGGTCGAGAAGGTGATCTCGTTGGCGCGGTACCACATCACCGCCTCGAACAGCTTGAAAGTCTGCTCGACATCTTTGGCGGACTTGAACGGCTGGTTCGTCTGCATGCGCAGGATGCTGAACTCGCCCGGCGGAATGTTGCGCAGAGCATTGTTCGTGAACAACGAGTCGAACCGGGCATTGCTGGTGTTGGTGGTCGGCACATCATCCACGATCAGGAGCCGCGCGCGGTCCCCCGTGGTGGGCTTGCGCACAAACCAGCGCACGCTGTCCACATTGCCACCCCTGCCGCCATCATCGATTGCCTGCACGTACAGCTTTCGATACGCCGACGTCAGTGCCCCTGCGACGCGGAACTGAGCCGTTGGCATGGTGAAGGTGCGGGCCGAGGTGATCTCTGGGTTGGCCTCGTTGCCATCCAGCCAGAGCCGGAATTGCATGAGATTGCCATCGCCATCGGGATCGTTGGCATTCCATGACACCGTGACCGAGGCGAACGTGGTGTCATTGACGCCGGGCTTGAGCGTCAGTGCCACGGAGGGCGGTTGGTTCGAGAAGCTGAAATCCTGTCGGGCCGGACTGGGGTCGCGTTGGCCAGCGTTGTCCACCGACCTCACCTCGAACACGGGAGCGGCGAAACCAGACGGCGAGGGCACCGTGAAGACCGAGTCGGTGCGGGTGGTGAACACCCAGTTCGTGTCGGCTGGAGCGACGGGATTAAGGAATCGCAGCTCGTAGCCGCTGACCGTGCCATCGACATCGGTGCCGAACCAGTAGAGCTTGACCACGTGATTGACCGTATCGACGGCGCCGTTCACGAACAGCGTGGTCTCGGGGGCGAGGTCGGGCCGCAGGGTTCCCTTGGCCCCACAGCCATAGGCGAATGCGCTCAGTGCAGCGAGCGGGAGTGCGAGGCGAAGGAGCGCACGCATCAGTTGAGACCCTCCCGGTCGGATTTGACGATGAGGAACTTGCCGACCGTCTTCTTGCCGCCCTTGTCTTCGACCGAATACATGTACAGCCCGGTCGCAGCGGCCTGACCCTGTCGGGTGATCATATCCCAACCAAAACTGGCGCCGGACAACTGGGACTTGAGATCGGTGCGCGGGTCGTAGATGCCGCGAGCATTCCGGCCATCGTAGGTCGCGCCCTTGAAATCGTACTCATACACCAGGTCACCGCTCAGCGTATAGATTCGGATGGTGCATTCGCTGGGCAGGTTCGCGAACCAGAGATAGTGGTCGCGCACATTCTGGCCTTCGTCCCAACGCGCTTCCACGCGATAGGGATTGGGGAAGACCGTGATTCCGGCACCCGGGCGCTCGCCCGCGGCCGGTGCAGGCACCACCATCAACTCGTTCTGCGTGCGGCCACTCTCGAGCGACTCGATCTCGACATTGCCCAGATCGTAAGAAGTCACCGAGGCGTAATACTTGAAGCCGTTGCGCAGGTTTCGCAGCGTGTACTTGTACTGGTAGGTCTGCCCATCGATCACCTCGGGAGTCGCAAGCCGCACCGCGGCAAAGCCGGTGTTGAAGCCGGTCGTGTCGCCCGGGGCCGTGCTCTTGTCGAACTGAGCGAGCAGACGGATGTCATTGCGATCCTCGCCGACGTACAACCGGTAGCCCTCGAAGTCCGCCTGGATCGGGCTGGTGGGATCGAGAAACGCCTCGGGTGAGTTCTCCCAGTAGAAGTCGATGGCGCCATCGCGAGCGATGGCGGTGAAACGCGGCGAGGGCGGCGGCACGGGCACGATGTAATTGCGGTCATAGGCGCGCTGGGCGAAACGCGTGTGCCGGGCGACCTGCGCCGTGTCGGTGCCCCCCACATAGGCGAAGTCCACCGTGATGCTATCGCCCGGATCCAACTGCACGAACGGGCCCGCGCCCAGGAGCGTGACCGGGTCACCGCTTGGAGGAGCGAGCGAGTCGGGCAGGGGCGACACATCGAGTTGCGTGCCGCTCGCGAGGATGTCGTACTTCTCGCGGTCCTCATCGCGCAGGACACTGCCTGGCGCGTAACTCCATGATGCGAACGTGACCTTGCGCGAGGCGGTGTCGGCCAGAGAACCGGGGCGGACGCCCAATAGACTCAGCCCGACGGAATACGGCACGAGTTGGCGGTTGCAGTTGTTGATCGTGGCGCAGTACTGCTCGGTGAGCATGCGCAAAGAGTCGGTGTAGGTGATGTACTTGCGGGAGAACCAACTGCCCACCGAACTGCACTGTGAACTGGGCGGCCAGCAACTGTAGGCATTCTTGGGGCCGCTCTGGAACTCGTCGTACATGCCCACCCACAGATTGCGAATGGGTGCTCCCACGTTCTTGATCACGTAGTGGAAGATGACGAAATGCTGGTAGTCGGAGAACGACCAAGCGTAGTTCTCCTGGCGGATCTGGACCCTGAGGGGGCGATGGTCCTCGTTGTTTCCCGTGGCGCGCTTGGGCACGCCGTCCCAGAAGGTGGAGAGGAAATCCAGCTCGCTCACCGCGGCCGTGTTGTAATACCGGCTGTTCGGCAGGGTGCTGCGCGACGTGATGCTCTCGCTGACGGGTGTGAACTCGGTGGCATTGGCACTGGCGCTACCCTGCGAACCATCGACCGCGCCGGTGGTGACGCCCGTGAAGGCGCCCTGGTCGTCGACCGCGAGACCGCCGATCCACAGGCCCCCGCGCACGAGGTGCTCATAGCCCGTGCCGAGCGGGTATTCCATGGAGGGCGAGCGGGTGACGAAGTTGTTGCCGATGAAGCCATAGTTGGTGATGGAGAGACCCATCAGGTTCTGCTCCATGATCCGGATGGCGAAGTTCACCCCATCCTGCGCCGCCCAGATCCCCGTGGGCTCGGCCGGCGTGCGCGCATGGTCGTCGGCGAGCGCGAGCGAAGCGCACAGGCCCATCAGGGCTGCGGTGAGAACGAGAACTCGCCGCATCATCCGCGCCTCTTGTAACGGATGACCTTGCCGCGCCCACGGTCGGCCACGTAAGCGAGCGAATCATCCGCCGCAATGGCCACTGGATCCAGCAGCGTCTCACCCTGGGCGTTGGGTTCCAGGTCCACGCGCTGCACATATTCACCCGTGGTGCCGTCGTAGCGCCACACGCGGCGGGTGCCACGATCCAGCACATAGAAGAACCCGGCTAGGTCGGCGTATACATCCTCCGGCCGCAGAAAGTTCGACCCCGTCGTGGAACCGTCCACTTTGAGCAGGCCGACATTGGTCTGGATCACGGATAGCGCCTTGACCTGCGAGTTGCCGCGATCCGCCACGTACAGGGAGCGTCCGCCGAAGCGCGAGAAGTAGAGATTGGCCGGGTCCTGGACCGACGAGTTGCCCGCGCCGTCCTCGATGACCCAAGTGCGGTCGCGGTGCCAGTTGGAGCCGGGCATGTCGGTATCGCCCGCGCCGCGCTGATAGCGGTAGATCCGCGACACGAACTTGCGCGTGCGGATACGCTGGTCGGTCTCCTGGGTATCCAGCACCGCCACGGTGCCGCTCAGGTAGACATAACCGTCCTCTCCCGCCGCCATCCCATTGACGAACGCCACCGTGGTGTCGGTGAAGGTCGAGAGCGTGTCGCCACCGCCCAGCCCGAACTCGCGCACATGCCAATAGGCGCGCAGGTCCCGGATGGGATTGTTGCGGATCGACGAGTAGCAACTGTCGATCGCCGGGTTGTAGCGCGCCAGACAGGTGTCCCCTTGATCGAGCACGAACAGCTTGTTCTGCGCCGAGGCGATTGCCACGGGGTTGAACAGCGTGGCGAGCGGCGTGAAGTACGGCGCGCCGATCGGCTCGGAGCGCGACAGCGGGTACAACTGCACCTCGCCGCGTGGCACATCGGGCCCAGTCCCGCCGCCGCCGTGGTTGAATAGAATGAACAACTGCGTGCCCGTGCCCTGCGTGAGCAGCACATCCTGCACGTCGGTCATGTTCGTCCAGGTGGCGATCATGCCGTAGCTCTTGTCGGTGGGCACGGCCCCGCGCGGGCGTTCGGTGGGCAGCTCGTAGCCGGTCCCGCAACCCATGAGCGGCGCGGCCAGCAGCACAGCGGCCAATACCAGGCGTCGGCGCATCAGAACCGCACCCCTAACGAGAGCCGGTTCACGGCGCCCAAGGGGCCACCATCGGTGAACGCGTAGTCCAGATTGAGCTTGGTCTGGCCCACATCGCTGGTGAAGCCGGCGCCGGCCGAGAACTTGAACGCATCGGCGCGGAAGTTGTACCCCGTCCGCAGTGCGAAGCGGCGCACGTAGGTCCATTCCATGCCGGCCTTGAGCAGTTGCTCGTTGTCGGCGGGCTGGTTCACCTCGAGCGCGGCGGTCAGCCGTTGCCGAGCGTTCTCGATGGGTTCGAATGCCACGCCGTAGCGGAACACCATGGGCGGGTCATAGCCGTCGAACTGGCGCACTTCCCCGGTGGTGGTCGAGGTGTAATTGCCCGAGGGTTTGAACTCGGAACCGAAGTTGGAGAGCGAAGTGGCGATGCGCACGCTTCCCAGACCCAGGTAATAGATCGAGCCGATGTCCAGCAGCACCGCGTTCGTGACCGGCCCGCCCACATCGGAGCCCAGATCCTCGCGCACGAACTTGATGCCCGTGCCCACCAGCAGCTTGTCCGTCCAGCGGCGCGCATAGGCGGCGCCCATGACCACATCGGTGTAGTAGAACTGTCGGCCCGTACCGAATGGCTGCAGTTCGGTGGTCTCGTCGATCTGGGTTCCCAGCACGCCCATCTGCAGGCCGATCGAGCCGCCCAGACGCTTGACCGGGATCACCAGCGTGGCATGTTCGTAGTTGACGTCCGCGGGCCACGACACATGCGACAGCGCCACTTCGCGCCGCTGCAATGAGGCCAGCCCGGCCACATTCCAGTAGATGGCGCTGGGGTCGTTCGCCACGGCGACGAATGATTCTCCCATGCCCGTGGCGCGTGCGCCGATACCGATGCGCAGGAACGTGGCAGAGGAGGTACCGGCCCGCTGGCCGCCGAGCGAGCTCTGGGCATGCGCCGATGCGGCAAGCGCGAAACAGGCGATGACCCATGCGAATCGCACCCCGAGGAGGCGCGCACTGCGATCAGAAGTCGACATCGAGCGACAGCCTCCACTGGGCGCCAGTCCCATAGTTCGAGGGGTCATCGACCGTCGAGATTCGAGTGAAGTTGTTCACGCCCGGCACCTTGTTGGGGTCGTATTCGCCTTCGCCCCAGACAAAGCCCCGACCCGTGACCTGGTCGACGCGGTAGATCAGGTGGTTGTTGAAGATGTTGGTACCCTGTAGCGCGATATCCATGCGCTTGCCGTACAGGCCGAACCAGTGGTTCAGCTTCAAGTCGGTGGTGATCTGGACCGGCCCGTTCTTGCTGTTGGGCTCGCCGGTAGTCTTGTCGGCATGCTCATCGAGGGGGGTGTACGAGCGGCCCGAGTTGCCTTGCATGAACACGTTCAGGCCGCTCTGCTTGAGCCAACGCACCGCGTGCGGCGCCTCTTTGTCGAAACGCACATCGAAGCTTCCGGTGAGCTTGTGCGGGCGGTTCCACCGCACGAACACCTCGGAGAGCCGGGTCTCACTGGAGCCGCCGATCTCCTGGAGCACCTTGTCCTCGTTGGGATCCGAGCTCTTGCCCTTGGTCTGCTGATAGGAGTAGGTGAGCTTGCCCTGCCAATGGTTGCTTCGACGCTTCTCGACCTCGATCTCGAATCCCTTGGAGCGCGCGAACTGTCCGTTCAAATAGATGAAGTACGACGCCAGATTGGTGCCCGAGATGGGGTCCACACGCGTCGCGCTGGGATAATCGTAGATGTCCCGCACGAAGAACGAGATGTTCGCGGCCGCCCGGGGCGAGAACTGGTGCTTGGCGCCGACTTCGTAGTTGACCGACACCTGAGGGTTCAAGTTCGGGTTGCCCTGCAGCGGGAACGATTCGCTCGAGATGGAGTTGAGCTTGGAGTAGACATAGCGGTACGAGGGGTTCTGGGTGAACTCGCCGTAGTTGAAGAAGAAGCTGCTGGTCTCGGTGATCGGGTGGGCCACGATCACGCGCGGCGAGATGTGCAGCTTGTAGCGCCGCCCGAAGAACGAGCGCGTGTCCTCGTAGAATTGGTTGCGCGTGGAGGGCGCGACATTGGCACGCGAGGTATCCGCCAGCGCCTGCTCGGCCTCGCGACCCACGAACCAATAGTCCCCACGCACACCGATGTTGGCGGTGAAGCCCTCGAACTCGAGCCGATCGCGCAGGTACAGATCCCCCACCCACGGATGGGCCTTCCACAGGTCATGCGACTGACCTAACCCATCCTGGTCGAACACCCACGGACGCTCGATCGTCATGTACTGCACGGTCTGCCACGCATGCTCCAGGCCGAACTCGATCTCGTGACGCTTCCACATGCGCTGCGTCATGGATGTCTGCACCTGATAGCTGGTGCTACGGCGATCCTGCCATGTGCCGTCGTCGCCCGAGTCGATGAAGTAGTCATCGCGGCGGGAATCGCCGATCGGGAAGAGCGAACGATCATCCGGCTCCTCGTACTCGGTCCAGTTCTTGCCGAGCACATCCTGGCGTTGCGCATTGAATGCGCGAGAGAGCTGGAACTCGGCGAAGCTGACCGCCGACAACGTGCGTCGCCATTGAATCGACGATTGGACGTTGTCCTCGAAGATGGTGGGCGAGTTCGCGATGCGATTGTTCCATATCCACGGGTACGCCGGATCGCCTTGGTCGCCCTGAGCGGTGATGAAACTGCGGCTGAAGCCTTGATCGATTGCAATCCGCTTGCTGAAGTTGAGGCTGACCTTGTCGCGCACATTGGGCTTCCAGAACGCGCCGTACCGCAGCGACCAGCGGTTGTCCTGAGAGGGCGACCACATGTCGTCGTACTTGAACTTATGGCCCAGGAACGAGTCCTCGTAGCCCGAGCGGATGCGCGGGTACAGGGGCGGTGCCAAGGTGCGCTCGAACAGGCTGGCGTTCTTGTTGTTCAGGTAACGGAAGCGGGTCTCGAACAAGCTGCTGGAGACATCGAGAATGCTGGTGACGGTGCCG
Source organism: Candidatus Eiseniibacteriota bacterium (assembly GCA_039917105.1). Taxonomy (GTDB): domain Bacteria; phylum Eisenbacteria; class RBG-16-71-46; order RBG-16-71-46; family RBG-16-71-46; genus CAIXRL01. The sequence goes on along the minus strand of JBDSKE010000014.1, from coordinate 8,558 downwards.
GGGACGTGCACGCCGACGAGCCTGAGCGCGGGCGTCCACAAGCGATCCGGCCCGCTACCCACGAACTGCCATGCGCGCCCGCCATAGCTGCCGGTCGAGGTGGTGATGCCGCCCTCGAACCGTTCCCCACCTTCCTTGAGCTTGATCTCGACCACGCCCGAGAGCGCATTGCCGTATCGCACATCGTAGGCGCCGGTGGCCACGTTCACCTCGGCGACTGAGCGGGCATTGAGCTGGCCGGCAGTGGATTGACCGGTCACCAGATCGCGGTTGGCGACACCATTGACCACGAACACGGTTTCATCCGCGCGGCCCCCGCGGATATGGATCTGTTCCGCGTCGGTGCTGATACCTGCCTGCTGTTGCAGCACTTCACCCACGGTTGTCACCGGCAGGTTGCGGATCTCGCTGGCGGTCACGCTGCGCACCGTGGTGCCTTGACGGACCTCGACCAGACGGCGTTCGGCGCTGACCTCGACCGCCTTCTCTTCTCGCACGACCACGTCCTCGAGCTTGAACTCGAGCGACACCGTCCGGCCTGCCAGCACCACCACGCCGGGGCGGGACTCGGGCCGGAAACCCAGCGACTGGACCTTCACCTCGTAGGTGCCGACGGGCACCCCCGTCAGCGTGAACTGCCCCTCGGAGTCGGTCAGGCCGCCACGCTTGGCAGCGGGGAGCGCGACATTGGCGAACGGGATGGCGTGTCCCGTCCGCTTGTCCATGACGCGTCCGGCCACGGTGCCCTTGTCCTGTGCGGACGCGGGGGCGCCGAAGCTGGCGAGGAACAGGAGAAGGAGGGCGAAGATGCGGAGCGTCGGGATCATGGAGCTCTTGGTTCGGGTGTTGGGGACGGTGACCGTAAGTCGTCGCGCGATGCGTGGTCAAGCCACACTTCTATGCGCGGTTACAAAACCTGCAGGGGGGATCATTCACGGTCGGATTTGACCAACAACAGCTTGCCGCGTTGGATGTCGCCCCGGACCTGGTCGTCGACCACCCATAGGTACAGTCCGCTCGCTGCCGCCTGACCGCGAGCGGTGATCAGATTCCAGGCGAAGGCGCCGCCCGAGAGCGCGGGCGCACCGGTGTCGCGATCGAGTCGCGGGTCGTGCACGCCGCGAGCGTTGTCGCCCTGATAAGCATCGCCGCTGAAATCGTGCTCCAGCACCAAGTCGCCCGAGAGCGTGTAAATACGTATGCGGCAACGTCTTGGCAGTCCTGCGAACCACACGAAGTGGTCGCGCACCCCTGCCCCTGCATCCCACAGCGCCTCCACGCGGTACGGGTTGGGGAACACCGTGACCCCGCCGGCATGTTCGCCCGGACCCGCCGCGGGGATCGCCGCGAACTTGTTCTGCGAGATGCCGCTCTCCAACGACGGGGTGGCGACATCGCCCTGATCGTAACTGGTCGCAGCCCCGTAGTAGCGGAACCCATCCTTGAGGCCCAGCACCGTCTTGCGATAGCGGTAGCTCACCCCGTCCACCACGAGCGGCGAGGGGGCCAGCGCCAACTCGAGCCCGGTGTTGAAGCCGGTGGTGTCGGCAATATCGAACTGGGCCAGGCGCGTGGGTTGCTCGCGGTCGAGGCCTAGATACACCCGGTAGCCCTCGAAATCGCGCCCACCGGGCGCCGGGCTGGTGGCGTCGGTCGCGGACTCCGGCGAGTCGTCCCACCAGATGTCGACGCGTTCATGTCCCGTTTCGACGTGCACTCGCGGCGAGGGCGGCGCGGTGGGCAGGCGATAGTCGATACCGGCGGCGAACTGGGCGTAGTCACTGTTCGCGATCAACTGGGGGCGGTCATCGCCGCCCACGAATGCGAAGTCCACCGTGAGGCTGTCGCCCGCCTCGAGGCGCGGGAACGGCCCCACCGATAGTAGCTGGATCGGCGAGCAGCTCCCATCGAAGGGGCATTCCGCGGGATCGGGGGCGCCACCGCCGCTCATGAGACGGTAGCGCTCGAAGTCCTGGTCGCGCGTGGTATCGCCGGGACTCCAGATCCACCACCGGTGCAATGCGCTCGGCGCGACCGGCGGATTCGACAACGTGCGCAGCAGCTTGATGCCCACCCATGGCGGGCAATAACTGACATTGCAGCCATTGGGCACCGGCAGCGCCTGGCAGAATCGCTCGATCACCATGTGCCGGGTGCTGTCGTACTCGAAGAAACTCTTGTAGTACCACGACCCCGGCCCGGTGCTCGAGGACGGGGGCCAACTCGAATAGGCCTCGCGATTGCCGCTGACGAGTTGCGCATACAGGGCCACGTACAGATCCTGGAGTGCGGACCCTTCGTTGTAGAGCGTGAACCGCGTGACCACGAACCCATCCGCCGCCGGCAGCGTGAAACCAAGCGACTCCTGCCGCACCCGCAGCCTCAGTGGCCGGTGTGCTTCGCGTTGGAACCCGCCTGAGGGCTTGGCCGGTTGGTCGGCGTAAGTGGCGATCAGGTCCTGGTCCGAGATGGCCAGGGGCGAGAACCGCGGCGAGTTCTGGATGCGCGAGCGCTCGATCAGCGCATCGCCCCGCGGTGTGAACTCGGTCTCGCTCGGGCCGCTGGTGCCCTGGCTATTGTCGACGATGGCCGCGGAGACACCGGTGAACACGCCCTGATCGTCCAGCGCACGCGCGCCCACCCAGAGCCCTGAACGCGACATGTGCTCGTAGCCCGAGCCAAGCGGGAACTCGAACGAAGGGCTTCGCGAGGTGAAGTTGTTGCCGAAGAACCCATAATTGCCCAGCGACAGCCCGACGCGGTTCACATCGGCGATGCGCACCACATAGCTGACCTCGGCCCCGGCAGGGACCGCGGGCGCGAACAGTGCCGCGCCAAGCGAGATCGAAGCGAGCAGGCGGGCGCGCATCGCGACTTCAGTAACTGCCGCGCAGGTCGTACTCGGATGGGAACGCATCCATGAAGATGCGGTCGATCTCGAGGTTCACCTCGCGCAACATGCGAGCTTTCTGCGGATAGGGCATGAACGCGCTCTTGAATCCATTGATCAGCACGCGCTTCACCTCGTAGGGACTCATGCGGTACGCACGCGCCACGAGTTGGATCTCCTGCGACACCGTAGTGGCCGACATCAGGCGATTGTCGGTATTCACCGTCACGCGCAGTCCGGCGCGGAAGTAATCACCCAGCGGGTGGTGTTTGATCGTACGTGAGACGCGCGTTTGGATGTTCGAGGACGGGCACATCTCGAGCGGGATGCGGTGATCACGCACATAGCGCATGAGGTCCGGATCCTCGTGCAGCCGCGTGCCGTGCCCGATGCGGTGCGCCCCACAGTAATGCAGCGCCTGCGCGATGCTGGCCGCACCAAATGCCTCGCCAGCATGCACGGTACTGTTGATGTTGTGCTTGAGGATCAATTGAAATGCCTCTTGGTGCGCTTTGGCAGGATAGTCGCGCTCCTGGCCAGCCAGGTCGAAGGCCAGCACGCCGCGTCCCTTGTAGGCCACTGCCAGTTCGGCCAATGAGATCGAGACCTTGGGCGCCATCGAACGGATGCCGCAGATGATCACGCCCGTGCTCATGCCGAACTTGACCCCCGCGTCGCGCAGCCCTGCGATCACCGGGTCGACGATGTCCTCGAATGGCAGCTTCTTTAGCCGGTGCAGGATGGGCGAGTAGCGAACCTCGAGGTGGCGGACGTTCTCCTCGGCACAATCCTCGACCAGTTCGTACGCAATCCGATAGAGCGCGTCCTTCTCCTGCATCACCGACAGCGTGATGTCGAAGATCTTCAGATAATCGCCCAGATTGCGCGTGCGCTTGCCGGCCTGCATCAACTTCGTGAGCAACGCCAGATTGTGGGTGGGCAGCGTCACACCCTGAATCGCGGCTAACTCGAGGACGGTCTTGGGGCGAACGCTGCCGTCCAGATGACAATGGAGTTCGGTCTTGGGAAGCCGGCGGATGACGTCGAGCTTGAGTTGCATGATTCCCGGGGTTGTTGGCGACGCGCTCACGGGAGCGTCGCGAGCGCGGTCAGCTACCGCCGCGCTCCAGCGCCATGATCTTTCGCACGCGGCGCTCATGGCGCCCGCCGGCGAACTCGGTGTTGAGGAAAAGACGCACCATGCGGGTCGCGGCGCCACGGTTCACCACCTTGGAGCCCAGCGCCAACACGTTCGCATCGTTGTGTTCGCGGCTGTTACGCACGGTGGCATCGTCGTGGCAGAGCGCACAGCGCACGCCGGGCACCTTATTGGCTGCCATGGTCGAACCGATGCCAGCGGAATCGATGACGATTCCATTGGCGGCACGGCCGCTGGCCACTTCGCGCCCAACCGCCGCCGCGGAATCCGGATAATCCACCGGATCATTGGAGTGCGTCCCGCAATCGTGCACCTCCATGCCCATCTCCTCGATGAGCGCGCGCTTCAAGACTTCCTTGAGCTCGAGGCCACCGTGGTCGCAGCCAATCGCGATCCGGCGAGGCGATACAAGCGCGGGTTTGATCGCAGAAGCCGCCGGTGCAACGGCACCGTCGGGGCCGAGCGCGCGTTCCACGGCCTCGGTGACGAGGCGGCGGACATCGGATTCACTGGGAGGGCGCATGAGCAGCGGAGTCTAACGGGCGACTGTCGCGGAGTCGAGCGGAGGTCACGGCCGGGGGTTGTGGTCGGTGCTGGCAGCGACCTAGTATCCGCGCCATGGACGAGCACGATGGATCCGCCGGCTCGGGGCGCGACAACTCGCATACCACTGCCCGACTCATCCAAAGGGCTCAGCATGGCGACCTCGTCGCACGCGACGAGCTGTTCGATCGCCATCGGCAAGAGCTCGCGCGCTGGGCCCACGGCAGGTTGCCTCGGGGCACGCGTGACCTGCGCGACACCGAGGACCTCGTGCAGGACTCGATGGTGCGAGCGCTGAAGCGACTACAACACTTCGAACCGGAGCGGAACGGGTCATTCCTGGCCTATCTGTGCCAGATCCTCAACAACCTGGTGCGGGATGAGATGCGCGCGGCAAAACGACGATCGGGGCATGGGGAATTGACCGACGACTTGGCCGCCGGCGATGCAACGCCCGAGCAGGAACACGACGCCGTCCGAATGCTGGACTGCTACCGGAATGCCCTGAAGAAGCTGAGCACCGACCAACGCGATGCCCTGGTACTGCGGCTTGAGCTGGGGCTGCCCTACGAGGCGATTGCCGAAGAGATGGGCCGGCCCAACGTCAACGCTGTTCGCTCACTGGTATCGCGTGGGCTCGAGCGGTTGACGCGCTTGATGGAACCGCCGGCGAACTGAAGCCCGCGGAGAACGCGTCCCGCTTTGAAAAACGAGCGACACGTTCCGGCCTGCACAGCGTTGACTCCGATGGAGGCGCTTCCTGAACGTCCGGAAGCTCGGCGCAGGACACCGGTGTCTCTGCCGAAATAGGCGGTCGGCCCATGGGTTCGGGGGAACCCAAGGTCACCGGCCGCCGAATGCGGCCCCTGCCCGCCCTGACCTCACTCCCTGAGGAGCCAGCCATGCCGCGCCGCGCCCGTTTCACCCTCCCCGGCCTTGCCACAAGCATCGGGGTCTTCCTGACGTTCCTGATCGGCACTTTCGCGACACCTGCTCGAGCGCAGGTCGAGATGACCTACTACGACTTCCAGGACAACGCGCCCATTCCAACCACAGGCGAGACCACGGTGGACATGTCCGCGAATCCCGGAGCGACGCCGGTCGCGCGAGTGGGCAATACCACCGCCACGTCCTTCGTGGCGGGTTCATTCGGATTCGGGCTCGGGCTCAGTTCCAACAGCTGGTCGACCTCGATAACAGATCCAGGGCTGAACGCGACCGATTATTATCAGTTCGAGTTCAGCGCGGTGGGCCTTGCAGGGCTGCGGGTCAGGTTCAACGATCTCGCCAGTTCCACCGGCCCGGGTCGCGTCGGTTTCCTGTATAGCATCGATAACGGTGTCACATGGACCGCGACCGCCACGCAGACCACGAGTAGTTCCTTCACGGGTTCGCGCACATTCCTTCTCGGTGCGAACGCGGATGGCCGATCACGCGTGATGACTCGCATCTATGCCTACGCCGATGGCAGGACCGGCTTCACTTCCGCAGGGACCTACGCCATTGACAATCTCCGGCTTCAGGCCAGCACGGCGACTGCTTCGCTGGACCTGATCGACCTCGAGGCCTATGGCTTTCGCCCGCGCGGGTTCCAGGTGGCGTTCGTCTCGTCCACGACCAGTTTCACGGTCTTGAATCCTGGGACCGTCGTGCGGCTTACAAGCTGGCTTTACCAAGGCTTGGTCACCGTCGGCACCGGTGCCACATTGGACCTGAATGGTCATGCACTTGAGCTCGCGGGTGCTTCGCTGACCCTGAACGGGACTCTGGCCGGTTCGGTAACCTCGTCGCCGGCCAGTTACGTTTCCCTCGGCAACGCCACCATCTCTGGAACGGGATCGCTCGGCACAGCGGCGGACCCATTTCCGAGTCTCTACTGCTCAGGCACGCTCACATTGTCAATATCTGCGTTCGTTCATACGACGTACCTGTATCAAGGCAGCATCGGGGGCGCCGGGGTGTACACGGTAGCGGCCTCAGGCGCGCGGCCTGCACGCGTGGAGGTCGGCGGCAGCGGCCCGACCGTTGCGGGTGGCTCGTTCGTCACCGCTCCTCAGTTCCTGCTCGGCACGGCTGGCATGGATCTCGTCTACCGAGATCAGACAGCGCGCACGGTCGGGTTGGAGTTGCCCCCCTCGCGCACGGTTCGCAAGCTCGAGTTGGCCAGCCCTGCCGGATTGCTCGTGAATGGTGGCATGGTGGACTGCGACAGCCTGGTCCTCACCAGCGGCGCGCTCGCGTTCGGACCGAGCGGCGGCGCGAGCATCTCGGATGGGGGCGCTCTCGCGGCCGCGGCAGGCGATTTGGCGGCCGGAGTGGCTGGTGGCCGCGTGCAGTTCGAGGGCGTGGGTCGGGTGAGCGGCGTCGTGCACTTCAACGATGCGAGATTGCAGAACCAGCCCGTGGACTTCGGCCCCTCCTCCACCGTGAACGGCGTGCTCGATATGGCGTTCGCGACGGTTGCTACAGGTGGAGCGCCCGCCTACGGTCCGGATGCCACGCTGCTTTATACGTATGACTCGGCGATCGGGGACGAATGGGCCACCGGCGACTCGGGCCCGCAGGTTCCGCCGCGCGTGGAGATCCGCAACGGCAAGCTGGTCCGCTTTGGCACTGCCGCGGCCTCGAGCCCACGCACGGTGCTGCGCTCGTTACTGATCGAAACCACGAGCGTGCTCGAGCTGGGTGCGCTGCCGGGAGGCGATTTGCACCTGCACGGCGACCTCACCGTGAACGGAGGGATCAACTCGAACGGCCGCCGGGTCGTATTCGACGGCCCAGGCCCTGAGCAACACTTCTATGGCGATGCCTCGAGCAGCACGTTTGAAGTGCTCGAGCTGAACAGCCCCGGGCGTACCCTGCTGCACGGGTCGCTGCGCATCGGCACGGCGTGGAAACTGATGCAGGGGAGTACTTGGGTGAACGATCTCGCCGGGATTCAGATGGCCCCTGGCGCGGGGCTCGAAGTCACCGGCGGCAGATTCGAGGTCATCGCACCATATGCCCAAACACTTGACAGCGTGGCTTACGCTGGCAACATCGTGTTCGAGGGCGACGGGCGAGTTTCGGGACGAGCCGACCTGGCCTCGGTTTATCTTGAGGCGGGGGCGGTCGACATGGGCGACGACACGCGCGTGTTCAGAGACCTGAGCATGGGGGGCGGGTCGATCGCGAACCACCATCCACCGACGTATCACAGATACGCGCGCCTCACGTATACGTATCCAAATAACCCGGCTTCACTCAACGCAGTACGCGGCGACGAGTGGAGTCGATACTCGGGCCCTGCCGGGAGCGTGTCGATATCACTCGGGATGCAATTCGACGCGGGTGGATTACACCCCACCGAACCGCTCGTCGCACGGGGCGACATCGACATCGACGACGACGCCTTGTTCAACATGAATGTCCCGGGACACGAATGCATCGCACCGCTCACGGTGGGCGAGGATCTTCACCACCGCGGAAAACTCGAATTGTCCAGCCTGGCGGGCGGCGATCTCTATCTCCATAGGAACTGGTGGGATGGCACTTTCGTCAGCAACGGTCGGCGTGTGTACCTGGTGGGCAATGTGCAGCAGACATTGCGTAGCGCGAAGACGTTCACGGACCTGACGCTCGACAATCCAGCCGGGGCCATCCTGTCGAGCGACACTTACTTCGGCTCCAGCGACATCACGGTGAAGAATCAACTCGAGCTGCTGCGAGGGAATATCATCACCAACCAGAATGTGGTCCGTTTCGGCGCCACGGGCGGCTTGGTGCGCGCTTCCTCGGGCGGGTATGTGATCGGTAACGTCCAGAAGCTGACCGGCGTGGGGCCAGTGAGAAAGCTGACGTTCGATGTGGGCAAGAAGGCCGGGCCGGGTCCCGCGCCGGCCGCGCTGACGTCCGCTGCTGCGACCCCGATCGCCGGGGATGCCTTGGCTGTCGAACCTGGCGACAACACGGGCTATGCGCCCATGG
>JBDSKE010000013.1:0-13202 GCA_039917105.1 Candidatus Eiseniibacteriota bacterium | reverse complement strand
CGGGCACCATCTGTTGACCGATGTGTGGACCTCGGTGGGCGTCATCGTGGGCCTCGCCCTGGTGAATGCGACCCATTGGTTATGGTTGGACGCCGTGGTCGCGCTCGTGGTCGCAGCGAACATCGTGTGGACCGGCGCTCAGATCGTGAGTCAGTCCGTGCTGGGCTTGATGGATTCGGCAATGAGCGAGCAGGAGCGACTCGCGGTGCAGAAGGCGCTCGCGCCACATCTCAGTGGCGGCATCCAGTACCACGCGCTACGAACGCGCGTCTCGGGGGCGCGGCGCTTCGTCTCCTTACATGTGCTCGTGCCGGGCGGCTGGACCGTGCATCAGGGTCACGCGCTGCTCGAGCGGATGGAAGCCGACATCCGCCAAGCCGTGCCGCACACCAGCGTGCTCACCCACCTTGAGTCGCTTGAGGATCCCTCGTCGTGGGATGACATCACGCTCGACCGTGCCGAGGCTGTGCGCGAATGAGGCCCTAACGGCGCAGGGCCTGACGCCCCGCCTGTACCGATGCCCGTTCGCGCTCGCTCCCGACCTCCCAGTTCGCCACCGCGGCGGAATCGAGTGCGTCGCGGCACTCCTGGATCATGCCCAACGAGAGGAACGCGGCTGCGCGCAGTGCCCATGCCTGACCCGCGTGCGGGGAGAGCGCGCGCAGGGATTCCGCGCTCGAAAGTGCCCAGTGCCCATCGTGGGCCGACAGCGCCGCGCGGCACTCCGCGAGCAACAACAAGGGGTCGTGGGGTGCGAGGGAGCGCGCCTTCCGGAATGCCGTGCGTGCTCGCTGCGTGTGCAGCAGTTCCTCGGGCTCGGATGAAGCAGCGGCTGCCAACTGTGCCTGCGCGCTGCCGACGCGCTGGTGAGCAGTGGCGCGAAGGGGCTCGATGTGCACAGCGTTTTCGGCGGCGGTGAGCGCGGCGGCTGCATGCGATCGGGTGGCCGCCGTGTCGCGGCCCGCCCAACGCTGATCCGCCTCGATGAGTTCAAGATCGCTTGCCAAGCGCATGTAGCCGTCATCCCATGGGGCAAGGTTGGCTGCGGCGTGGGCCGCGGCGAGCCCCCGGTCGAGTTCCGGTGCCCGCTCGGCGGGGGCCCCGGTCGAGAGTTCGAGCGCCGTGCGCGCGACCCCGGCCGCAGCGGAGGCTCGTAGGCTTGGGGTGATCGCAAGGCCGCAGGCGAGAAGGGCGAAGGCACTGCCGATCATGGCCGCTCGCGTCGAGGGTGAACGCGGGTGCGCCGCGTCCTCGCCTCGCCGACTGCGGGCCAGCAGACCTGCCAGCACCGCGAGCAACGCGACTCCGGCGAGGCCCAACGACTCCACGCTTGCGCCGACTGTCAGCGCCACTGTACCTGCGGCGGCGGCAGACGCCACGAGATCGCCACTGCCGCTCGAGCGCAGTGCGCGCCCCAGCACGAGCAAACCGACCACGCCCATGAGCAATCCCAAGAGCCCCAAGGTTGCCAGCAACTGCAACACGGCAGAGTGCGCATGAACGGGCATGCCCACCCATGCGTCCCGCATGTACTGGGCTGATTGGACTTGCGGGAACAACAATCCGAACGTGTCCGGCCCGGAGCCCAGGACGGGGTGACGCTGCGCGATCGCGAATGCTGCGTCGTAGATCCATGCACGGGCGGGCCCGGAGGTGGCGCTGGGATCACGGTGTTCAGTGAGGCGCGCAACGATCGGGCCGCGCAGCACGATCGCTCCCCACAATGCGGCGGGGGCGAGAGCGAAACCGAGTGCGCGGAGCAAGTCCGCCGGACGCGCCCAGCGCCTTCCCCATGCCAATGTCAGCGCAGCGGCCGCTCCGGCTGCAGCAGCCAGCCAAGCTCCGCGTGAGAGCGTCGTCAGGGTCGCCGCCGCGAACAAGGTGGCCAAGGGTCCAAGCGTGGCCACGCGCCCGGGTCGTGCGAGGAGCCGAACGAGCGTCACCGCCAACGCCGGCGCGAGAATCATGCCCAGCAGCAACGCGCTCCCGAGCGATCCCCCGGGACGGATCACCATGCCACCGCGATCGGGGTACAACGAGGGATTGACCCATTCGATCGGGTCGTGCCCCGCATGCTGCACCAGCGCGTATGCGGCGGTGACTGCCGCCGCGAACAGGAACGCATCCAGTGTCCGCTCGCCCGCGCGCGAATCAGGATGGGCTCGCGCGCTGGCCAGCGCGATGGCCCCGAACGCAGTCAGCGTGAGGAGTCCCTCACGTTGTTCGAGTTCCCCGAACACGCTCCGCATGGGCGAGACGCTCGTCAGGGTGGACCCTGCCGCCAGGGCGAGCCAAGCGAGAATCAACCATTCCAGCGCGCCCCGCGGAGCAAGCGCGGCACGCGGCGAAACGAAGATTGCAGCAAGTGCGGCGCCCGCCAATGCTGCTGCGCCCGATAACAGCACGGCGTGCTTTGCTGCAGTGAAGGGCTCGAGCAGGCCAGGCGCCATTGCGAGGATCGCGCCAACGAGGGCGAGGCGCACGATGACCCGGACGAGAGTGGCTATCGGACCAGCACGACGCGCTCCAGAGCGCGTTGGTCACTTCGGTCCGTTGCCCGCACGAAGTACAGCCCCGACGGCAACGGCCTGCCGTCGGATCCGACTCCGCGAAACAGCCACCGGCCGGCTCCAGCGGTTTCGAGCTCGGCGTGATCCACACGCCGGCCTCGTGCGTCGAGCACATCGATCGCAAGTCCATCCTTGGCGCCCGACCACGACAGCATGACCGGGCCATGCGCGGGGTTGGGGGAGGCGCCCAAGCGGAGCGCGGCGCCCCGAGGTGTAATCGGCGACACCACGACGGGCAGAATCGGCTCGCCAATCAATCGGAACGAGAGCGCTTTGTTGGCGATCGGGGTGAAGGGGTCGTTGGGGTCCGTCCGACGATGAACGGGCCCGATGCCGCGCGTGAAGTCCGCACTCTCGGCGCCGTTGAGATTGCGCATGCGGAACGAGTAATCATGGTCGCCCCGGGCGATGATCCAATAGTCATGGTCGGGCAACAGCGCAATCGTGTGGTCGAACGCGAAGTGAGTGAACCAGACACTCGGCTGTGCGTAAGGCGCGAAGTACGCGGTGCTCATCTTCGCCTCGACCATGGGCGCGGGCAGTTGAGTCGTAGGCGTGGGCATGTTCTGCCCTTCGTAAACCGCGATGTTGCCGTTCTCGAGGTATGGCCCTCGATACGGTCCGCTTCCCCCAGCAAGTTCCACCCATCGCACCGTGGTGGCAGCCGGCACGCGGAATCGCTGCGCGATCTCGTAGGTGGCGGTGTCGATGACGAAATCCGTGGTCATCACCGATTGCACCACGCGAAACCCCTGCGTCCCGGCATCACCGCCGCAGAGGCCCACGGAAAGCACCGGATGGGAGCCCGGCAGAGGTGTACGAGTGGAAGTCACCTGGAATGCCGTGGGGTAGGTGGACTGACCCGCCGGGTCATACTGTACGCTGATGTTCCCGTATGAGTAGATTTGACGGAACTGCATGGCGACCGTACTGCGGGGTGGTTCCGCCACACCTGGGATGGTCCGCACCACGACCGGATTCAGGAAGTCCGCCCGTGCATGATTGTAATCCAGTTCCGAGGCATTGAAGGCGCGTGTGCGCAATGCCGCCGTCGTGGGGTCAGGGGAGAGTGTATTGGGATCCCACTGCACGATGTCCATCGTCGCAAAGTTGTACGCGGGCCGTGGCATGCCCAAGCTGCACGCCGCGATATTCCCGATGGCGGGCAAGGGTTGTTCCACGAACAGATATTCATTGAGGGCGAATAGGGAGGGCCCATTCGTTTGCTCGAATTGAATCGTACAATTCGGGCCGCCCAGCGGACTGGAGGCTTGCGCCGCCCCGCGGGGTGAAGGCTGCAACAACTCGAGTGACAGCAGAGCGCCAACGCCCAGGGCAGGTAGGATGTGTGACCATCGGTTGAGCATTGGAGTACCTCCATGGCGCAGGACGCCGGGCCCAGGCTACCAGTGTAATCCTGTGACTTGGGCAGCCCAAGCTGAACTTGTGGGGTCAGTGGCGCGGGTCCCTGGAGCGTTCGAGCGTGCTCACCCGAACCAGCGAACCCCTTGAGGAGTGCGGACCTCCGGTCACATCGGTGTTCCCCCGTGCCAGGTACAACAACGCGCCATCGGCGGCGACCCGCAAGTCCACAGGGCCGGCTCGCACAGTCCGCAGCACCAGTCGGCGTGCCATGGGTGCGCCTGGGTTGATGGCGCGGATCTCGCTCGCACAGTAATCGGCATAGAAGTAGTCCCCGAGCCAACGCCGGGGTAGCCGAGGGCGCCGAGCCGCGTAGAACGCACCGCCCGTGATCGCACAACCTTCGCGATGGGTGTAGGTGTGAATCGGGGGCAGGTATGCTCCCGTGCCGTGACTCCCTTCCTCGATCGGCCAGCCGTAATTGCCGCCCGCGACCACATCGTTGACCTCCTCCACCGAATCGGCGCCCACATCGTTCACGAAGATGCGACCCGTCCCGGGTTGGATGTCGAACGAAAATGCGTTACGCATTCCACGCGCGTATACGGCGCGGTGGCGGCCAACGAGCATGTCAAAAAAGGGGTTGTCCTCGGGGATGCTGCCGTCGCGGCGCAGGCGCAATATTTTTCCATGCGTGGAGCGCAGATCCTGAGACTGTTCACCCGCACCGTTCTCACCCGTGCTCACATAGAGCATCCCGTCCTCGCCAAAGTGCAACGCGCCCCCGACATGGGTTCGGTCGGTATGCGCATCCAGCTCGAACAGTACTTGCTCACTGTTCGCCAGCGCGGTGTCCCCGGAGATGGTGACGCGGGTGAGGCGTTCATGGCGGACTGGTTGGGCCACCGTGTACAGCAAATAGACCCAGTGATCTCGAGCGAAATCCGGGTCGAACGCCACAGCCAACAGGCCCTCCTCGTGATCCGCCACGGTCGGGGCCTGGAAGCACGGGCGGGCCAACAGGCGCCCCGCGCGCACCATCCGCACGTGACCTCCCTGTTCGCAGACAAGAACACGCCCGTCGGGAGCGACTGCCATGCTCACTGGGCTATCGAGGGAATCGGTCAGCACCCGCTGTTCGAGCCCCGGGTTGTGGGCGCTGGTACCCAGCAGTAGCGCGAACGCGGCGGCGATCGCACCGGCCGCAAGGGTCATTCGCTACAACTCGCGGGCGCTGAAGGTGTCGCCTTGGCGCATGTCGCCGGTCTCGAAGCCCTTGCGGAACCATCGCACGCGTTGTGCAGATGTTCCGTGAGTGAACGCATCGGGCACGACACGACCCTGTGTCTGCATCTGCATCCGGTCGTCACCGATCGCGCTGGCGGCCCCGAGCGCTTCCTCAATGTCACCGTCCTCGAGCAGGTGTTTGGACTGCTGCGCATGGTTGGCCCAGACCCCTGCGAAGAAGTCGGCCTGCAACTCGAGCCGAACGGAGACCTGGTTGAATTCCTCGGCCGACATGCGCTCGCGCATGGCTTGCACTTTGTCGCTGATCCCCAATTGGTTCTGCACGTGGTGTCCCACTTCGTGCGCGATCACATACGCCTGCGCGAAATCGCCCGGCGCCTTGAAGCGCTCGCGTAGCAGTTCGTAGAATCCCAAGTCGATGTACACCTTGCTGTCGCCGGGACAGTAGAACGGTCCCACCGCCGCGCTCGACAGCCCACATGCGGATTCGACCTGATCGGTGAAGAGCACCAATGTGGGGTCGCGATATTCCCGCCCCATGGCGCGGAACTGTTCGCGCCACACATCCTCGGTCTCGGCGAGTACAACTGATACGAAGGCCTTCATCTCATCGTCGGCGGCACTCGTGGCCGGGGCGGATTGAGTGCCTTGTTGCGAAGGCGCGGAGGTCTCGAGTTGCCGGAGCAGCGCGCGTGGGTCGGCGCCCAACAGCCACATGACAAGGAGGACCACGATTCCGCCGCCTCCGAGCGCGACGGGCCCTCCGGGAACACCACTCCCTCGACGATCATCAACGTTGTCGCTGCGACGTCCGCCCAACCAGCGCATGGGTCTTCTCCTGTAATGAGGTAGGCAGGGTTCGTATTCTGATGGTGCATGGTAGCGGCGGGGGGTCCGCAAGGCGAGCCCCGAGGTGGGGCCGGATGGACTCCGGGCCGCTGAAAGTGCATGCTGTGCCCCGTCTCGCGGCCCCATGGTCGCGGGCCCATGCCCGGCGCGACGCCGGAGCGGCTCCTCATCGCACAGCTTCTGCGCGAACCTCATGACAGGGTGCTCCCATGACCGACCCCAAGCAGCCGAACGACATCGCCCCGACCCCCGATCCCGAAGCCACCCAGTCGACTCAGGCAACCGAAGTCAACGAGGCCCCTGAAGTCGCCGAGGACGCTGACGACAGGCCCTCCGCCGAGTTCGCCGAGGCGCTCGCGGCCCACGACCAGACGCAGCCTGCCGCCGCTGGCAACAAGCCCGATGCGAAGGTGGGCGCCAAGGTGCGGGGCAAGGTCGTCTCGATTGGCGAGGAGCATGTGTTGTTCGATTTCGGCGGGCGTAGTGAAGGCTCGGCCGAGGTACGCCAGTGGCGCAACGAGGACGGCACCCTGAAGCTCGCCGTCGGCGATGAGTTGGATCTCTACGTCGTCGAGGCCGGCGACCAGGTCGTGCTCGCCACCTCAGTGCGTACCAAGGATAAGAAGGCCAAGGCCAAGCCCGACTTGGGCGTGCTCAAGGAAGCCAGCAAGGCGGGTCTGCCGGTCAGCGGCCGCGTCACCGGTGTGAACACCGGCGGACTCACTGTCGATATCGGTGGCGTCCGCGGCTTCTGTCCGATCTCCCAGATCGAGGCGGGCTTCGTCGCGGATGCCAAGGTCTACGTGGGCAAGACGCTGGAGTTCGTGGTCACGAAGATCGAGGAGGGCCGCAGCAGTGTGGTGCTCTCTCGCCGCTCTCTATTGAAGAGAGGGGATGACGCCAAGGCCAAGGAGTTGCTCGCCACACTCAAGGTGGGCGATGAACTCGACGGCAAGGTCGCGCGTCTGGAAGCCTTTGGCGCATTCGTGGATCTGGGCGGCATCGATGGTCTGGTGCACGTCTCCGAGATCAGCCTCGCTCGCATCGGGCATCCCAAGGAAGCGTTGCAGGAAGGCCAGAGCGTGCGTGTGAAGGTATTGCGCATCGAGAATGGCAAGGATGGCAAGCAGCGCATCGCGCTCTCGATCCGTGCCACTGGCCCCGACCCATGGCAAGGCGTGGAATCGCAGTTCAGCGAGGGGCAGCGAGTCGAAGGCACGGTCGCCCGGCTGGCGGAATTCGGTGCATTCATCACGCTGGCCCCAGGCATTGACGGGCTCGTGCATGTCTCCGAGGTTTCGCGCACGCGAATCGGCCATGTGAAGGAAGCCCTGACGCTGGGTCAGAAGGTCGAGGCAGTGGTGCTCGGCGTGGATCCCGAGAAGAAGCGCATCTCGTTGTCCATCAAGCAGACACTGCCGCCGGCCGAAGGCGAGACCGAGCGTGCATCCACGCCGCGTGAGCCGCGTCGCGAGGCGCGCGGTGGCCAGAGCGGTGGTCAGGACAGCAGCCAGAGGGGTGGCCAGAGTGGCGGCCGCGCCGGCGCTCACAGCGGCGGTGGGGCAGGACGCCCCTCACGCGGTGGCGGCGGCGGCGGCGGCAATGGTCCAGGCGGGCCGCGTCGCGATCGCGAGGGTGGAGATGATTGGCGCGCGCACCAGGCGCGACAGGCGGCTCAGCCGGCGGGTGAGACGCAGATGGCGATCGCCCTGCGCAAGGCGATGGAAAAGTCCAAGGCCAAGCAGGACGGCGGCAAGTGAGCATGTGAGCTTTCGCGCGCCCACGCGGGGCGCGCGCCCAACCCTATTCAGGAGGCCCGATGGCGGGTACCAAGCGACCCTCATTCCTCAAGCGCCAGAAAGAACAGCAGCGCCTCGCGCGTGCGGTCGAGAAGCGCGAGACCAAAGCCCAGCGGAAGCAGGCGAAAGCGGATGGCACTTTCGAACCTGAGCCGGAGTTCGAGCTGCTCAAAGGCCCCCGCGAGTTGGATGAGTACGGCGATCCGATCTGAAGTGCGGCTAGCGTAGCCACTTTCGCAGGAACTTCACCGTGCGAGGCCATGCCTGTTGGGTTGCGCGCAGGTTCGCGCCATCGCGCAACGACTGCGCGCGAAGGAATCCGTGTCCGGCGCCGTCATACACATGTGACTCGTAGGAACGGCCGATCCGGCCCAGCGTGGTCTTCGCAGGTTCGATCGTGGCATTGACCCGCGCATCGTCGCCGCCATAGTGCCCCAACACCGGCGCGCGGACCGCCAAGAGCGATACACTGTCGGGCGAGGTCCCGTAGAACACCACCGCTGCCTGTGGCGGGTTGCTCGAAGCGGCGTATGAGAAGCTCCGGCCCCCGCCCCAACAGAACCCGATTGTGCCGAGCCTTCCGTTGGCGGCCGCGATCGTGCGGGAATAGGCCCGCACCGCTTCGAGTCGGGCGATTGTCTCGGGGAGCGTGAGCTGTCGTACGAGCTTCACCACATCGTCCCGCGTCGCGCACGAATCGGTGCCGCCGCCACCGGGCCCCAGCCCCGAGATGAGATCGGGAGCAACCGCGATGAAACCATCGGCGGCGACTTGATCTGCAACCGCACGCAGCCAAACGGACAGTCCGTAGATTTCGTGGATCAGCACCACCACACCGGCCTTGTCGCGGCGCTCGGGGTACACGACCCATGTACGAATGGGGGCGCCACTGGCATACGCGACATCGACATATTCGCCATGGCGAGGTGAGACCTCGAGCGCCGCCTTGGCCTGTTCCTCGTTGGCCGGCAGCGTGCGGGTGGGTGAGGCGGACGCACCGACCGCAACCCAGAATCCGATACATGAGATGGCGGCGAACAGCACCCGTCGCACGCGGTGGCCCTAGCCTTCGCGTGGTGCCGCGAGTGCAGCGGGCACGGCCATCAGGCCCGAGTCGCCGTTCGTCAAACGCAGTACCGGCTCCGCCTCCTCGAGGTAGGTGTACCCCGACAGCCCCTCCTCGAAGCGGCGCATCAGCAGAGCTGATTCCTCCAAGGTGAGCAGACCGCGCCGCACCGCATCCTCGTTGGCCTGGCGCACACGCTGCACCAGGTACTGCTTGTGGTATTGCACGTAGCCGAGCACCTCGGTGACGGTATCGCCCTCCACCACATGATCGATGCGGTAGCTATTGCCATCGAGCGAGATGTGCACCGCGTTCGTGTCGCCGAACAGGTTGTGCAGATCGCCCAGGATCTCCTGATAGGCGCCCACAAGGAATACGCCCAGGTAATACGGCCTGCCGTCGAAGGTATGCAGTTCGAGCGTGTTCTTCACATCCCGCAGGTCGATGAACTGATCCATCTTCCCATCGGAATCGCACGTGAGGTCAGCCAACATGCCGCGCCGAGTGGGGCGTTCATCCAGACGGTGCAGTGGCACGATTGGGAACAATTGCTTGACCGCCCAGTGGTCGGGTACCGACTGAAACACCGAGAAGTTTCCGTAATAGGTGTCGGCCATGCTCTTCTCGAGCCCCTCGAGATCGTCAGGCACATATTCGAGATCGCTGATGATTTTGTGAATAGCCTCGCAGCAGCCCCAGAACAGCAACTCCACGCGCCCGCGCCCACGCAGGTCGAGCAACCCCACATTGAAGAGATTGGTGGCCTCTTCCTTGAGTTGAAGCGCGTCGTGGTAGGCCTCCTGGAAGTTCTTGCGCGTCACCCCGCGCCATGTCTCGGCGAGGCGATGGATCACCGCGTGCTCGTCCTTGCCGATCTCGGGGGCGTTCTGGCCAGCGATCACCTGATTGACATCGAGGATGTTGAATACCAGGACCGAGTGATGCGCCACCAGTGCGCGGCCCGACTCCGTGAGGATATCGGGGTGCTGCAGGCCCGCCGCTTCGGCCGCGTCCTGGATCGAGCTGACGATGTCGTTGGCGTATTCCTGCATGGTGTAGTTCGTGGAAGAAGACCAGTTGGTCGAGGAGCCGTCGTAATCCACGCCCAATCCGCCGCCGGCGTCGATGAACTTGAGCTGGGCGCCTGCCTTACAGATCTCGACGAAGATGCGTCCAGCCTCGTGCATGGCATCTTTGATCGCGCGCACGGCCGAGATCTGCGAGCCGATGTGGAAGTGCAGCAGTTCGAGGCAGTCCAACATGTTCGCGGCGCGCAGCGAGTCGATCAGCATCACCAATTCGCTGGCAGTGAGCCCGAACTTCGAACGGTCGCCCGTGGACTCCATCCATTTGCCCGCGCCCTTGCTGTTGAGCTTGGCGCGCACGCCGATGTGCGGACGGATGCCGAGGCGCTTGGAGACCTGGATGAGCAGGTCCAACTCGCGGAAGCGATCGATGACGATGATCGGATAGCGCCCCAACTTCTGCGACAGGAGGGCGGTCTCCATGTACTCGATGTCCTTGTAACCGTTCAGGATCAGCAGCGCGTCGGGGCTATCGAGCAGCGCCAAGCCCGCGAGCAACTCGGGTTTGGAGCCCGCCTCCAGGCCAAGCCCGAAGGGCTTGCCGAAGCGCACGAGTTCCTCGACCACTTGGTGCTGTTGATTGACTTTGATCGGGAACACGCCGCGGTAGCGTCCCCGGTAGCCGTATTCCTTGATGGCGTTGTCAAAGCACCCGAACAGCGTCTTCACGCGACTATCGAGGATATCCGAGAATCGCATCAGCATCGGCATGGCAAGGCCACGGCGCTGCAGGTCGTGCGCAAGGTCAAACAGGTCGATTGCCGGCCCATCCGGGCCGGAAGGCGTCGTCTCGAGATGACCCGCCGCATTGATCTGAAAATATCCCGACGACCAGCCTGGCACATTGTACAGCGCGGCCGAGTCCTTCGTGGTCCAGGTGCGGATATCCTTCAACGCGCTTCCTCCGGTGTTCGGGCGGTCCAGCAGAGAGGGGAGGGCTGCCATGGGGTGGCCGCAGCCTCGTGTAGCTTATAGGCATGTGGCGCTCGATGCGAGCAGTACGTAACGCGCCGGGCAGCCTTGTATCCGGATGGGTCCGCTCCCTAGGATACCGACATGGACACCTACGCTCGAATCCGAGCGGTCGTGCGCCGCATCCCACGCGGGCGGGTCGCTACCTATGGCCAGGTCGCCGAGGTCGCCGGCATGCCGGGCGCCGCTCGCTTGGTGGGCTACGCGCTGCATGCCTCGCAGCCTCACCACGCCCTGCCCTGGCATCGCGTCCTGGGAGCAGGCGGGCGGCTGACGCTTGCCAAGCTCGACCCGGACACCGCCCTCACGCAGCGGATCCGACTCGAGGCGGAAGGCGTGCCTTTCGTGGGCGGCGGGCGCGTGGATCTGG
Organism: Candidatus Eiseniibacteriota bacterium; assembly: GCA_039917105.1. Lineage (GTDB taxonomy): Bacteria > Eisenbacteria > RBG-16-71-46 > RBG-16-71-46 > RBG-16-71-46 > CAIXRL01. The sequence goes on along the minus strand of JBDSKE010000013.1, from coordinate 1,881 downwards.
AGCGCTGCCGCTGGAAAGTGGGTGCACCGCTCGGGCCTCGCATGCGATCGAACGGGACGCGCCCCCCCGCGATCCGGAGTCGCTAGCCTCGCAGGACGCGAGCGAATACGGCGGCAAGCGCGATGACCGCAGCGGCTCCCAGCAGGCGCACGGAGTTTCCGGCGGGGCGACCCGCCAGACGTGTGTTCAACGGCAGCGCGACCCCGATGCACAGGCCCGCCACGAGTCCCGCCGCGTGGGCCATATTGTCGGTACCGTGACGTTCGAAGCCCGCCGCGAATCCCGGTAGCGTCAGGAATAGAACCGTTGCGGCCAAGGCACGGGCGCGGGTCGGGGCCAGACGATCCCGCAATCGGAATGCGCCCGCGAGAAGCGCCCCGCCCAGCGCGAACACCACGCCCGAGCCGCCGATGCTCAGGCCCATCACGCCGGGATGACGCGCGAGTCGCCACGCCAGACTGCCCAGCGAGGCGAGCGCGCCACCCCATGCCACCAGGATCCAGAATCCCCATCGCGAGAAGATGCGCTCCACGGCTTGCCCCAACACGAGCAGCGTGATGGCATTGAAGAACAAGTGGGAGGCGCCGCTGTGCAGGAACGTGGAGCCAATCAGGCGCCAGGCCGCGTCGAAGGAGAGCGGCTGGGTGACGCTGGCGCCGCGTGCGATGAGTGCGGAGCTTTCGCCGAGTTCGCGCGATGCCGCGAGCGCGAATGACACAACGCCCCAGCTGAGCAATACAAGTACCGTGCCCCATGGGACCACATCGCCCACCGCGCTCGAGAGCTCGACGGGTGGCTGTTCATTGGGATCGGGCGGCAGAAAGCCAGGTTCGTCGTCGAGCCCCGTCGGCGCTTCGGGCTCAAGCGGTACCCGCGGAATCTCGGTCATCGCCTGGAGAGGAGCCCCTCGATGGCGGCCTTCACCTTGGGCGAGGTCGGGCTCACCTTGGAATCGAAACGCGCTGCCACGTGGCCATCCGGGCCGACCAGGAACTTATTGAAATTCCAGCGCACGGCGCCGGGGTATGGGGTGTCGTGCGTGAGGTACGCGTAGAGCGGATGGATGTCCCTGCCCTTCACACTGATCTTGGAGAAGAGTGGAAAGGTGGTGTCATACCTGAGGGAGCAGAACTTCTGGATCTCGGCGTCACTGCCCGGTTCCTGGTGCATGAAGTTGTTCGCGGGGAACGCGAGCACCTCGAAACCTTTGGCGCGGTAGCTGCGATAGACCGCCTCAAGATCCTTATACTGCGGCGTGAAGCCACAGCGTGATGCCGTATTCACGATGAGCAGCACCTTGCCCTTGTACTGCGACAACGAAATCTCGTCGCCGCCGATCGTGCGCGCCTTGAAGTCGTACACCGTGCTCAGCGGGCGGGCACCGGCGTCAGTGCCCGTTACCGCGGCGAGGCCGAGGGCGAAGATGGTGAAGAGGGCAAGTGGGTGCAACGGCATGGAATGCTCCGGGAGCGGGGGGTCGTAGTGGCGGGCCGTGCTGGCGTCAAGTTGTTGGCACTGGCCGGGGATGGTACCTTTCTCGCCCCCGGTGAGGCGGCGTGGCCAAGTGGTAAGGCGAGGGACTGCAAATCAGAAACCGTTGATTATAAGACAATTGGTGCCACTCGCCGCAGATGCGCCGACAACGCTCGAAATACCATCGCCCCATGAGGTTAATCCTCGTGGGGCGATGGGCTCCTTGAGGCCAACTCCGGACAGAGAATGACGCGTGAGGACGTTGAAGGGGTAGCCAAAGGGTAGCCTGGAATATGATCTCACTGCGTGACTCCCCGGGCTATTCCAGGTTGGGGGCAAACAACTACGCGAGCCGAATCTCAAAACAACGCGTGTCGGATGTTCCTTCCGTGAAACGTTTGCGATCCA
>JBDSKE010000012.1:0-6146 GCA_039917105.1 Candidatus Eiseniibacteriota bacterium | reverse complement strand
GCTTGCCGGGGGTGGAGTCCACCGCGTGCTGTCGTTCACCCGTTACTTGCCGGAACACGGTTGGGATTGCACCGTCATCTGCGCAGGTGTGCACGACTACTGGGTGCGCGATGAGTCGCTCGTGGTGCCCTCGGGCGCCGAGGTCATCCGAGTGAGCGGGGGGAGCGCGCTGTCCGCGATGCTCCGGATGAACCGCGGCGGCGGAACAGGGCGGCGCTCAGGCCGATCGTTCGCGCCGTTGCGAGGGTTGGGCGACTGGTTCTTGATCCCGGATTCTTATGCTGGATGGGCCCGACGCGCCGAGGCGGTCGCAGCGAAGCGGCTCGCCGCGGGTGGAATCGATGCGCTGCTCACGAGTTCGCCCCCTGACAGCACCCATCTGGCTGGTCTGTCACTCGCCGACCGATTCCGCGTTCCGTGGGTGGCGGATTTTCGCGACCCTTGGATCGGGCTGCATTTCCGCACCCCCCCGACCGCCTGGCATCACGCCCGCCAAGCGTCCTTGGAACGGCGTGTGCTCGAGCGTGCAGAACTGACGCTCACCGCTTCACGCACGCATCTCGAGTCATTGGGCCGAAGGAGCGGGGCACGGGTCCTTCGGGCAGCACATCTTCCGAACGGATTCGAACCGTTTCCGGTTTCGGGGATCACATCAGTGGATACGACGCGCTTCCGGCTCGCCTTCACGGGTACGCTGTCGCTGATGGAGGATGCTGGCACATTGCTCAAGGCGATTCAGCTGGTGCTGGAACGCCGACCCGAGGCGCGCGAACAACTTCGCGTGGATCTTGCCGGCCCCTACGACACTGACTACGAATCTCGCGCGGCTTCGCTCGGACTCGGCGGTGTGGTCGAGTTCCATGGCCCACTGGCACACCAAACAGCGCGGGAAATGCAACGCAGCGCCGACGCGTTGTTGCTATGGAAGCCGCGCGCAGCCGGCTACGCCACGATGGTGCCGGGCAAGCTCTACGAATATCTCGACAGCGCTCGGCCAATCGTCGCATTGCTCCCGGCGGACGATGAGGCGGGCGCGTGGGTTGCTGCAGGCGGAGGCGTCGTGACGCCTCCCGGTGACGCGGTGGCGCTGGCGCAAGTGATCGAAACCATGTACACGATGTGGAGACAGAGGGGGCGAGTACCGGATGGGCGCCTTGCGTGGCTTGACGAACATGCCCGTCCCCGGCTCACCGCGGAGTTGGCGCGCATGCTCAACAGCATCACCGGAGGGAATCCTTGATCCTCACGCAGAATGGTCCGGTCACGAATGTCGAGCGAATCGGTCTGGCCATTGCCATGATCCTCGCGCTCGCGCTCATGTGGCCCGTGCGCGGGTACCTCACTGACGATACATTCATCCACCTGCAGTACGCGCGCAATCTGGCCGCGGGCCAGGGCTTCGTCTTCAATCCAGGTGAACATGTCTACGGTAGCACCAGCCCCTTATGGGTCGCCCTGCTCGCAGACGGAATCGCCGTGGGCCTCGATGGCGTGGGGTGGTCCAAGGCCATGGGTTTCGCCGCCACCTTGTGGTCGGTCGGGTTGTTCCTGCAACTCATGCGGCGCAATCTGCGCATGCCCGAGTTGCGTGCTCTGGCAACCATCGTCTGGGCCTCGCACGCTTGGATGATCCGCTGGTCACTCTCGGGAATGGAGACCCCACTCGCGGTCGCGTTGGTGCTCGCGGGATTCGTCGCTTTCACCGAAGGCGAGCAGTGGGGCTCGCGCCCATTGCGAACCGGGTCGCTATGGGCCCTTGCGGCCCTGACCCGTCCCGAGGCGGTATTCCTCCTCGTCCTCTGGGGCGTCTTCTTGGTCATCGACACGGATTCGCGCGATGGCGTGCGGCGACTGTTCTTCGGCGTGGTTCCACCGGTCCTCATCTACGGCGGCTGGCTGTTGTTCGCGCGCGTCTATTTCGGCACGTTCTGGCCGAACACACTGGCCGCGAAGGCGGCGGGAGGTGAAGGCTGGGCCTACTATTGGGCAACGTTCGTCAGGCAGGTCGGAATCGTCGGTCTCACCGATGCAGTCTTGGCGGGAGCGCTCATCGCAGCGCTCGTCTTCGGCGGCGGTCGCCTGTGGCCCCGCCGATTCCAGGCGCAACGGATGCTCCCCTGGGTATGGGTCACGATGGTGCCAGTGCTCTATATCCTGCGCGGTGTCCCCGTACTCTCGCGCTACCTTCTTCCCATCCTGCCGATCCTCTCGTGGCTGGCATGGCGTGCGGTCGAGCGCTGGTGGGGCGGTAACAATCCCGACCCCGGCGCTCGCCGTGGCGCTGCGGTGCTGGGGGTGGGGCTCGCAGCCTTGGCGCTGACCCAGAATCTCTTCGCATACAACAACCTGGTCCTACCGCAAGTGCGCTCATGGACCACGGGCATGCATCGGAGTTTGATTCCATGGGCGGAGTGGTTCGCGGCGCACACGCCGCCCCATTCCGTCATCGCCGCCCGCGACATCGGGGCACTCGGGTTCTACAGCCATCGGCGGGTCGTGGATCTCGCAGGATTGGTGACGCCCAAAATGGTGCCGATCCTGCAAACGCGATCCCTTGAAGATGCCACAGCGGATTTCTCTTTCGCTTCGTTCTCGCGGCCGGACTTCCTCGTGGATTGTGCGCCCCGGGCCTATGACCTCATTTCTCGCAGTCGCTACGCCACTGCGCTCGTGCCGCTGGGCAATGCAACCGTGCCGAATCTGGGAATCGCGCGCCCGGGAGAAGCGGTCTACTCGTACTACCGCATCGACTGGGCCGTCCACGATTCGCTCGGCGTGCATCGCTGATCGCGGAATCCTGCGCCGGGGCACAACCCCATAGGAACATCGCGCGCGCGGGCGGAGAATTGGAGTGAAGCGCTGCACACCCGTGCAGCGCTTCATTTTAATTCATTCTCTGCTTCTTTTGTTTTGACTCCCATCGTGCATGCCACTACATTGCGCCGCGTGGGAGAAAGTGGGGGAACGGGGGGAAGCATGGTGACTCCGGGAGCCCACGGGGGCGCGATCCGAATGGCCACATTCTACGGCACGAACAATTACTCGATCGACGACAAGGGTCGGCTCATCGTGCCGACCTCGATGCGTCACGTGCCGGGTCGCAAAACTCCTCTCAAGGTTTTCGTTCTCGTCGGCGGCCTCGATGGTTGCCTGTGGTTGTATGCCGACGAGGACTGGGGGCACATGGAAGAGCGCCTCCGCAAGTTGTCGATGGGGACCGCGAAGCAGCGTCAGTTCGCTCGCGCATTCCTCGTCGGGGCTAGCAAGGTGACGGTGGATTCGCAGGGACGCATAACCATCCCATCGTCGCTGATGAGCCGTGCAGGTCTTGGCAAGGAAGCCATCCTGCACGGCCAAGTTGGTCGCATCGAACTATGGGCGCCGGACCGGTTCGCGCAGTCCGTGGGACCGGTTTCGGACGATCTCGATGCGCTGGGTGAAGAAGTACTGGGAGACCTGTGATGGTTGCGCCAAACACGACGCTCGAACCCGTGAAGGCGATGGCCGTGAACCTCCAGTTCACGCGCGGTCGTCACGGCGCAGCCGCGCGGATCGAACTGCATGACCGCCCCACGGGCCGAGTCGCGGTCCTGGCCCTGCGGGGCTGGATCGACCAGTCGGCGGAGAGTCGGATCGAGCAGACGCTGGAAGACCTGGCGGCTCGCGGCGCCTCCCAGCTCTTGGTGGACTGCTCGCAGCTCCGCCATATCGACTACCGGCTCGTTCCGCGGCTGGTGCAGGCGCTCGCGCGGTTCGAGTTGCGCTCCGGGGCGTTCGTCCTGTGTGGGCTTTCGCGCTATCTGCGCGACCTGTTCCGGCTCACGGGATGCGAATCACAACTCCGGTGTTGGCCCTCGGCCACGGAACTCCTTGAGACCACACGCAGCGAAATCGGGCCCGCGAATGAGTGCGCGTCATGACCCGGTGCTGGTGCGCGAGACACTCGCATTCCTGTGTGGTGGTCCCGGCCTCTATCTCGACGCGACGCTCGGCGATGGGGGACATGCCGAAGCGCTGTTGTTGGCCGAACCAAACGCGCGGTTATTGGGCTCCGATCGCGACCTGGACTCTTTGGCATTCGCACGCGAACGGCTTGCTCCTTTCGGGAGTCGCGTGAGCTTCATCCACGGCACGTTCCGCGATCTCGCGAGCGCGCATGCAGCAGTGGGAGGCGAACGATTCGCAGGGGCACTTTTCGATTTCGGGCTGTCGTCAGCGCAGATCGATGACGCGACCCGGGGGATGAGCTTCATGCACGATGGCCCGCTCGACCTGCGCATGGATCGCTCGCGGGGCGAGACGCTGTTGGAGCGTCTCGGTCGCACGGATGCGACCGAGCTGGCTGACGTGCTGAAGGAGTATGGCGATGTCCCGGGGGCACCAAGGATGGCGCGCTCGATCATCGCCGCAGTCACAGCAGGGGAAATCCGTACCACCCGCCAGTTAGCCGCGGTCTGCGCTCGCGTGTTGGGAGAGGCGAGTCCCAAGCGCATCGCGCCGGTATTCCAGGCCCTGCGCATCTGGACGAACGATGAGATGGCGGACCTCGAGGGCGCGCTCGCGTGGCTACCGGAGGCGATGCGCGACGGAGGCGTAGTCGTGACGTTGGCCTACCATTCGGGCGAGGACCGGCGGGTCAAGCACACGCTGCGCCCGAAGGTGCGTGCGATATCGAGGCGCCTGCCAGAACTCATCGAGGACGCTCAGTCCTCGCCATGGGAAGAGCTCACACGCAAGGTGGTGTTTTCCTCGGAGCAGGAGAGTGCAGTCAACCCACGTGCACGTAGCGCACGGCTCAGGGCATTCCGGAGGAAGTCCAGATGAATCAGGATCGGCGTCGTACCCTCACTTCGTGGCGCGTCCACGACACTCGTGCGTTCCGGCTCGAGTTGGTCTGGCTTCCACTTGTGATCCTCCCGCTGCTTCTGTTCGAGGTCTGGCGATCCTCGGCGGTGGCCAGCTTGAGTATCGAAGTGAGCAAGGCGAACTCGCAGCTGAAACAGGCGAGCACGGTGCTCGACTGGACGAGGGCGGAGCTCGAGAGGGACTCCAACCGGTCGCAGACAGGACCGGTCGCGACGGCCATCGGGCTGCGCCCTGTGGACCCGACCCAGATCGTCGCGCTGCCCGCAGAATACCTCGAGCCCGAGGCGCCGCGGGTGAGCGTCGGTGCCCCGACCTTGTTGGCCACCGCCGGTAAGGCCCTGCAGTCGCTCGTGCCGGATGCCACGGCACGGGGCCGCCAAGTGAACTGATCGAGAAAACGGACCGGACGCGCCCGGCTTGATGTGCGCCGGCCGCGACACCGCACCGCGCGAGTGGGGCCGGCGGTCTGCGTGAACCGTCGTTCCAAGGAGGGAACATGGCCCACAGGGAATTGCGCAAGAGTCGGGTGCTGGTGGCCGCGGCCGGCCTGTTTTTCGCCCTCCTGTGTCTGTGGGTGAGGATCGCGTGGTTGCAGATCGCCCTGCATGACCAGTTCGACGCTCGTGCGAAGGCGAACCAGTCGCAGCACGAGAAGATCCTGCCGCGCCGAGGTCCGATCCTCGACCGTCGCGGCACGCCGATGGCGCATGACCTCGACATCTCTCAGGTCGCGCTTTACCGGCCGCAGATCACCGACGTCAAGAAGACGGCCGATGCGATCGCGCGTGAACTCGGCACGGACGCACGCAAGCTGCGCAAACAGATCGAAGCGGCCAAGGGCTTCCTGTGGATCGACCGCGAGGTGGCGCCCGAAGTGGGTGAGCGCATCGCCAAGCTGCGGCTGCCCGGAGTGCGCGTCGATGATGAGACCAAGCGTTTCTATCGGCTTCAGGACGCCGCTTCCGAGATCCTCGGTCGCACCAACAGCGACAATGTCGGAGTGGATGGGGTCGAGTACCAGTTCGAGCGCGAGCTGGGGGGGCAGACCGGGTGGAAGACCATGGTCCCGACCGGCCGCTCCGGCTTATCGCTCGAGTTGCCCGGCGCCGAGCGCCGCGCGGCGAAGGATGGTTCAACCCTCGTACTCACGATTGATGCCGAGCTGCAGTCGATCGTCGAGCACCATCTGGCGCGAGCGGTCGATTCGCTCCACGCCGTGCGTGGCTTTGCCATCTTCCTGGATCCGTGGACCGGCGAGATCCTCGCCTCCGCGTGTGTGC
>JBDSKE010000011.1:0-5857 GCA_039917105.1 Candidatus Eiseniibacteriota bacterium | reverse complement strand
GCGGAAGCCGAGGCGCGCCTCTTCTAACGCCATGCGGTACATCTCCGGGGTGATCTTCTCGCCGTTCACGCTGCCAAGTGCGCCACTCATCTGGGCGTTGCGGCTCGAGTTGTTTCCAACACCGGCCATGAAGATGAAGCCGCCGACGAAGGAACCGACGGTGAGGATGATGAGCGCCAGCCAGATGGCCTTGATGCGCTTGTTCCCGGAACGCAGCTGATCGAGCATCGGGACTCCCGAAGGACGGACGAGAACATGGGGACAGCGGACTGCGGATAGAGGCGGGGGAGTCTACCAGCGGGCCGGGGCGGGACACAATCAGGGCTCGAAGAGGCCGGGGAAGCGACGGCAGGACACGGGAACCGTGGAACCCGGCGCGCGCCTGTGCTACTCATGGTGTTGCGGGTCCATCTCGGGCCCCGTTGGGGCGCCGGTTCGCGCGCTCACGCATCGCTGGCGAGGGAACGCACCGTGCGCACCGAACTCATCCGAACGGCAGAGCAGGAGACGCCGACGGTACCCACGCCATTGAGCGAGACGGTGCTCGACACACTCGAGCAAGGGGTTGTCGCGTTCGATCGCGAGCGACGGGTGACCTACGCGAACAAGCGGATCGAGGAATTGCTCAGCGTTGAGTCCGGAGCGCTGCTCGGGATCCAGGGCAACCGTGTGTTCCCGGGGGCAGATGCACGCTGGCTCAAAGGCGCCACCCGTGAAAGTCGCGATTTCCGGATCGAGACCGAAGGGCGTGACCTGACGTTGCGGGCAGAAGCGTTGCCCATGCGTGACGAGGATGGAGAGTTCACCGGATCGGTGGTGATCGCCGATGCCATCTCCGAGACCGAGGATGGTGAGTTCCAGAAGAAGATCGACCGGCTCGTCTCGCTCGGCGAGCTCTCGGCGTACGTCGCGCATGAGATCCGTAATCCGCTCACGGGCATTCGCACCACAGTCCAATTCGTGGCGAGCAAATTCAAGCCTCGTGACCCGCGACGCGAGGATCTGGACGACGTCATTCAGGAGTTGGACCGGATCGAGCAGATCATCACCGGACTATTGCTGTTCGCCCGCCCGCCGCAGGCTCGCCCGCAACCTTGTGAGGTACACCAGGTGCTCCAGCGCACGCTCGACCTCATGGAGCTGCAGCTGGACGATGCCAAGGTGAATGTCACCAAAGTGCTGGCCGAGGAGCTGCCGCTGGTCGAGGCCGACCCCGACCTCATGCAGCAGGTGTTCCTGAACCTCTGTCTCAATGCCGTGCAGGCCATGCCCGAGGGCGGCGAACTCAGCATCACGACCGGGGTGCGGCGCTATCGCACCCGGCGCTCACTCGTGGATGTGTCCATTCGCGACACGGGCGTTGGCATTCCCAAGGACCTCATGGAAAAGATCTTCGACCCGTTCTTCACGACGCGGTCGATGGGCACGGGCCTGGGCTTGCCCATCTCAGTGCAGATTGTCCGGGACACCGGGGGCGTGATCACCGCGAAGAACAACCCCGGAGGCGGCGCCACGCTGCGTGTGTCGCTTCCCGTCCCGACCGAACCGCCTGGACGCGCGGAGGAATGAGCACGTGAAGATCACCGTACTGGTCGTGGATGATGAGTTGCTCATCCGCAAGTCGTTGGGAAAGGTGCTTCGCGCGCGCGGCTACAACGTGGATGTCGCAAGCACCGGTGCCGAGGGCATCGAGAAGGTGGGCGAACTCAAGCCCCACGTCATGGTGCTCGACATGCGCCTGCCCGACACGGACGGCATCAGCCTGCTCAAGCGCGCACGAGAAATCGACCCGTTGCTCCAGGTCATCATGATCACGGCCTATGGCGATGTGCAGACTGCGGTGGACGCCATGAAGCACGGTGCCTGCGACTTTGTACGCAAGCCCTACGAGATGGAGGATATCGTCCTCGCTGTGGAATCGGCCGGCCGCAACTTCAAGCAGGCTTCCGAACTCGACCTTTACCGTCGCAGGGCGTGGCAGCATTACACCGGCGAGGAGATCATCGGGCACTCGAATATCATGAAGGAGGTTCGCGGGCTGATCGAGAAGGTGGTCAAGAGCAAGGCCACTTCGGTTTTGATCACAGGCGAGAGCGGGACCGGCAAAGAATTGGTCGCGCGCGCGATCCATTACCGCAGTGACCGCGCCCAAGCTCCCCTCATGGAAGTGAATTGCTCGTCGTTCCAAGAGGCGTTGCTCGAGAACGAACTCTTCGGCCACGAGAAGGGCGCCTTCACCGACGCTACGGACACCAAGAAGGGTCTGGTGGAGCTGTGCGACGGTGGCACCCTGTTCCTGGATGAGGTGGGGGACATGCCACTGCCCACCCAGGCCAAGCTGTTGCGTTTCATCGACCACCGCAACTTCAAGCGGGTCGGCGGCGCGTTCGACATCAGTGTGGATATTCGCTTGGTGGCGGCCACGAACAAGAGTGTCGAGGAGGAGGTGCGTCTCGCCCGCTTCCGTCATGACCTGTACTTCCGCCTCAAAGTGGTGGCCATCCACCTGCCGCCGTTGCGCTTGCGGGGTGACGATGTGCTCATGCTGGGCCGGCACTTCATGCGAGAATTCGCGAAGAAGTTCTCCAAGGACTTCACCGACATCGCGCCCGAGGCGCAGCAGGTGTTCCTCGAATATCCATGGCCCGGTAACGTGCGCGAGTTGCGCAACCTCATCGAGCGAGTCGTTCTGCTGGAAGAGGGTGAGCGTATCGAAGCGGATCACTTGCCGGCCGAGATGCTGGGCAGTCGCACCTCACCCGGCAGCGCGGCCGCCGCAGCATTGCGCGATGTGCTGGGGCTACCCACGCTCGCGCAGATCGAGGCCGAGCACATCAGCGAAGTGTTGAAACTCACTGCGGGAAACAAGAGTCGCGCAGCGCGCATACTCGGTATCTCCCGACAGGGTCTCATCGAGAAACTTCGCCGCCTCCGTATGGAGGAAGGGGTCGGTCGTCAAGTCTCTTGACACCCCCCAACAAACTGGACAGTGTTACGCAACTCTTTGTGCTGCAATATATTGCGTAGCATGGAGCCTGTAAGGTGCCAGTTTATTGACAGTTACGCGCTTGGCAGTTTGCGCGATGCGATCCTCCCCTGCAGAGGGCGAAACACCGCCTTCGCCGCAACTGGCTTGATGGATCGATGGTTTCACGCTCCTCGGGTTTGCCTGTGAGTGCTCTTGGCACAGTTGCTGCTCATGTACATCTGCGAGGCCCAGCGGCGACTCCGCTGAGCCAGCAACGTGTCCGCAGCTACAAAAAGAGCATCCGTAGTTCACCCTACGAGGAGGTGATTTCGCATGGCTGCCAAGAAGAAGGCTGCGAAGAAGAAGGCCACCAAGAAGAAGGCTGCAAAGAAGAAGAAGTAACCGGTTTTCTGGACCTGGCACGTCCTGAGGGGCGCGTTGGCGAACACGCCGACCGCCCCTCGACCTTTTGTGCTCGTGCTAGGGTGCGGCGTGTGACTCCTGTGACCCCGAGCGCACCGACACGCATCAGCGCCATCCGCATTCTCGGCGCGCGCCAGCACAACCTGCGGAACTTCGACCTCGAAATCCCACGCGGACGCTTGACCGTCGTGACGGGGGTCTCCGGCTCGGGAAAGAGCTCGCTCGCGTTCGACACGCTGTATGCCGAAGGCCAGCGGCGTTACGTGGAGTCCGTTTCCACCTACGCCAAGCAGTTCCTCGACCGGCTGCCGCGCCCCGATGTGGATGCGATCCACGGCCTCACTCCCGCCGTGGCGATCCAACAGGTGGCGCCCGCGCGCAGCGCCCGCTCCACAGTGGGGACGGCCACCGAGATCCACGACTACCTCCGTCTGATGTTCGCGCGGCTGGGTACCGTGCACTGTGGAAAGTGTGGCGAGGTGGTGGCCGCGGATTCGCCGCAGACGATCGCGCGTGAGGCCGATAACTGGAACGACGGCGAGATGCTCCTGATCCTGGCCCGTGTCACGCTCTCGACTCGGATCGCCTGGGTCGAACAGGCCGGGAACCTGATGCGGGCCGGGTACACACGCGCCATGATCGATGGAGTGGTCACCCCGCTCGATCCCTTGCCGCGGCTGCCCAAGAGTACGACCTCGCTGGCAGTGGTGATCGACCGCTTCACATGGCATGCCGATGAGGGCGAGCGTTTGGCTGAATCCTGCGAAGCTGCATTCCGTCGCGGGGAGGGTCGGCTCGAGCTGGTGCTTGGTGAGCAGGGACCGCAGCGGCGAAGCGAGCGCTGGGAGTGCGCGAATTGCGGCGAGCCTGCAATGCGACCGGAGCCGGCGCTGTTCTCGTTCAATAGCCCGCTTGGCGTATGCCCGACGTGCAGAGGTTTCGGCGATGTGTTGCGCTTCTCGTCAGACCTGATTGTGCCCGATGAGAACAAGTCGATTGCCGAGGGCGCGCTTGCGCCATGGGCCGGCTCGTGGCGCTCGGTCGCTTGGCCACGGCTGCAGAAGCTGTCGACGGAGCAGGGCGTGCCGCTCGACAGGCCGTGGAAGAAGCTGACCGCAATGCAACAAGAACTTCTGTTGAACGGTGACAGGAAGTTCAAGGGCGTCATCCCGTTCCTCGAAGGGCTTCAACAGAAAAGTTACAAGGCCGGTAATCGGTTCATCGTGAAGCGCTATCAGACAGCCCGCCCGTGCGAGTCGTGCGATGGCGCGAGGCTGCGGCCCGAGGCGCTGCGAGTGAAGCTGGGCGGGAAGTCCGTGGCGGAGGTCTGCGCGTTCACCGTGGCGGACGTGCTCGCATTCCTTGACTCACTCTCCTTCAGCCAGAGCGACCGTGTCATCGCCGGCCCTGCGTTGACCGAGTTGGCCGCACGGCTCAAGTTCTTGCTGCGTGTGGATCTGGGCTACCTGACACTCGCGCGTCTGACTCGCACGTTGTCGGGCGGCGAGGCGCAACGCATCGAGCTGGCCAATGCACTGGGCGCGAACCTGACGGATACCTTGTATGTGTTGGACGAGCCCACGGTGGGACTGCATCCGCGCGACACGTATCGGTTGATCGGCATCCTGGAGGAGTTGGCCAACCGCGGGAACACACTTGTGGTGGTGGAACACGAGCCGTTGGTGATCCGCGCCGCCGTGCATCTGGTGGACCTCGGCCCGGGCGCGGGCGAGATGGGCGGACAATTATTGTACGCAGGACCGGCCGCAGGTGCGGTGGACGCCAAAGGATCCGAGACCGCGCTCTACCTGCGTGGCGAGAAACACGTGCGTCGCAAGCGCCTCACGGGCAAGCCCGATGGCTTCATCACTGTGCACGGCGCGACGCACCACAACTTGAAGCATGTCACAGCGCGCATCCCGCTCGGGCGGCTCACCTCGGTGACCGGTGTGTCGGGTTCGGGCAAAAGCAGTCTTGTGGAGGAGGTGCTGTACCGAGTGGCGCTACGCAGGTTCGAAGGGCGCGAGGATGACGCGATCGGCGCGCATGACAAGGTGACCGGGCTCGAGAAGTTGAAGCGCGTCGTGCTCGTGGACCAGTCACCGATCGGGCGCACGCCGCGCTCATGCCCAGTGACTTACATGAGCGCGTACGCCGCGTTGCGCGAACTCTACGGGCGCCAGCCCGCGGCACTTGCCCGGGGCTACAAGGATGGCGCGTTCTCGTTCAACACCGCGGGCGGGCGCTGCGACCACTGCGAGGGCGCCGGCTGGGTGTCCGTCGAGATGTACTTCCTCGCTGACCTGTTGGTTCCGTGCGAAGTATGCGGCGGGGATCGCTTCAAGCGAGAGCTGCTCGAGGTGCGATACCGTGGCAAGAACATCAAGGAAGCGCTCGACATGAGCGTGGACGAAGCGTTCGATCACTTTGGCACCGAGCCGCGGTTCACGCGCCCTCTGCACATCC
>JBDSKE010000010.1:0-22411 GCA_039917105.1 Candidatus Eiseniibacteriota bacterium | reverse complement strand
GTGGAGGCGTTCAGGGTCGAGGGTGTGCAGGATGTCGAAGGCATCCCGCGCTTCGACCCATTCGCAACGCTGGATCGCCCCCGCGAGCCAAGTCAGGACAGAGTCCGCAAGCGCCTGGTGCATTTCGGCGCTCGAATCGATGTGCACGGCTTCCTGGACGAAGTTCGCGACGCCCCGCGCCAACGGGATGTCAGCCTCGGCGTGCCATTCGTGGAGGAAGCTCGCTTTGGCGGGAGCCTCTTGGCGCTGGATCTGACGCCAAAGTTCAGCCGCGGAGGTTTCGCACTCCGGCATGAGCCAGTCATCCCGCTGTATGCCTGTCAGCCCGATGGCACTTGGCCGCTGGGCGGCAGAGGCTTGCAGGGCTTCGGTGGACGAGTCAGCATCGACCCAAGGGTCGAAGGGCGCTCTATCCACGACGAACAGTGCAGCGGGTGGAGCGACGGGCTTCTCCTGCTCGGGGTTGAGCTCAAGCGGCGCCGAGTCGACATGGACATGCGCTAAGTTGGCCTTCCACAATAGAGTGCAGAGGTCCTCATGGGTGAGCTTGCTCGTGGTGATCTCGATCACTGCAGACACGATCGCGACGATCTCCTCGCGCGTGGTCTCGCCAGCCAGCGTCATTCCTCGCAATCCGTTTCGATGCAGGATGAACGGTAGTTGGTGCTCCAGCGAGAGACCGCCCTCGTCATCCGCCTGGGCTCGGACCAAGAGTTCGTCCTTGAGCCAGATCTCGAGCGGCGAGAAGCGCAGGACGAGTGGCGAGTGATACTCGAGCAAAGGGAGCATGTCGTGAATGAGCCGTTCGCGGGCTTGTCGGGCCAATGGCGCATAGGGCCCGCAGGTGCGCGCGATGCGCACCAACCGCCCCAACTGGCGGAACCACTCCGAGACCTGGCGGGCAGCCGGGGACTGTTGCCCCGACGGGGTTTCGCGGGGCAGACGGTCGCGCTTCATGTAGTCGTCTTGGAACTCTTGGTGGCTCAAAGGGCGGGCTCCAGAGGGTGCGGACGCCAGCGTCGCCTTCGACGTGCCGGGGGTATCGGCTCCCGCCCTGCGCAGGTTGAGGAGGGACATTGCTGTGAACGCGGGCAATTTTAATGAGTACAGGTCGCCGCCTACCCGGCCTCCGTCCGCCCTTCCGTTGTTGCCATTTCGGTTTGTGGGCGGCTTGACGCCAGTTGCGGCAGGCCCTTAGTCTTCCCCGTTCATCATCGACCCACTCCCGATCCCGTCTCGAGGTTTCGAACCATGAAGCGCACTTTCCAACCAAACAATCGCCACAAGAAGAAGACTCACGGTTTCCGCTCGCGGATGAAGACCAAGGGCGGCCGCAAGGTGCTGAACGCTCGCCGTGCCCGAGGCCGCAAGCGCCTTTCCGTGTCGTCCGACTGATCGGCCGGACTCCACGCCCTCGTCTTCGTGTGATGCTTGGGCCCACGGCCCAGTCCCGCACATTCGAGTCAGCCACACTCCTGCCCGCCTGCTTCACCCTTGGGGCGTGCCTGCCCTTGGGTGGCCCACGATGATTCCGCCCCATGACGAACGCCTTGCCTCGCAGCATCGCATGCGGCGTGGCGATGATTTCGCCACGGTGCGTGGTGGTGGCACTGCGTTCCGCGGCCGTTGTTGCTTGCTCCTGGTGCTCGCTTCGGCCGAGGAAGTGACGCGAGTGGGGTTCATCGCAAGCAAGCGTGGGGTGGGGGGTGCGGTACAACGTAATCGGGCTCGGCGCCGACTCAAGGAGATCGTCCGGCGGCGTTGGCCAAGGATGCCCCACCACGGATTCATGCTCGTGTTCATCGCCTCGCGCGCGATACTGACCGTGCCTCACCAGGAATTGGCCTCGGAAGTCGAGACGCTGCTCGCGCATGCGGGCGCGCTCGCCCCCGCGGCGGCTTGACGTCATGCGTGCGCTCCTCCTTGCCCTCATCCGGCTCTACCAGGTGATGCTGCAGCCGCTCTACCGCGGCGCTTGCCGGCATCAGCCGACGTGCTCCACATATGCGTGCGACGCGATTGCGCGCTATGGCACGATGCGCGGCGGCTGGCTCGCCGCGCGCCGGATCGGGCGTTGTCATCCGCTGGGAACAGCGGGCTACGATCCGGTGCCCTGACCTATGGATAAGAGAACTTCATTCGCGCTGGCGTTGTGCATGGTGGTATTCGCTGCATTCACCTTGCTCCAAGCGAAGTTCGCCCCGCCTCCCAAGAAGCCCATCACGCCAATCGGAACCTTGGCGCCGCAGGATAGTTCAGCGGCGCTCTCGGCCCCGGATTCAAGCGCTCCAGCGCCCCAAGC
The DNA here is from genome assembly GCA_039917105.1 of Candidatus Eiseniibacteriota bacterium. Classification (GTDB taxonomy): domain Bacteria; phylum Eisenbacteria; class RBG-16-71-46; order RBG-16-71-46; family RBG-16-71-46; genus CAIXRL01. The sequence goes on along the minus strand of JBDSKE010000010.1, from coordinate 20,109 downwards.
CACATTGGCCGGCAGTGCTGGAGCTGCGGCGACCGTTCCGGCGATCGAGGCGCGCTCGTATGTTCTGGAGACGCCACTCTATGTGGCAACGTTCATCAATCGTGGCGCCAGGCTGCAGAGCTTCGAGCTCAAGCATTTCGCTGCCGCTCACGGCAGCAGTGACTACGCCACGGATCCGCACCTGCGACCCCGTTTCGGGAAGGAAGTGCCCCAGGGCGATCGGGTGAACTTGAACGGTGCCCCTGCGTTCGGTCTGGATCTTGGCCAAGGCGAGTCTCTCCGCTCGCTTGCCAACGTCACCTTCGCCGTCGCCGAGAGCCTGGATGCGAATGGCGTCGTTCGCGGACTGACCTTCACTTGGCAGGACTCTGCTGGCGCACTCGTCCGTCAGTCCTGGCGGGTGCGGCCGGACACCTACCTGCTCGACTACTCGGTCGAGCTGAAGGACCTGCCGCAAGATTGGCGTGTGCGCGATTACTCGCTCACGGCCCGGTCATGGCCGCTCCTGACCGAGTCCAGCGCACAACTCGACCAGCGCGCGGTGCGTGCGGTGAGTCTCGTCGGTGCGAACCTGCACCGCGACCCGGCTGGCGGAAACCAAGGCAAAACCAAACTGCATGAAGGCGTGGCCCATTGGGCCGGTGTGCAAACGCATTACTTCCTTGGGGTGGTGGCGTCGCTCAATGGCGAGGGACGTGCCAGCACGGGCCGCGGCGAGCGACGCACGCTGACCGACGAGCAGTTCCGGCGCCTGCCTAGTGGTGACAAGCGCGAACAGGATGTCGCGGTGGGAACCTTGGTGATGCCGCTGCCGATTGCGGCCGACCGGACGCACCATTTGGCCGTTTACTTCGGCCCGGGGGATTACTTCGCGCTCGCCAAGCTGAGCGAGGGGCTCGGCAAGGATGTCCGTCTCGAGCGCGCTGTGGACATGGGCTGGAGCTGGCTCGTTCCGGTCAGCAAGCTGTTGCTCAAGCTCCTGAATCTGATCGACGGTGTGGTTCGCAACTACGGGATCTCGATCCTCCTGGTCGCATTGGTCGTTCGACTCGCCCTGCACCCCCTGAACATGGCGAGCATGAAGAGCATGCGCGCCATGCAACGGTTGCAGCCCGAGATCGAGCGCATCCGCAAGAAGTACGACGGCGACGCCCCAGCCATGAACACCGCAATGATGGCGCTGTACAAGGACAACAAGGTCAATCCCGCCGGTGGGTGCCTGCCGATGGTCATGCAGATGCCGCTGTTCTTTGCGCTGTTCGCGGTACTGAACAACGCCATCGACCTGCGGCATGCCCCGTTCTACGGTTGGATCCACGACCTTTCGGCGCCGGACCTGCTGTTCAATCTGTCCAGGACAGCGCTCCCGGTGGTGGGGGTCGGTCCCATCCGCCTTCTGCCCATCCTCATGGCGTTCACGGGGTTCCTGTCGCAGAAGTTCACGCCGACGGACCCCAAGCAGGCTCCCACGATGTACATGATGAATTTCGTCATGCTCATTTTCTTCTACAACCTTCCGTCCGGCTTGGTGTTGTATTGGACGGTGATGAACCTCCTGACCGCCCTGCAGCAGTGGATGGCCTTGCGCGGCGAACCTGCCGTGGTGGTCGCCCCTGTGGTCGTGGAGACCGGTCGCCGGAAGAGGTGATTCGGCGGCAAGTAGCTTCGGCGTGGCGGACGGGTCCGCGCCGGTTTAGTGTATCCCGTCGTCATGACACTGCTCTGTGATGAGCGCGTTCGACGCGCGCCGGCGGCTCCCCCCCGGGAAGCGCCGCGCAGCTCCGCCGCGCTGCAGGGCTCCACACAATCCGTCCGAGACTCCGCCCCAGCGCGATAACGTTGCGCTTCGTGACGCGGTGCGAGTACGGCAAACAGGGAACACCATGGCAAAAGGTTCGGTGTACGAAGGCAAGACGCAGGATGAGGCGGTCCGCAAGGGTCTTGAAGCACTTGGACTGCAGCGCGCGGAAGCCACGATCACAACCGTCGAGGAAGGCAAGAGCGGGTTCCTTGGGTTCGGTGCGCGGCCGTTCCGCGTGAGTATCTCGCGTCGTCCCGGTGGTGCGATACGTGAGCCCGAGGAGACGCGCACGCCGGAGCGTCGCAGTACTCGTGCGGGTCGTGACGAGCGCGGTGGAGGTCGCAGTGGTCGCGGCGGCCGCGAGGAGCGTCCGGTAAGTAGCCGCGGCGAGAGGGTCGAAAAAGTCGAGAAGGGCGACAAAGTTGAACGTACCGACAAGGGGGGCCGCGGTGAGCGCGGCGGCCGAGGTGGCCGCGAGCCCCGAGAGGACCGCAAGGGCGCCGATCGGAAGCCCGAACCGGTCCGCGCCGAAGCAGTGGCCGAGGAACTGGCGCCTAGGCCAGAACGGGTCGAGCGTCCCGAACGTGCAGCCCGACCAGAGCGAGGCGAGCGCCGCGGTCGCGGTGGGCGTGAGGCCCGTGAGCCGCGTGAGGAGCGTCGCGTCCCGCCGCCAGCGGCCGCGTCTCCCGCGCCAGTCCAATCGGGCAATGGGCCACTGGCCGAGAGTGATGAGGATGGGGCTGCGGGCGAGCGTCGTCGTCGCCGCCGCGGGCGCCGCGGCGGTCGCGGTCGTCGCCGGGACGGTCGTCCGGAAGGTTCGGCTTCAACGCACGCGACCCCAGAGACCGATCCGGCTGCAGTGAATGGTGCCGTGCGCGATCACGCCGAGGCTGCGGCTGGACCCGAGCGGCAGGGAGCGCCTGCCCCGGCGCCCTTGGCCACCAGCCAATCCGCCTCGATACCCCCATCCTACGAACCCGAAGCGGTTGCGACCCGAGCGTCCTCGGCTCCAGCCCCTACAGCCATGCCGGTCCACGCTGCACCCGCCCCGGTGTCGTACATGCCGCGGCCCACGCCTCACCACGAGGAGCCAGACATGGGCAGCGAAGAACTTGCCACGTCCGCCAAGCGCGTGACCGAGGATTTGCTCAAGGCCATGGGCTTCGAAGCCACCATCACCGCCAAGGCCGATGCGGATCGTGTCGATGTCACGGTCCAAGTGACTTCGGGCGAGGACTTGCTCAACGGAAACAAGGGCGAGACTCGTCAGGCCCTGCAGCATCTCCTCAACCGCTTCGTCAACACTGGCGAGGGGTCGCGCTACCATCTGCAGCTCGAGATCAATGATTTCTGGCAGCAGCGCGAGAAGGAACTCGAGGACATGGCGCTCCGCATGGCAGAGGAGGCCCTGGCGGAGAATGCCGAGAAGGTCACCGACTTCATGAACTCACAGGAGCGCCGTATCGTGCACGTGACGCTCAAGCCGGATTCGCGGGTCAAGACCTACGCGCTTGGAAACGGCATGGTCAAACGTGTGGCGATTGCGCCGGCGGACTTCCCTGAACGGACCCAGGAAGACGCTGGCTGAGCTCGGATCTGCTGAGGTTCCTGCGCCGGGCTCGCCAGTTCCGAGCCCGGCGCTTCTCATTGCCATGAGGAGTCCAAGTTGTATTCCAAGGGGTATTCGAACGACGACACCATCGTGGCCATTGCCACCGCTCAGGGCCCGTCAGGGCTCTCGGTCGTGCGGCTGAGCGGCGCGGACGCATTCTCGATCGCCCAGACGTGCTTCGAAGGCCATACGCCACTCGCCGAGGTGCCCAGTCACACATTGCATCACGGTTGGGCGGTCCTGCCCGGTCGTGAGCCCGGCTTCAAGTTCGCTCGCATCGATGAAGTCGTCGTGGGGGTGTTCCGTGCTCCCCGCTCCTACACGCGGCAGGATGTGGTCGAGTTCTCCTGCCACGGCGGAGATCACATCCGCGGCAGCATGCTCCTCGCGCTGATGGAGGCCGGCGCCCGGCCGGCGCGGCGGGGCGAATTCACGCTGCGGGCTTTCCTGTCGGGTCGAATCGATCTGACACAGGCAGAAGCGGTGGCTGACCTGATCCATTCCGAGAACCAAATGGAAAGCATCTGGGCGCTGGCACAACTGGGTGGCAGCCTTTCGAGGCGGATCGGGGAAATGGCCGACAAGGTGATGGATTGCGTGGCAGAGGTCGAGGCCCGCGTGGACTTCGCCGAGGATGTGGGTGGAATCGAAGTGCCAGCGCATGTGACAGCTGCGATCGAGGTGGTGCGAGTCGAACTGACCGGCCTGCTGGAGGGCAGCGAGTACGCGCGGGCAGTACGCGAGGGCATCCGTGTCGCGATTGCGGGCCGGCCGAACGCTGGCAAATCATCGCTCTTCAACGCCCTGCTGGGTGAGGAGCGCGCCATCGTCTCCGACATTCCGGGGACCACGCGGGATCGTGTCAGCGAGCAATTGCGCTTGGCCGGCATCCGCACCCAGCTTTCCGACACCGCGGGTGTCCGGGCGACCGACGACCCCGTGGAACGAATCGGCGTGCTTCACGCCGAAGCCGCGATGGACGATGCCGGGTTGGTGCTCTGGGTGGTGGATGGGTCGATCGCGCTCGGCGCGGAGGACATCGCGTTCCATGCGTCGAGCCGGAATCGGCGTGCGCTCTGGGTGTTGAACAAATGCGACCTGGGCACTGCTGCTCAGCGCGGAATCGAGGCGCTGGCCCTCCCGCCGCCATGGGTTGCAGTGTCTGCGCACAACGGGACGGGACTTGATGTGCTGCGCGACACAATCAAGAAGAGGTTCGGCGGAGGTGGCAGATGCGGGGAAGTGGGGAACACGCGCCACATCGATGCGCTCGCACGCGCTTGGCGCTTGTTGGGTCAGGCGAGCGCTGCGGCTACCGCGGGCTCTCCGGGCGAAATCGTCGCCCTGGAACTGCGCGAGGCACTCGCGGCATTGTCCGAAGTCGTGGGCACACACGCTGACGAGGAACTGCTCGACCGGATCTTCAACCGCTTCTGTGTCGGCAAGTGAGGCCCGCGATGGACGGACGCCGGCATTTGACCTACGCGGCTTCGCCCGGGGCGCCGAGTGCGACTCTGTCGGTGGATGCTGCCTCGGCAGCCACACGCGCGGGCTCATTCGATGTGGTGGTGATCGGTGCTGGGCATGCAGGTTGCGAGGCAGCCAATGCCTGCGCGCAAATGGGTTTGTCGACCGCATTGTTAACGGTCAAGATCGAGGATACCGCGAAGATGTCGTGCAATCCCGCCATCGGTGGGATTGCCAAGGGCCATATGGTTCGCGAGATCGATGCGCTGGGTGGCCTGATGGCGCGGATCACCGACCGGGCTGGCATTCAATTCAAGATGCTCAATCGCGGGCGCGGGCCGGCGGTATGGTCGCCGCGTGCCCAGTGTGATAAGGCGGCCTACTCCGCGGCGATGATCGATGAGTTGGCACGCGTTGCGAAGTTGCAGTTCGTCACGGGCATCGCCGAGCGCGTGCTTTTGACCGAAGGGCGTGTGACGGGCGTTGGCTTGACTGATGGCCGTAGGCTCACAGCCTGCGCGGTGGTCATCACCCCGGGCACCTTCTTGAATGGATTGATCCATATCGGCGAGCGGCGAATCGAGGGAGGCCGCATCGGCGAGCACGCGGCGCGCGCATTGAGTGACTGCCTGGCGGGGTTGGGCTTGGAGCGGGGTCGGCTCAAGACGGGGACGCCGCCGCGACTTCTCCATGACAGCATCGACTGGGATGCGGTCACTCCCGCTCCGGGCGATGCCGTGCCGGAGCCGTTCTCGCACTGGACGGAGCGCCTCGATGTGGAGCAGGTGCTCTGTTGGGCGACGCACACCAACGGCCGCACGCACGATGTGATCCGCACGCATATGCACCGCTCGCCGCTGTACTCCGGGCAGATCCAAGGAATCGGGCCGCGCTACTGCCCCTCACTCGAAGACAAGGTGGTGAAGTTCCCCGAGCGCGTCTCGCACCACATCTTCCTCGAACCCGAGGGACGCACGGTGGATGAGATTTACGCGAATGGCGTGAGCACTTCGATGCCGGAAGAGATCCAACTCGAGTTCCTGCGCACCATAGCTGGGTTGGAACACTGCGAGATGCTGCGGCCGGGCTACGCAGTGGAATATGACTTCGTGCTGCCGCACCAGTTGGATGCGTCGCTTCAATGCCGCGCAGTGCCGGGGTTGTTTCTGGCCGGTCAGATCTGCGGGACCTCGGGCTACGAGGAGGCGGCGGCCCAGGGATTCATGGCAGGGGTGAATGCGGCGCACCAGGTACTCGGGCGCCCGCCGTTCGTTTTGCGGCGCGACCAAGCCTACCTGGGCGTGCTGGTGGATGACTTGGTGACGCGCGAGCATCATGAGCCCTATCGGATGTTCACGTCCGCCGCAGAGTATCGCTTGCTCTTGCGCGCCGACAACGCCGATGAACGTCTCGCCGAGCTGGGGCACGATCTTGGCCTGCTGTCGCTCGATCAGGTGGAGCAGGTGCGCGGGAAGGTCGCGGGATTGGCCGCCGAGGAGCGCCGACTGGCGAGGGTCTCGATGAGCCTTGCTCGGCTGGAATCGGCACGCCTGCTCGATCTGCCTGCCATCGCAGCGCCCGATGGCGCGGCTCCCGCTTCACCCGAACGCGCGACTCAGACGCGCCGCGTGCCTGCGCTCGATTGGCTGGCGCGACCACAGGGTACGTACGCCCACCTTGTTGCGGCTGGCCTCGAACCCCTGCTGCCGCTTGCTTGGCGAGGGTCACTCGAGGTGCGTGTGAAGTACCGTGGCTACATCGAGCGCCAAGAGAAGACAGCGGCCGCGGGGAAGTCGTTGGAGGACATCGTGCTGCCAGCGGTACTCTGGGAGGAATCGTTGCACGGCCTTTCCAGTGAAGCCCTCGAGAAACTGCGCCGTTGGCGCCCGACGACGGCCGCGCGAGCTGCGCGTATCGCAGGGGTTTCCCCCTCCGATGTCGCGATCCTGTTGGTGCACGCGCGCCGCTGCAGGCCAGGGCGCTGAGGCGGGGTGACGGGCGGGATGGGTTCCGTGCTGGTTCGATGTGCGAGCGGACGTGCTTCGGGCAGGTCGTGGCACACTCTGCTAGAGTGGGCGGTCCATGACTGCGCCTCGTTCAGATTCTCGTGGCCCTCGCGGCCCTCGTCGTTCCGACACGGGTCCGTCGCGTCCCGGGACTTCGCGGGCGAGCGTGCCTGGCAGTGGTGCGTCGCGCTCAGGCGGGTCCTCGAGAAGTGCGGGCCCTGCCCGTGGCGGGGACTCGGCGCGAAGCGGCGATAGCCCGCGCAGCCGCGCTCCGCGTGGCGAATGGCCACCTCGTGGCCCGCAACGCGAGCGCCGCGGGCCGGCTCCTTCCCGTGGGGTGGCACCTATTCGCACCCAGCGTCGCCCCGATGCACGAGCCACGATGGCGCCAGAGAAATTGGTGGCAAGGCAGGCGTGGAGCCTGTTGCGCTCATGGATCCCCGGCACCCCGGCCGTGGTCGAAGAGCACCTGAAACGGCTTCGTGTCTATGGCGAGTTGTTGTTGCGCTGGAATCAGGGCGTCTCGAACTTGATCTCTCGCAACGACGAGATCCGCCTGGTGGACCGCCACATCCGAGAATCAATCGAGCCCGCAAAACTTTTGTTGGCATCTGGTTGCAAGACTTTCGTGGACTTTGGCTCCGGCGCCGGCCTACCTGCCATCCCGCTCCAGTTGCTCGGGGTCGGTGAGCGTTGGACTTTGGTTGAATCGCGTCGCAACAAGACGCTATTCCTTCGTAGAGCTGAACAGGACCTGAAATTGGAGCATTTTGTGGCGAAGACCGCCCGGCTCGAGGTGATTATCGAGACCGAGCATGACGACTTGGTCTGCGACGGCTTCACGTCGCGTGCAACCATGCTGATGAGCCCGACGCTCGAGATGGCGGCCACGATCGTCAGTTCTGGCGGCAAGGCATTCCTGTGGAAGGGTAGCTCGTGGAATGAGGAGATGGAAAAGGGGCGAGGATTGTGGGAACCGCAGTGGGAGTTCGATCAGTCTCTCCCGGTGGGGGACGGCCCCAACGTTGTAGTTGTATTTGAAAAAAAATAGAGACCTTACAGCGTTTGGCTTTGGTGTGTTCCACGTGGAACCGGTGCCTGTTCCCGAGTGAACCCAACGTCATGTTCGGGATATCACTCGCTTGCGCCCTGCAATACAATGGGCGTTCAAGAGCCCGAATCTAACCGTCCGCCGCAGCAGCAGGCCGTCCGTGCATATCATCCGCGGACGGCATCATGTCCGTCACGATCGGCTGAATCATGGGAAGAGTCATTTCGATCGCCAGTCAGAAGGGCGGCGTCGGCAAAACCACGACGGCTATCAATCTGGGGGCCTGTCTCGCGCAGGAGAGCAAGCGCGTCCTGCTGGTGGATATCGACCCGCAGGGTAATGCCACGAGTGGCCTGGGTATCAATGGCAATGACCAGCGCCAGACGACTTATGAGGTGCTCATCGGGCAGGCCGAAGTCGGCGAGGCGGTTCGCACCACCGCCTTGGCAACCCTTGATGTGCTCCCCGCCGGCCAGAGTCTCTCGGGAGCCGAGGTTGAATTGGTAGGCATGATGGCGCGGGAGACGCGACTCAAATCCTGCCTCGCCGAGATACGCGAAGAGTATGATTATGTATTGATCGATAGCCCTCCTACCTTGGGATTGCTCACGGTCAACGCGCTCACGGCCTCAGACTCGGTGCTCATCCCGCTCCAGTGTGAATACCTGGCACTGGAGGGGCTCACACAACTCATCGGGGCGATCCGGCTGGTGCAGGACCACCTCAATCCGGCGTTGCGGATCGAGGGGGTGCTCCTCACTATGTACGATGCGCGGTTGAATCTTTCGCAGCAGGTTGCGGATGAGGCGAGAAAGTTCTTTTCCGACCGGGTCTACAAGGCGGTCATACCGCGGAATGTCAAGTTGAGCGAGGCGCCGTCATTCGGGAAGCCGATAGTTCTTTACGACCCACATAGTTCTGGCGCGGAGAGTTATCGCGAACTCGCACGGGAGGTGCTCGAGCATGAGTAAGAAAGCGCTGGGTCGCGGCTTGGGTGCCCTCATCTCCAGTTCGGATGCCATGGAAGCGGTGGAAGGGCGGTCATCGACTCTGGAGGCGGGGGTAACCGAACTGACCATCGAGTCCATAGGCCCCAATCCCTTTCAGCCGCGTTCTCGGTTCGATGATGAGGCACTCCAAGAGTTAGCTGCCTCGATCAAATCCACAGGAATCCTACAGCCACTCATCATCCGAAGGTTGAACCCTGGCGATTACCAGTTGGTTGCAGGAGAGCGCCGCTTACGCGCTGCATATCTGGCTGGCTTGACCAAGGTTCCGGTGATCGTCCGTGAATACGATGACCGGTCGATGATGGAATTGGCGCTCATTGAGAACATCCAGCGCGAGGACCTCGATCCGATCGATGAGGCGAAGGCCTACCATGCGCTCATTGAGAAGGTCGGACTCACACATGACCAGCTCTCGGAGCGAGTCGGAAAGAAACGTAGTTCAATCTCGAATGCGATTCGCTTGCTTGGGCTTCCGCCTGAAGTGATGGACATGGTTTCACGTGGAACACTGAGCGCCGGCCACGGCAGGGCATTGCTGAGTTTGGAAGCTCCAGGTGACCAGTTGGCAACTGCTCGGTACATCGCCAACAAGGGGTTCTCGGTGCGTCGCACCGAGGCGTTCGTCAAACGAAGGGTGCGTAAGCATCACTCCCGTCCGCGCACAGAGAAATTGGCTGGTCTGGGCGAATGGGAGACCAAGCTCCAACAGAGGTTCGGCACCCATGTGGCGATTTCGCCCGGGCGTAAGGGTGGAACGGTCGAATTCGAGTTCTACAGCCAAGAAGACCTCGAACGCTTGCTTGAAGTCTGGGGCGTACTCTAACCTTCACCATCTCACGCTCTCCTCGGAGGTCCAATGCTGAAGTTCCGCAACCCGCCCGCAGCAGACGAGGCCCCGCAACCCAACACGATCATTGGTCTGGGCACCAACCTGCGCGGAACCCTCATGGTGAGTGGCACACTCCGGATCGACGGCGAATTCGAAGGAGATATCCTCAACTGTGAGAAGTTGGAGATTGGTGAGCACGGGTTCATGCGAGCGGACATCGAGGTTAAAGAAGCCATCATCCACGGTCGTGTTGTCGGGAACATCCGAGCTCTCGGCACGGTAGAGATGAAGGCTGGCGCGCGGATCGAGGGCGACGTTGCCGCTATGACGGTGGCGATGGAGCCAGGCGTTCATTTCACCGGCCGTTGCACCATGCTGGAAACCGGCACCGAGGCTGTGGAGTATGGAGTCGAAAACCGGGGGCGGGAGCCCAGCAGGTGATTTGCAATAGTCCATAACACAAATGTTAATAATGTGTTATGTGGTGCTATTGTAACGAGTGATCCACCTCGACCCCTTGATTCCCTCTCCCCCCCAGGATTAACGCCGTGAGCCAGAACAGCCGACGAGGCGAGGCGACCCTTGGCCGGTACCTCGTGGTCGCCGCAACCGTGTTCTGGGGTACCACTGCTACGCTGGCCCGGTTCGTCTTCCGCAACCACCATGTTCCAGTGCTGACCGTGGTTGAGTTGCGTCTCTCCATTGCGGCCCTGGTGCTGTTTCCCTATCTACTCCTGCGTCGACCCTCGACGCTCCGGGTCAACCGCCGCGACATTGGCTATTTCCTTGCTCTGGGATTATTCGGCGTCGCCGCTGTCCAAGGGAGCTACTACTACTCCATCTCGAAACTCGGGGTGGGTGTCGCCATTCTCATCCAATACCTCGCGCCATCCCTGATCGTGCTCTTCGACTTCGCCCGGGGTCGGAAGGTGAACGTAACCACCATTGCCGCAGTGTCCTGCGCTCTTGCTGGAACGGCCTTGCTGGTGGGTGGAGTGAGCGTTGACTTCGCGCGCGCCTCGCTCCTCGATTGGTGCATCAGCTTCGCTTCCGCCTTCATTTTCGCGTTCTATATCCTCTACTCCAAGCGCGGGTTGGAGCGGTATCCGCCCGAGACCTTGTTGTTCTACACTTTTGCGGTCGCCGCGTTGGCGTGGGCCTGCGTCACCCCGCCATGGAAGATCCTTTCGGCCGGTTATGCGGCCGAAGTGTGGTGGATCTTCCTCGCATTGGGCGTGTTCTCGACACTGGTCCCCTTTGGCCTCTTCTATGCCGGCCTTCGCCGTCTCCAAGCCTCAGAGGCGAGCATATTGGCGACCACGGAACCCCTTGTGGCAGTGGTGGCTGCGGCCCTGTTCCTGAACGAGCGGCTTGCGCCCTGGCAGATGGTCGGCGCGGGGTTGGTTCTCACGAGTGCGGTCCTGGCCTCTCGCCAAGGGAATCCCGCAAGTGGTGGGATTGTCGGGCCTGCCTGATCAAGAACCACCCATCAGCCTGCTTCTGCCCACGAATCGGGGTAGTCGGGATCCACTAACGGACGATGGGTCTGGGTCAGCCGTTCCCGCGTCCTGGCAAGTCGTAATGGACTGACCGTTTCGACGGCGTAACGCTCATCCCATAACAAGTTACCGCGCAGCCAAAGGCGCAGCTCGGGGAAGTTCTGCAAGAGATCCAGGCTCGTACGACCTTTGAACTCGCGGACTGCGCTCGCTACGCTCTGCGCCGGCCGCAGGCCGAAGAGCACATGGATATGGTCCTGCCCGGCAACCACATCGACGATAGAGAAGCCGCGATCGTCACAGATCCGCCGGATGAGGGCCTTGAGAGCCTCGATATGGCGATCCTTGAGGACGGGTCGGCGTCCCCGCGTGCTCCAAGTGACTAGATAGTGGAGTTGGCTGCGGTAGATAGGCTCCCACCGCTCGAGCAAAACGTCCTTCACTTGGGGAGCCAGATCGAGTTCCACGGGCCATCCTCCTGCGGGGCAGTGAACATATGTGCAGTAAGCGGGATTGAAGAACGGGAGCAAGCGCTCCCGTTTAGAAACCTGGTTTCAGCGCCCAACCGTGCGGACGACACCCCGGACTGTTCCCAACAAACGGAATGAGGTTTCGGGATCGACGATGATGGGATCGTATTTTTCGTTCGCAGCCACGAGTTCGATGTGTCCGCGAAGTGGGTGATAGTACTTCACCGTCGCCTCGTCCTCGAGCAGCGCAACCACGATCTCGCCAGGTTGGGCATCGTCCTGTTTGTGCACGATGACATGGTCCCCGTCGAGGATTCCTGCGTCGATCATGCTATCTCCACGTACCTTCAACGCGAACAGGGTGTCGGTCTGGCCGAACATCTCGGTCATCTCGAGGCTTCCCTGATAGTTTTCCTCGGCCGTGATGGGCTGACCGGCAGCGACGCTACCGAGTACCGGGATACCCTGCATGCGCGCGGGTTCACTCGTGGGCCCGATTCCACGTGAGACCTTGGGATCGCGGCGGATGTACCCGGCCTTCTCCAGCATGGCCAGGTAGTAACGAACCCCGTTCGTCGAGGTGATGCCGAAGTGGCCGCCGATCTCCCGGATGGTCGGAGCGGAGCCACGCTCCCTGCGGAAGCGTTGGATGAAGTTGTTGATCTCTCTGGCGCGGTCATTGAGCATCGGAGTCGATGTCCTCTTGAGAAGGTGGTCCGCATCGCGGACCCGGCACATCGGGCAGGCTAGTGCACACGCGTGCAGCGGGTCAAGGGTGAATCTTCTGTGGACTGTCGTGGGGCCGACGGCATGGCCTGGTGGCCCGACGACTTTCCGAACCCATCCTGGTTCCGACGTCACCGCATCGCACGCCAATGACTGGTTCGAGTCTGCTGAAGGCGCTGGCCCGGTCCCTGCCTTTGACCAGGGTACGAGGCTGCGAAGTCTCGGGCACACAGGCAGGCGGCGGTCGGACTACGTGGTGGGAGGTCGATCATCGGGGGCCGGCCGACCGGCACGAGGACGCGACCGACCGCCAGCCGGTGTGGTTCCAAGGATGCGAACCCCTAAGGATGAGGCCCACCTGCCGGAAGGCGGCGTGGGTCGACCCGAGCGGCGGAGGGCGATGGACCGAGGCGGGCCGTTCATCGGGGGCCGGCTCGAGCAGGCCTTCGCCACCGCCGACTCGGATCCCTCCCGTGCCCCCTTGCCACGCGCAATGCAAGGAGGGCCACATGGAATCTATTCGCGCGCCGCACGACGCCACCGGCCACGGATCGTCCCGTGACTCCTGTCAAGGGCCCGCCCTGCCGGTCCGGGCCACAAGGAGAGTCGCTGAAGTCCGGCCGCCGCAAGCGAACCTTCCTCCAGGTCCATTGGCTCGAGAGGTTCGCGAGTTGGTCCTCCTCTCCCTACTTCTTCTGGCCAGCCGGACGCACAGGGCGCCACGGGAGTCCCGATCCCTCGGGCGCTCCCAAGGCACCCGGCCCCGCGCGCCACGCGCTAAGCGATCAACGCCAGCTGACGCTCAGCCCCCCCGATACGTTCAAGGGCAGGCCGGGCTCGTAATACCTCCCCGCCAATCCATTGATGAACACCGAGGCGACGTGGTCTTGATCGAGCAGATTGGCGCCCGAGACGAAGGCGCGGACTGTGCCGCGCGGCAGATCGCGGCTCCAATCGAGCGTGGCGTTCACCAGATGGTACGCCTCGGCCTCGGCGGTGTTGGCGTCGTCCGCGAAGTAATTGCCCGAACCGCTGACGCCCAGCTCGGCAGAGAATCCCTGCGGCAGCTTGGCACGGCCCGAGCTGGCAAAGAACAATCGAGGTAGGCCGGGCATGTCGTTACCACTGAAATCGCCGAGTTCGTTGGTGTATCGCTTGTACTCATTGTTCGAGAACGACCCGGTGGCATGCAGTACCAGCGAGGTCAGTGGCTGCCAGTCCAAGGTCAGTTCTGCTCCAATACGCTGGGATCTGCCGGCGGTGGTGAAGTAGCCGCCGCCGTTCTGCGGAACTATCTCGTTGCTTGTCTCGATCTGGTAGATGGCCGCGTCGTAACGCCAAGGACCGACCGCCGAACCCAGTACGCCGCGCGCGCCGATCTCATAGGTGGTCGAGCGCATCGCGTCCAAGAAGGGATTCAGGGATGTGATCGCATCGTACGGTGGGCCAGGATCGATCTCATTGAACGCCGGGGACTCGACACCGCCCCCGAGCGAGGCGAAGATCGTGTGATTCGCCAAGCGATACGAGATCGAGCCCTTCGGGGTCACGCGGGTGAAGCGCTTGGTCGCATTCAGGTCGGGTTCGATGCGGTCTTGGGCGATGTACCAGAGGTTGTCGTAACGTGCAGCGATCTGTGCGGACCACCGGTCGTTCCAAGTGACCGTCTGCTGTAGGAAGCCGCCAGCGCTGTTCGCCGCTTCACGCTTGTTCGCGATGACTGCTGTGTCACGGCCGCCCGAGGGCGTGAGGCCATAGAACATGATGCTGCCGTCCTGGAAGGCCTCATCGGCGCCCAGCGTGGTGCGGGCCTCGATTCCCTCAGTGAGCGCGTAGGAGCTGCTATAGAGCGCGCTTCCACCCGTGTGGATGCGGTTGAAATCGCGAAAGCGATTGCGCTCCGAACGCTGTAGCACTTTTGGCTCGGCCCACAATGAGACCGTCATGTCCTGCTTCTCATCAAGCGCGTGCTCGAGTGTTGCAGCCACTCGGCCGACGCGATTCCACCGCCGCTCATCGCGCGCGACATACGTTGGATTCGCTTGCTCGCGGTCCGTGGCCAACTCCGCCGCGGTGAGTGCTCCCGGGAAGCGGTTAAGCGTGCTCACCAAGTCAGAGATCAGTGTCAGCTTGCTGGCATCCCCAAGAGGCGAAGCGAAGCGAAGGTGAGCGAGTGTGGCCGAGCTGGAACTGTGCGCACGCCAGCCCTCGAAAGTGCTGTTGGCCAGCGACACGGTCCCACGACCACGCCCGGCCGCGAACCCGAGCACGCCCTGTTCGCGATGGAAGCCAAAAGAGCCCGCCCTCTGCTCGAAACGCACGAAGGGCTTCTCGAAGGACAGGTTCGTGGTCAGGTTCACGACCCCCCCCGAGGCGTTGCCGTAGATCGACGTCCCATTGCTGCGTGAGACCTCGATCCGGTCGGTGGCGCCCAGATCAACCAAGTCAAGGGAGGTGCGTCCATCGGGTTCCGAAACCGGGATTCCATCGGTGAGCACGCGGATGCCGCGGATATTGCCGGCGTTGGATCGGTCCCCATTGCCGCGCGCGCCGTAGCCTCGAATGGTGATGCGTACGTCCTGGGCTCCGGATCGGCTCTGCACGAAAACTCCCGGCACTCCGCCCAGGGCATCACTGAGCGAGAGCTCCCTGCCGTTGCTGAACGCGCGACGGTCGATCACCGAGATCGAGGATGGGGCGCGAAATGCGGACTCGCGCACCCGCGTACCCGTGACGACGATTTCCTTGAGCGGAACGATGAGTGTGTCGAGAGTTGAGCTGTTGACGGCCAGGACAATTGCAGTGAATAACGATGACCACATGGTGGGTGTTCTCCATATACAGGGGCTGTGGGACAGCAACACCGGGCCAAGGGGCGCACGCTTGAGGGCGCACCCCAAAATTGACGATGGCGGTGGGCGTGTGTTGGATCAGTTCCGCAGCGGGGTGAACACGCGTGCGGCGCGCGGCCGGCCCAACGGGGAGGCCTGGGCGACACGCATGACCTGGACCGGTGAAGCGGCGGAGCGAAGCGCGGGAATCTCGGCGCTGCTCCGTGGCGGCAGCTCGGCATGGAAGCCGACGAGGAGAACCTTCAAGTGTGGCGCGGCATCGGCAAGTTGGCCCGGCATCCAGCGTCCGAATCCACCGCGCGAGGTCCATCGATCGTCCTCGCACAGGTGGGCAGGGCCCGGTGGGCCTATCCCTTCGATCTCGAACGGCTCGCTTGGAGCGGAGTAGGACTCGCCATGGTCGCTGCCGAAAAGCAGATGCATGCGCGCGCTGCCAACGAAGTGTGCCGGGATGCGCCAAATGTAGTGCCCTTGGTGGGCCTCGAGTTCTGGGGAGATCCGCTTCCAAGGTCCGCCCTCGATCGAGACTTCAAGCTCGACCTCGCGGGTACCGGCGGGAAGGCCGCTCCAAGCAATATCGATCCGCCCACCATTTCGCACCACTTGGGGCAGGCCTGGGAGCTGTGGTTCGCCAAGCGCGCGTGCGATGGATGCATCCAGCATCGCCGTAACGAGCAGAAAGGCGAGGAGGATTCGGGCGTAACAAGGTGGCATGGCATGGTCTCATTGAAGAAGCATTCCGACTCAGCCGTCCCGAGCCCCCGCAACGGTTTCCAAGGGGAGGTCGGGAGGATATGGCTTTCGAGCGAAGTTCGCATCCATTCAAGGCGGTCCAACCGGCAATCTTCTGCGGGCCTGCCTCGGCGAATCGCCCCGGTGGGTCCGATTGGCCTGGAGCGCGACGGCCCGTTACCCTCCATGGCTGTACCGGCTCATCCCGGGTCGCATCCTGTGAAGGGCAAAATGGCCTCCGCAACCTCCAACATCACCGCCCCCAGTCGCTTGCGCACCTACGCCTCGTTCGTGCGCTTCGAGCACACGCTGTTCTCGCTCCCGCTGATCCTTGCGGGCGTTTTCACCGTGCGCGGGCCATCGCTCAGTCTTGCTCGCTGGTTGCTCGTCGCGGTTGCCGCGGTGGGTGCCCGCACGGCAGGCATGAGCCTCAATCGCCTGATCGATCGCCACATCGATGCACGCAACCCGCGCACCGTGGTGCGGGAACTTCCTGCCGGGCGGATGAAGCTGGCCGAAGGGTTCGCGTTGCTCCTGGTGAGCACCGCAGCCTACCTTGCGGCTTGCACGGCCCTGGGGCCTTGGTACCTCAAGCTCTCCATGGTTCCGCTTGTTGTTTTCACGGTCTACCCCTATCTCAAGCGTTTCACCCCGTTCTGCCATTTCGGAGTGGGCGCAGCGTTGGCGTTGGCGCCCCTGGCGGGGTACGCCGCCGGCCATCCGGACATGGCCGACCCATGGCCAGCGCTGTGGCTGGCCGCGTTCGCGCTGTTCTGGGTGAGCGGTTTCGACATCATCTACGCCACCCTCGATGAAGAGTTCGACCGTTCGAACGGGATCCACTCCATGGTGGCTTGGCTCGGTCGACCACCCGCATTGCGTATCTCGTGGGGGCTGCACCTCATCGCGATTGCCGCACTGGCCAAAGCGTATTGGATCCTTTCTTTTCGCCCGGGCCCCGCGGCATGGTCCGCTTGGGTTCTCCCGCTGCCATTCTTTGTGACAGTCGTGGTGCTCCTTTATTTGGAGCAGAAGTGGGCCGAGGATGTGAACCTGGCTTTCTTCAGGACCAATGTCTGGGTGGGATTCGCGGTATTGCTGATGGTGCTGTCTGCACGGCTTGGCAACGGAGGCTTCTGAATGTCGCGCTACCTGATCGGGATGACCGGCGCCTCGGGGTCCATCTATGGCGTGGATTTCGTGAAGCGATGCCCCGGCGAGAAGTATCTGGTCATGAGCGATTGGGCGCGGCACGTGATGCACAGCGAGTTGGAGCTGAAGCCCAGCGACCTGGAACCCCACGTGAACAAACTGTTCAGCGACGCCGACCTGGCCGCCCCTTTCAGCTCGGGCAGCAATCGCTACGATGCCTTTGTCGTGGTGCCTTGCAGCGTGAGTACGCTGGCCAAGATCGCCTCAGGGATCGCCGACACGCTGATTACGCGCGCAGCGGCGGTGGCACTCAAGGAGCACTTGCGACTGGTGCTATGCGTGCGCGAAACGCCCTTGTCGAGCATCGCGCTCGAAAACTGTCTCAAGCTTTCGCGCGAAGGGGTGGTGATCATGCCAATCTCGCCACCCTGGTACCGCAATCCTCGCGATCTGGAACAACTCGTCAACGGCTTCACCGACAAGATCCTCTCGCTCTTGGGTGAGCCGGCGGGTGAGGGCTGGCGTCAAGGAGAGCTCGAATAGCGCGCAGCCCGCGCACACGAATGGAGTCGGCTGGTGTTCCACACGCTGGGGCAATTCCTCGAGTACTGTGAGCGCAAAGGCGACCTGAAGCGCATCACGCGCGAGGTGGACTGGGAGTACGAGGTCACCGCGATCGCGTGTCGCGAAGCGAAACTCGAAGGCCCTGCGCTGGTGTTCGAGAATGTGCGGGGAGCGCGCTTCCCGCTCGCAGTGAATGTGCTCGCGGCCACGCGGCGGATCGAGTGGGCCATCGGCCGTTCGCCGCGCGCCGTCGGCGCCGAAATCGAGGAGCTTTTCCACGCCGTGCCGCCCAAGGCTTTGGCGGACCTCTGGGCGCTGCGCGGATCCCTTCCGCGCGTGCTCGCCAGTCGGCCGAAGCATGTGGCCCGCGGTCCCGCACAAGAGCACTCATTGGGAGCCGATCTTTCGAGCCTGCCGATCCTGAAACTGTGGCCCGGCGATGGCGGGCGCTTCATCACGTTCCCGCTCGTATTCACCGAGGACCCCGACACCCACAAGCGTAATCTCGGCCTCTATCGCATCCACTGTTACGACGCGAAGACCACCGGCATGCATTGGCAGATCGGCAAGGGCGGTGGGTTCCACTTCCACAAGGCCGAGAAGCGCGGCGAGGCACTCGAGGTCGCAATCGCGGTGGGCGCCGATCCAGCCACGCTACTTTCGGGCGTGGCGCCACTACCCGAGGGCATCGACGAGTTGGCGTTCGCAGGTTTCCTGCGCGGCTCCCCCACGCGCCTCGCCAAGTCGAGGTCGCTGCGCATGCGGGTGCCCGCCGAAGCCGAGTTCGTCATCGAGGGGATCGTACCGGCCGGGGAACGTCGTACTGAAGGGCCGTTCGGCGACCACTTCGGGCATTACTCGCATGCCGCTCCCTTCCCCGTGTTCCACATCAAGGACATCACGCACCGCAACCAAGCAATCTTCCAGGCCAGCGTCGTGGGCAAGCCACCACAAGAAGACAAATGGATGGGTGAAGCCGTGCAGGACATGTTCACGGGCGTACTCAAGGTGATTCACCCCGAGATCGTGGACCTTTGGGCGTACTTCGAGGCTGGCTTCCATAACCTGCTCGTGGTCGCGGTCGAGAACCGATTCGCCAAGGAGGGCAAGAAGACCGCGCTCGGCCTGATGGGCACCGGCCAACTCTCCCTGACCAAGATGATCGTGCTGGTCGACGGTGACGTGAACCCGCGCGATCGCAGGCAGGTGTTCGAGGCGATTGCGAAGCACTTCGATCCCGCCGAGGACTTCATGCTCATTCCCGGCGTACCGCTCGACACGCTCGACTTCACCAGTTACACCATGAATCTCGGGAGCAAGCTGGTGATCGATGCGCAATCACATGCGAAGAATGTTGGCTCGAGTGGGAACTCGCCAGGCACAGGTGTGCTGCCGGCCGCACTGCTGGGTGATCTGCCCGATCCACGGGCTTTCGATGCGCGGGTGCGGGCGCATCGCATCGCATGGGGCGGAATGCTGGTGGTGCAGGTCGGGGGCGAGGGGCGGGCGGTGGTCGAGGCTCTGGTTCAGCGTCCCGAGTACGCCGCGGTCAAGTTGCTCGTGGCGGTGAGTGGGGATTTCGCGCTTGAGGATGATGACCTGCTCCTGTGGGGGATCTTCACGCGCTTCGATTGCGCGCGCGACACGATCCCAGCGCGCATCGAGACGCGCGGTGCTTGGCTGCAATGCAAAGGCCCGCTCGGGATCGACGCCACCTGGAAGCAGGGTTATCCCGACCCGGTGGAGAACCTGCCCGAGGTGATCGCCAAAGTCGACGGCTGGTGGGGGCGATGACCACGCGCAACACCCTTGCCCAGATGTACGCGTGCGGACTGTGCATGGCAGCGCTACTCACGTCCTGCGGGCCGCCCGATCGCCAGAGTCCCGACGCCCTGGTGGGCCATTGGCTCGGAAACGTCTCGTATCGCGACGCCACGGTGAAGCTGGAGTTCGATGTACGGAAGCAGGGTGATTCGCTGGCAGCATGGATCACCAGTGACGAACTGTTGCTGCGCGATATGCCCATCGGGAGTTTCACCTATGCGAAACCCCGAGTGCGCTTCGTGATCCCCGATGAGGAGGCCCCGCTCACGTTCGACGGGTGGTTACGGCGGAACTTATTGGTCGGCACGTTCACTTCCTCGAGGTTTCCGCATCCGGAGCGCAAGGCCACGTTGCCGCAGCTCTCGCTGCGGCGCACCTATCCCTCGAGCTTTCCCTACCGAGTCGATACGCTGCGCTTCGCTGGTTCCGGCGTATGGCTCGCGGCCAGGCTCTATGTGCCGCTCACTCAGGGGCCGTATCCTGCGGTGGTGCTCATGCAGGGTTCCACCCAGAA
>JBDSKE010000009.1:0-10754 GCA_039917105.1 Candidatus Eiseniibacteriota bacterium | reverse complement strand
GCGACGGCCCGGCGCACCCAGTCCAGCGCCACGTCGTCGAGTCCGGCGGCCGAAGCGGACGTGGCCAGCCAGAACGGCGGCGTGAACTCATGGCGTGAGCGCCCCTCCAACTCGTCGTACACCGCCCGCGCAAGTTCAGCGTGCCCCGCTTCACCGTGCGTCCACGCGACCAGTCCCAGCATCCAGTGGTGCCGCCCACACTCAGCCAGGACCGACGGCGCGAGCGCGAGTGCCCGGGCGTGATCCCCACGCCATGCGTGGGCGCGGATCAAGTTCCACTGCGGAAAGAAAGAATCCGGATCCAAATCGATGGCCCGTTCCGCCTCTGCTAGTGACGCATCGCACTCTCCAGTGATTCCCAGCATGTACGAATACATTGCGACAACCCACGCGTTCAGCGGGTCGTCGTCCATGGCGCGCTTGGTCTCGGCCAAGGCCTGCGCATCCGGCATCGAACCGCGCATCGCACCCCACAAGGCGCCCTGTGCGCGGGCGCGGGCGTGTCGTGGATCGAGAGTAAGCGCCTTGAGCCAGTAGGTCTTCGCGCCATCGAAGTCCCATTCGTACTGCTCGGCCACGCAGGCCAAGGTCGCCCATGGTTCCGCCAATCCCGGGTCCGCGGCAATCGCCTGCTCCGCGAGCCGCTTGGCCTTGGCGGTGGCGCCGGCGAACGGAACGTTTCCGAAGGTGGCCATCAGCCGATAGGAGTCGGCCAGCAATCCCAGCGCCTCGGCGTAGTCGGGATCGAGGGCGATGGCCCGTTCGTAGCACTGGATCGCAAGGGGCAGGAACCTGCCGCGCCGGTTGGCGTGCGCGCGCCCGCGCAGCATCAGCTCATAGGCCTCCAGGTTACGCGTGCCGGCACGGCCGCGGTTTCGCGTGGCCTCTGAGTCGAGCGTCACGCGCAGTCGCGTGGCAATGGTGCGCGCGATTTCGTCCTGCAGCTCGAACACATCGGTCATCTCGCGGTCGTAGCGCTCGGACCAGAGCTGATAGCCGTCGGCCACGTTCACCAATTGGACGGTGATGCGCAACCGGGATCCCGCGCGACGGACGCTGCCCTCGAGAACGCTGGTGACATCGAGCTGATCGCCCACCGCCCGCAGGTCCTCGCGCTTGCCCTTGAACGCGAAGCAGGAAGTACGTGCGGCCACGCGCAGCCCCTCCAGCTGCGACAGGGCGCTGAGGATCTCCACCGTGATGCCGTCGGCGAAGTACTCATCGTCGGTACCGCTTAAGTTCTCGAACGGCAATACCGCGATCGAAGGCATGCGTGCTGCGTCCTCCCTGCCGCCTCCAGTGGTCAGGTCCACCATCTCGAGGCGTACATCGCGGATGTCGCGCGGGCGCTCGTCGGCCTGTTTCCGCAGGCAGCGGCGCAGGACCTCGCGCACGCGCGGCGGCGTGTCGGCAGGAAGCCGCGCCCAGTCGGGCTCGCGTTCGAGAATGCGTGCAAGCAGGTCGGCCGTGGTCGCACCCTCGAACAACGGGCGCCCAGCGAAGCATTCGAACAGAACGCAGCCGAACGACCAGACGTCGCTCCGGCGGTCGACCGGCAGTCCACGCGCTTGCTCGGGGCTCATGTACGCCGCAGTGCCGAGGATGACGCCTGCTGCGGTCGCACCCGGCAGGGCTGCCATGGTCGGCGACTGGCTCAGGTCGAGGCCTGAATTCATTGCCGCGTCGGCCTTCGCGAGCCCGAAGTCGAGCACCTTGGCCACGCCGGCGGGCGTGACCATGACATTGCCGGGCTTGAGGTCACGATGGATGATCCCGCGTTCGTGCGCGGCTTCGATCGCCGCGGCGATCTGGATGCCAATGGCCAGCGCCTCGCGCGGTGCGATGGGGCCGCGCGCGAGCCGCGCGGACAGCGGCTCGCCCTCCACCAACTCCAAGACCAGGTGAGGCACGCCCGCCTGCTCCTCGAGTCCATGGATGGAAGCGATGTTCGGATGCGAGAGCGAGGCCAGCGTCTTGGCCTCGAACTCGAAGCGCGCCAGGCGCTCCGGGTCCCGGACGAAGTCGGCAGGCAGGGCCTTGATCGCCACCTCGCGGCCGAGACGCGTGTCGCGCGCGCGATACACCTCACCCATGCCGCCGGCGCCGAGCGGGGCGATGATCTCGTAGGGGCCGATCCTGCTGCCGGATGGGAGTGGCATGGCAGGAATGTACCCGAGTCGGGAACGAGGCGCAGGAAAGACAGAAGGAGTCTGGGCAGTCATCAACCGATCGCCGTCGCGACCAACTCGCCTTCCCCGATGAGCTCGCGCAGGCGATACACTGCCGTTGACATGCCGCGCGACGCGGACAGGATTCACTACTCGTTCAAGGGACCAGAAGGAGAAGACCAATGCGAAACGCGATTCTGGCGGTGACTGTGGGCCTGACTCTAGTCGCCGGACCGCTCCACGCGGGTCAACACAAGCCGACGCCGGCGAATGTCGGAAGCGGGCGCGTCGCCTGGTTCGACATCACCACCACCAATCTGCAGCGATCCAAGGAGTTCTATGGCAAACTCTTTGATTGGACCTTTGCCCCGTTGGAGGGTACTGATCAGGCGGTAGAGATCGTCGCGCGTGGCCGGGCAATCGGGACGCTTCGAGGTGCCGAGGGAACAATCAGCGCTTTCAATGGAGTGGTCTACGTTCAGGTCTCCGACATCCAGGCAAGTTGCAGGAAAGCGAGGGAGCTGGGAGGAACAGTCGTCCCCGGGTTCCCCTTCAACCTGTCAGATCGTACCGGGGCCATCGGCCTCGCCCTCGATCCAGTTGGCCATCCAGTGGGCCTGTACTCCAGAACGCCCATCCCGCCTGAGAGGTCTCGGGCCAAGTAACCACGGTCTGCCGCGGACGGGGCGCCGTGCCGCCGGCACAAGGGCCTGTTCAGGGCCTGCTTGTGGAGTCGCCGGCGCTCCACGCATCGAACACGCTGCGAGCGACCCGCGCGATCAGCTGTTCGGCGCGGCGTACTGTTCCGCGGGGCTCTCCGACGAGCACGGCGATCGCCACTTCGTCGCCGTTTGGAAGGCGCATGACACCGACGTCGTTGATTGCCACGGTGACCCCGTTGGATGTGCCGCCCGTGCCCGTCTTGCGCGCCACGGGCGTGCCCTCGGGAAGCAGCGCTGGCAGCCGATGGGGTGCGGTTCTGCAACGCGCGAGGATCGCCTTCAGCGTGTCGGTCATCGCTGCGGACAGAAGGTCGCCCCGCCACAGACGCTCGAGGAGGTGGACGCAGGCTTCAGTTGTGCCGGTGTCGCGCGGATCGAGCAGCATGGCTCGCGCAGCGCTGTCATGTACGGCCGCTGGAACCATGGCTCGCAACTCTCGAATCTCCTCTGCGGATCCCATCGAGTCGGCGCCGGGAGCCAATCCAGACCAATCGTTTCCGAGACTTCGCTCCGTGCGGTCCACTCGTAGGTCGCGAATCCCGTGTCGCTGCAACCATTGCGTGACGGCGCTCGGACCGCCGACGAGACGCATCAAGGCATCCGCCGCGCTGTTGTCGCTGCGCGTGGTCATCGCGTCGAGGAGTTCATGAAGGCTGACCGGGCCACCCCCTCGTGGGAACCGGTCGCCGAGCCTGCCCCTGGGATGCATGTCCAATGCGAGCAGGGTGATGGGAGTGCTCAACGACCACCGTCCCTGGTCCACTCCGTCGAGAACGACCATGGCGACGGGGAGCTTCACCACGCTCATCAACGGGATACTGGCAGCCGAGTTGACACGCGCTGTGGAACCGTTGCCCAGGTGCTTCGCAGCGATCGCATAGCGCCCGGGGGCGCCCCTTATGATGGCTTCCAAGCGGGCCTCGAGCGCTGTATCAGGATGCTCGGCATGCCAATCGTCGGGCGGCGTCGCCGCTGCTTCCATGCCGTTGATGCCATCCAAGGTGGAGTGTCTCGCCGGATGGAACGTGAGCCATGTCGCGAATACCCCGATTGCGATCACCACAAATGCTATCACTCGCTTCATGATGCGAGTCTGGCGTAAGTGCTCCGCACGGTCCAACCTCGGCCATGGCGTGACCCACACGTCACTCTGGTCAGGATTGGATGATGCCGGCGACCACGAGCGCGAACTCCATGGGCTCAATGGGCTTCGAGACGTGGACCTGGAAGCCGGCCTTGAGCGCTCGCATGCGATCCTCGCTCCTGGCATAGGCCGTCAATGCGACTGCCGGGATACGAGCTCCGACTGCCTGCTCCCACTCTCTCACGCGGCGTATGAAGGTATAGCCATCTTCGCCGGGCATGCCGATATCGCTGACGATCAAATCAGGTCTCCATTCGAGGACTACTTCCAGACCCTTGCCTGCCGAATCGGCAACCTGCACTTCGGCGCCGCACGTCTCGAGCACGTGCCGAAGCAATTCGCGGGAGTCGGGTTCGTCATCCACAACGAGTATGCGCGCGCCAATGAGTCGAGGGGCTCCTTCAAGGCGGCGCAACGATTCGCGGGACGCAACAGTGGGGTGAACACGATCCTCACTGCTCAATTTCTCATGCAATACCCGCAGTGGCAGGCGCACCGTGAAAGTCGCTCCCTGCCCCTTGCCGGGGCTGCTGGCGTTCACGCGCCCCCCGTGGAGTTCCACCAGGTGACGGACGATCGCCAATCCAAGGCCGAGACCGCTCGAATCTCTCGAGCTGGAACCGTCCGCCTGTCGGAAGCGATCGAAGACGTAGGGTAGGAATTCTGCAGCAATTCCTTCCCCCGAATCGGTGACCACGATTTCAATGTGCGAGTTGATTCGCTCGAGCCGGATCTCCACGCGCCCGCCGCTTCCCGTGAACTTGAGGGCATTGGCCAGCAGATTCCACACGATTTGCTGAAGGCGACTCGGATCTCCGGAAATCGGCCCTGCTGCAGGATCGAGTAGTGGGCGTAGCTCCACTCTTTTGGCGTCGGCCGCGGGTCGTATGGATTCCAAAGCCGATTCGATGACCGCGGCCGGCATCAGCGATTGAATGTTGAGTCGAAGCTTGCCGGTGATGATCCGGGAGATGTCGAGGATGTCCTCGATGACCTGCGCCTGCGTGAGGGCATTCCGTTCGATCACGCCGATCGCATGGCGGGATTGCTCCTTGTCCAACGACCCGCCTCCCAGAAGTTGCGCCCACCCCAGGATGGCATTGAGCGGCGTGCGAAGTTCGTGGGACACTGTCGCCAGAAACTCGTCCTTGAGCCGATTGGCCTCCTCGGCGCGTGCTCGGGCCGCCTGTTCGCTCGCCAACAGTTGCTCGCGTTCGGTAACGTCTCGGGCAGTCTTCGACGCCCCGATGATGTTCCCCGATTCGTCGCGCACGGGGGAGATCGTCAGGGCCACATTGATCAGCCCGCCGCCCTTCTTGAGGCGCACCGTCGTGATGTTGTCGATGCGGCCACCGCTCCGCAGGCGACGCATGAACTCATGTTCCTCGTCCGTCTTGGCGGGCGGAACGAGCATGGCGATTGGCTGGCCGATCGCCTCGGCTGCCGCGTAGCCGAACATCCGCTCTGCCGCCGGATTCCAACTGGTGATGATCCCATCCAAAGTCTTGCTGATGATCGCGTCGTTCGAGGAGGTGACGATGGCGGCAAAGTGCGCGTGCTCCCGCTCGGCCCTGCGATGTGCGGTGATATCGCGGAAGCTCCACACCCGCCCGACATTCTTGCCTTCCACGACCTGCAGCCGGGTGAAGCGTTCAATGAGTCGACCATCGACCAGTTCGAAGACATCGAACGTCTCGGGCGGCGATGTGGCGTAGATGTGATCGATGTTTTGTTGATAGGCCGCGCTATCAACTACCTGAGTCCTGGTGAACTCCAGAATGACGCGATGATCGCGACTTTCCATGGCTTCACGACGAAGTTGCCATAGATCAATGAATCGCGAGTTGAAATCGGTGACGCGGCCTTGGTCGTCCGTCACAAGAATGGCGTCGGTCGTCGACTCGAGCGTGGCACGCGACATAGCGAGCAGGTATTCATTTTCAAGCTTTGCGGCAAGCAGCTGTGCTTCGCTGCGTTTTCGCGCAGACAGGATCGCTTGCGCGGTCTGCAGCCCCGCAGCGCGGAGCTCCCTCTCCTCTTCTTCGCGCGTCACTTATCGAAACCCGAGCGCCGCTTCGGCCAATGCGGTCCCCCTCACGCGCGCGTGAATCTTGGCGAACGCCGTATCCCGACTGGTCGAGGTATCGTCGCTGAAGGGAGCGAAACCACAGTCATCCGTCGTCCCAAGCTGCTCGATGGGAATGTACCGGGCAGCTTCCAGGATCCGATCCCGAACTTCTTCGGCACTCTCGATCCGCGGGTCGATTGGCGCAACGACTCCGACAAACACCCGCTGTGATGCCTTCATGGAGTCTCGGATGATCTGCAATGCTCGAATCCGATCCCGTTCGCCAGCGAGCGCGATATAGAAGTTGCCAACGTTCAACTCGAACAGGCTTGGCAGGAAGTCGGCATAATCCACGTCGGCGCTATGAGTCGAGTCCCGGTCGCCACCTGGGCAGGTATGCACCCCCAGCAACGCCCGTTCCTCCTCCGTGAACCTTGAGTATGCCATGTTGTTCAGGTCGATGAAGCCGGTCAAGAGCGCGCCGGAGGGGTCGAGTT
The DNA here is from genome assembly GCA_039917105.1 of Candidatus Eiseniibacteriota bacterium. Classification (GTDB taxonomy): domain Bacteria; phylum Eisenbacteria; class RBG-16-71-46; order RBG-16-71-46; family RBG-16-71-46; genus CAIXRL01. The sequence continues at coordinate 4,155 of JBDSKE010000009.1, read as the reverse complement.
TCATCGCCAAGCGCCCTTCCGTGAAATCAACTTGGACACAATGCGCACCAGCTTGCAGGCAGCGGCGGATCTCGGTCTCATGCTCATTGAGCAGATCCACCAGGAACTGGTCGCGGGAATAGCCCGCAATGCCGTCCACCGGATACATCAGGCTGAGTGCTGAGGCGGAAATGATCGCCTGCTTCATGGGAACATGCGTGTACTGTTTGGCGGCCAGCAAGAAGGCGTCCGCGTAACGCATGTATCGGAAAGGCCCTGAGGTCAGCCGCGGCATGCGGCGGACATGCCCGGCCGCGAACGGAATCCCGAATCCGTCCGGCATCGTGTTCGGCAGCGCGTGGACGCTGTAGGTCCAGAAATTATGGTACTTGCGCTGCTCCCCATCGGTGATGACGGGGGATCCCGTCGCCTCGAATCGCTCGACGGTGTCTCGAACGGCGCGCTCGTAGGCGGCCTCCAGGCTCGGAGCCCCAATGCCCTGGGCCTCGATGTCGGCAATGAGCTCGGGTGATCTTGGAATACTGCCGATTGGCTCCGTCGGAATTCCCATGTTTGCTCCCACTTCCTTATGTGTTTCAGGGCAAGCCCAGACTACTAAAACCATGACTGATAACTACATCCGCGGCGAAATCTTGAACTCACTCGGTCAGGGAGTCAACCCTACTTCAGCTTGAAAAGCCGCTTGAGTGAGTCCGCCTCCGCCCAGGCTTCGTCCTTTTGCGGGAGCAACGCCACAGCGCGCTGAAGTTCCTTTCGGGCGCGCACCGAGTCACCGCGCAGCGCCAGATCCTTGGCGAGCACCAATCTCAGCTCCCCTTCCCCTACCGGACTTTCCATCAGGGAGGGCGCTCGCAGTGCTTGATCGACCACCGCCCGGCTGCGGTCATGATCGCCTTGGGCATGGAGGAAGTGCGCGTAAGCAAACGACAGCTCGGGGTCGGCCCGGGTCACCTCGAGGCCCAGTTCGAACGCCCGCCGGGCGGAGGCCAAGTCGCCAAGCGCCGCCGCGGAGCGGGCGCTCAGGACGTACGTCCACGACCAACTGTACCGTTGCTCCATCAATGGACCGAGCGTGTTAAGGCAGCGCTGGTACTGTTGTGTCGTGTAATACCCTCGCCCCAACAAGTAGGTGTAGAAGCGGTTCTCGGGGTAGAGCTGTACAAGCGCCGAGGCCGAACGAATCAAGTTCTGCGGATCGTCTCCGACCACGGATTCCATCAAGTCGATGCGGAGTTGGCCGCGGTGGTCGGCTCTACTCCGCATTCGGCGCACAGCGGCGCGAGCCAGGCTCAATTTGGCTCCGTCGCCGAGGTTCCAATAGGCGCCCGATGCTTCGCTGGCGGCGGCGATGAACGTGCTGTCAAGCGCCAGAGCTTTCTCGAAAGCGTCCGCGGCCTCCTTCCAGTGCGAGGCAAGCAGCGACTGGTGCCCTCGGATGTAGAGCCGATAGGCGTCGGCAGAGGTGGTAGTGATCTCGCGTAGCCAGCTTTCGGCTTCGCGGTCCCCGGTCAAGTTCACTTCCAGCGCCACTTGAAGATCCGGAATGAGACGGCCGACCAAGGGGAACAGGCCGCTGTCGGCTTTGCTTTCGACCGCGTAGGAATGGACGGGGTGCCCATCGCCAGTGTCCACGATCCGTCCCTGGATTCGCAGTTCTCCGCCCGAACGAAGGATGCTGCCCGCGATTGCGCGTCGTATGCCGTGGCGGGCGAGGAACGTATACGTCAGGGGCGCCGGCTTGGATCCCGACGATGCCGTGGCGGCGAGGTCGCCTAATCTCTGGGCATCGAACACGTCGAGCTCGGGGGATTGGACCAGGGCCGAGCTCAACAGTTCTGCAACGCCACGCTTCATCCAATCCAGCGATGGATCGCCGGTGAGGTTCTCGAACTCGAGCACTGCCACCGAACGGTCCGCCCCCACGCCGGCAGAAGTCTTCGGCGGGGCTGGGCCGTGGCTCGGATCGAACTTTTTCGCGGAAAATACGACGATCGCGAGAATGCTCGCCGCCGCGACCGTCGTCGAAATGACGATCAACCGCTTGCGTGCGCCCTGCCCCGGATTCGTAGAGCCCATGGTCGCCATGGGCGAAGCGGTCACCTCGTCAAAACGACGCCCCGCAGAATCGCTGCTGAGCGCCTCCAGCACTGCACCCACTTCGCTCGCCCGCTGATAGCGCTCGCCCGGCTCCTTGGCGAGGCATTTGCGGACTACGCCGCGCAATCCGGCCGGCACCCGCTCCGACAGATGGGTGGGCATGTCGTGCAGGATTGATGAGCCCAACTCGAAACTCGTGGTGCCCTTGAATGGCAGCGTACCGCTGGCCAACTCGTGCAGCAGCACTCCGAGTGCCCACAGATCACTACGCTCATCGGCATTCCTTCCACGCAACACCTCGGGCGCCAGATAGTGAGGGGTTCCCACAATGGCCCCGGTCTGGGTCAGCGCCATGCTCGGCGTGGCGTTGGCGCTGTCCGGCCCGTCCAACAGGCGCCGCGCCAGCCCGAAGTCCAGCACCTTCATGCGGCCATCCGAAGTGACCACGACATTCGAACTCTTGAGGTCGCGGTGAATCACATGGCGTTCATGGGCATGCGCGAGTGCCGCCGCGATCTGCGCTCCATACCCCACCACGTTCTCGATCGCGAGTCCCCCGCCCTCTTGGGCGATTCGCTCGTTCAGGGGTTGGCCGTCGATCAGCTCCATGGCGATATAGACCTGCCCGTCGGCCTCGCCGACTTCGTGCATGGTGCAGATATTCGGGTGGTTGAGTGTCGCAGCGAGGCGGGCTTCGCGCAGCAATCGGGCGCGGGCGACGTGGTCGTGGAGGGACTCGAGCGGCAGCACCTTGAGCGCAACCTCCCGCTCGAGCCGCGTGTCCCGGGCGCGATAGACCTCGCCCATGCCTCCGGCGCCGAGAGGGGCGAGAATCTCATAATTGCCGAGCAAGGATCCGCGTACCAAGGGCATGGCGCCAATGTGGCACAGGCCGGACGTGTCGAGAAGAACTTACTCAGTGGGACCCAATGCCGTCCATGACGCTGCATGGAGCTACATGGTCTGTCCCAACGTGAGTGGACCGGTGCGAGTGACCGCGCCGCAGTGCCCCGCAATGTTCTGGTGCTCCCGTCTCGCGCACAGCGTGGGAGACGACCAACTTCCGGAATGCCAATCGCCTGTCGCCGTCGAGCCCGTGCCAACCGAGTTCGGCGACCTCGAGTCGTTCGCCGCCCATGGACCCTGAGAGGCCCCCGGTGTCCAGACCTTTGAGGCAGTTCCTTCCACACTCGGGTAAGGGCTGCAACAGTCCAGCCTCCCGCCCAACTGGGCCGCATGTAGCCAGAGTGCGTGCAGGCAACACCATAGCGCCATCGACCAGGCCTTTCGCGATGTGGCACGAAACTGGCGTTATAGCCATGGACGGTATCGCCGGGGTTCACATCCCGGCTCGTTCATGTGATTCCACAACGAAAGGAAAACCTATGAATGCCCGCTCAAGCACCAGGCTGCTCTTCACCTCGCTGATGTTGGGTGCAGCCGCGTTCACTGCCGGGCCCGCTTCGGCGTCCGACGTGGTAATCCGTACGCCCGCGGCGCCGGTGGTGGTCGTTCGTGACGCCTCGATGTGGGAGACGATCCCAGGGACCCGCGTAGCATGGGTCCGGGACGCGGACCGGCCGGCGTACGACCTCTTCCGTTATGGCACCCGTTATTACGTGTACAACGACGGCAACTGGTACACTTCGCGTACCCAAGATGGGCGATATGTTGTGATCAACGATCGCCGTGTGCCGCTCGCGATTGCCAGGGTCCCGGACACCCAGTGGCGCAACTACCCTCCGGGTTGGAAGAATCCTAAGAACCCGCACTACAACGGGCGCCACGATAACGGCCGCGATATCGGCAAGCGCGGCAAAAGCAAGAACTACTGAGTCGCTGGCGAGGCGTTCCGCGAGTAACCGGCAATGGGGATCACATGCGATTGTTGCTATTCAGCGTGTGCCAACTGGGACTTGTGGAGCCAGCTCTCGCCCAGTCGGCGGCAATAACCCGGAGTGACTCGAGCTACGCGAATCCGGACCTGCGGGCCGCCACGGGGGCGCCATGGTCTCCGCCTGCTCCCGTTCCCTCCGCGAGGCGATGGGAATCCGTCCT
>JBDSKE010000008.1:0-3997 GCA_039917105.1 Candidatus Eiseniibacteriota bacterium | reverse complement strand
CCTGGCGCGCCCCATGGACATGGCTCCCTCGCCGTGGTTCCTGGCGGGTGCCCTCGCCTTGCTCATGGTCAGCGAGTTCAAACCCATCGCCTTGCCTGGGGGCGGATACGCGACCGCAAGCACCGTTTTCGACCTGCCTCTGCTGCTGGTCGTTGGACCGTTCTGGACTGCAGCGCTCGATATCTTGGCGACGGTCGTGGTCCAGGGCTTGGTGATGCGCAAACCGTTGGTCAAGGTGGTGCACAACTCCGCCATCTTCTCACTCGGGTACTTCGCTGCCGCCACTGCCTTCACGGGGTTGGGAGGCCGCATCGGGGCCTTGGCGTTCCCCACGGATGCGCTGCCGCTCCTGGCATGTGGGGTGGTCTATTTCGTCGTCAACTCGGGCTGCGTCTCGGTGGTGCTGGGGCTCACCCAGGGGCCCAGTCCGTGGCGTATCTGGCAGCGTAATTTCCAGCAGGGGATTCTGCATCACTTGTCGTTCGTCGCGCTTGGGACATTGGTCGCCGTGGTGTACTACAACGCCGGGCCGTGGGGATTGATCTTGTTCGGTCTGCCCTACCTGGTGGCCCGCTACTCCTTCAAACTCTATGTCGAGATCAAGTCGGACCTCAAAGACTTCGTGCGAACGCTGACCGAGGTGCTCGAAGAGGTCGACCCATACACTCGACACCATTCGGTGCGTGTTTCGGCGTATGCGGTGCGACTGGCCCGTGGGCTGCGGCGGCCCGAGCGCGAGGTCGAGGAGATCGAATACGCCGCGCTCGTTCACGATCTAGGCAAGATCGGGCCGCAGCACCAGCATATCCTGCAGAAACCCGGTTCGCTCTCGAATGAAGAACAGCGCACACTGCGCGCGCACCCCGCAGCGGGTGCCGAGATCGTCGCGAAGGTCCGAGCACTGAAGCGCGTCTCGGAAATCGTCCGTTCCCATCATGAACGTCCCGACGGCCTGGGCTATCCCTTCGGCCTGCGCGCAGAGGATGTCCCGGTGGGTGCCCGCATCCTGAATGTAGCGGATGCGTTCGATGCCATGACCTCGGATCGGCCGTATCGACGCGCACTGCCCATCGAGTCGGCGCTGCGAGAACTCGAGCGTGGCGCCGAAACCCAGTTCGACGGCGAGGTCGTTCGCTGCCTGTTGCGACTGCGCGAAGCGGGAGCCTTCGCGCTTGTGCCCAGCCCAAGTTCCGAGGATCTGCAATTGTTGCGACTCAAGACCCACGCGGGGGGCTGATGCGGTATCGCGATGCGGGTGTTGACGTCGCGCGGTCCGACGCGATCAAGGACGAGATCATCGCCCAGATCCAGTCCACCTGGGGCGAGTCGGTACAGCCATTGGTGGGTGGATTCGCAGGATTCATGCGTTACCCGGGCGGTGGCCCCTTGGTGGGGGCGACCATGGACGGGGTGGGTACGAAGCTGCAACTCGCACTCGAAGCGGGCCGCCTGGAGGATGCGGCGGCGGACCTCGTGTATCACGGCGCGAATGACCTGGTGGTGCATGGCGCCCGCCCGCTGGCGTTCTTGGACTACATCGCCCAGGCAGAACTCTCCCCTGAAGTTGTCCTGGCGGCAGTGAGGGGCCTGTCCCGGGCTTGTCGCGAGGTCGGAGCCGTCCTCTTGGGTGGGGAGACCGCTGAGATGCCGGACACCTACCTGCCGGGGGTGATCGATGTGGCCGGCTGCATGCTGGGGACCGTGACGGCCGGGCAACTGCTCGATGGTTCACGTGTTCAGGTCGGCGATCGGGTTCTGGGAGTGGCGGGCACAGGGCTGCATACGAATGGTTATTCGTTGGCGCGACGTGTGCTTAAGACGTCGGGGATGGCGCTTCATCAGATGCTCCCGGGGGGCGAAGGTGAATCGGTCGCTGAGGCCCTGCTCGCTCCGCATCGTTGGTACGGGAAGGCCCTTTTGCCGTTGGCAGAGATGGGCCGGATCCGCGCCATGGCGCATGTCACTGGGGGGGGGGTCGCGGGCAATCTGGTGCGGGTGCTACCGATTGGCTGCCGAGCCCATCTCGATATTCAGTCCTGGCCGCGTCCAGCGTTGTTCCAATGGTTGATCGCTCAGGGCGAGGTACCCGAGAACGATGCGCGCACCTCATTCAACCTTGGGGTCGGCATGGTGGTGGTGACCGCGCCCGAAGCACAGGGCGAGGTGCAGCAGGCGCTCCGTGCGGCCGGCGAGATAGTCTGGAGTGTAGGGACCATCGAACCGGGCGAGCGCGGCGTGGAGTGGACCCCTAGCTGATCCCGTGCTCCGTCCTGTGAGCCGGGCCGGAGGACAGGATATGGATAAGCGAGGTCGCACCCCTGCCGCCATGGGTGCGCCGGTCATGCTGGGGGAATCACCGGCGTGGCAGGACCTACTTGCGCAGTTGCCGCGCGCCGCAGCCAGCGGGCTGCCCGTTCTTCTGTTAGGCGAGACTGGTTCTGGCAAGGAATTGCTCGCCCGAGCATTGCATCTCTTGAGTTCGCGTCGCGCCCAGCCATTCATCGCGCACAACTGCGGCGCCACGCCCGACACGCTCATCGAAAGCGAGTTGTTCGGGCATGCCCGCGGGGCTTTCACGGGCGCGATCGGAGATCGCGAAGGGCTGTTCGAGGCGGCCGAGCGCGGCACGCTTTTCCTGGACGAAATCGGCGATGCCAGCCCGCTGTTGCAAATGAAGCTCCTGCGCGTGGTGCAAGAGGGCGAAGCGCGTCGCGTAGGCGACACCCGTGTACGCACGGTCGACGTGCGGATCGTGGCCGCCACCCACCGACCATTGGAACGTGCGGTGGGGAGTCATGCGTTTCGGGCGGACTTGTTCTTCCGGCTCTCGGCGGTGAGGTTGCGCTTGCCGGCGCTACGCGAGCGCGGCCGAGATGTGGTGCTGTTGGCGCGGCACTTCCTTGCCGAAGCGGCGCAGGCGGAACGCTGCGAAGCTCCCATGCTGGATCCCGGGCTCGCGGAGCGCCTCTTGGCCTATCCTTGGCCGGGAAACGTGCGTGAGCTGGCGAATGCCTGCCAGTATGCCGTGCGCGTTGCAGGGGCCCGGGGTATCGTGAGCACCTCGCATTGGCCTGATGCGCCGTTCAGTGACGCGGTGGCCGAGGGAGCCGGGTTGGCGGCCGAGACCCGCGCGTTGGAACAGCGTCGGTTACGAGAGATGCTACTTCGTACCCGGGGCAACAAGACTCAGGCGGCCCGTGCACTCGGGTTGTCCCGGCAAGGTCTGCTCAAGAAGTTGCGCCGATATGGACTCCTCGATCATGCCGAGGACGCAGCGCTTGACGCTGGCGTGGGCGCTGACTAGCGTCGGGGTGCCGTGACGCTCCGTGGCCGGGGCGTGGCATGGATCCCCCTGTTTGGAGGTCGCGTGGCGAAGAAGATATTGCGCATCGCATTGGTGGGTGTCGGAGCTGCCGCCCAGATCAACCACATCCCCGCGCTCAAGAAACTCCAAGGCGTCGAGTTGGTCGCGCTGTGCGACCGTGACCCGGAGAAAACTCAGCGCGTGGCGCAGAAGTTCGGCATCGCGAGTGCCTACAATCGATTCGAGGACCTGCTCGCCGACGACAACGTCGACGCCGTCGATATCACGACGCCGAACTTCCTGCACGCCCCGATGGCATCGGCAGCACTGGAGGCGGGCAAGCACGTGTTGTGCGAACGCCCCCTGGCGCGCAGCGCCGATGAAGCGGCTGCCATGCTCAAGGCGGCCAAGAAAGCAGGCCGCACACTGATGTGCGCGGTGCAGCACCGCTTCCGCGCAGATGCTCAATTGCTGCGCAAGTTCGTGGACAAGGGAGATCTCGGCGAGATATTCCAAGCCAAGGCCGGTTGGCTCCGTCAGCGCACGGAATGGGATTCGGACGAATGGCGCCGGACCAAACGCGAGTCGGGCGGAGGCGTGGTGCTGGATCTGGGCTTCCAGATGCTCGATCTCTCCTTGTGGGTTCTTGGCGCTCCCGAAGTGGTGAGCGTCACGGCGAGCGTGCATCGCAGC
>JBDSKE010000007.1:0-6261 GCA_039917105.1 Candidatus Eiseniibacteriota bacterium | reverse complement strand
CCGCACCGGCGATTCCCGCGGCCCCATTCACCCGACGGAAACTCTCGAGCCCGAAGGCGTTAGCACCATTCTGCCAGCCCGTGAACAACTTTGCCGTCCATTTGTCGGCCGGCCCGGGCTCCCCCTCGAAGTCGGCCATCGCCTCGATCACCCACTCGTTCAATCGCACCGGCACCGAGAGTGCGACCTTCTTCGAACTGTTGTTCTCGGGCTTCAGCCCATTCCCATTCATGACCATCAGGTGCCAGCCGAGCGGGCGCGGCGCGGTCGGCACCTGTTGAAGTGCAACACCCATGTCGGTTGTCCCACCCAGCCCGTGCAGGTCGAGGATCGTTTTTTCGAGCGAACGATAGCCCCAGATCCCTTCTGCCACGACCGCGAGCGGGGTCGGCTGAAGCCCCATGAGCAGATCGCCCACCGATCCAAGGCCCGACCATCGCAACCACGCCTGTTTGATGTATGGCGCGATCCTGCCCTTGGACGTCAGTTCATTCTCATCGGCCTCGAGTTGGAAACGGATGGCGAAGAGTGAGTCCAGATCGTTGTCGAATGTGAACTGCACCCTGCGAAAGCGGAACGCCAAGCTGTCCGGGGCGCGGTAGTCCGAGACATTCCAAGCCGCATCGCCGAACGCCACCCCAGAGACGCGACCTTGGGCGTGGCAGGGAACTACGCTGACGATCTGCAGCGCGAGTGCAGCACAGAACAGCCCGACAAGGCTTCCGTGCTCAAGACGGGTCATGGCCACCGGGAGACCTCTTTCGTGGGGGTGTGAACGGCTGCGGGGTGGGTCGATAGCTGCGTGCAATGGCGCTCAATAGCGGCTTCATGTCGGTCTGCAGGCCAGTCTGGAGCATTCGCACGATGCCGCCTGAATCCACAACGGCGATCACGGCTGAGTGCGCGATCTCGCCGCCCTCCTCGGGACGAAAGCGCACGCCCAGCACGGCCGCTATCGTTCGCATGTCGTTCGGAGCAGCCGCGAGAAGGATCCAGCGGGCGGGGTCCAGCGCGTGGTCGGTGCCATATCGGCTCAGCGCCTGCGGCGTGTCGCGCTGGGGATCCAGGGAAAAGAGCACAAAACGCGTTCGCGCGCGATCACGCTCAGGCAGCGCCTTTTCGAGCGCTTGCAAGTCCGCGAGCACTCGCGGGCAGATCGATGTGCAGTTCGTGTACATCATGCTGGCCACGAATGGCGTGCCATGCAGTTCGCTCAAGTGCCTGGTGCGTCCATCGCGATCGGTGAACGGAATGTCCAGTTCGAACAGCGATGCGCCCGTCACGCCGAGGGGGCCGACGCCAGGCTCGCCCTGCGGCGTTGCCACTCTGCTGGCACGATCCTGCCCAGGGCGGCGCACGCAGGAGCAAGTGGACAGGGTTGCCACGAGCACTGCAAGTGTGGCCAGGTACGGCACGGGATTGCGGCCGTGCGTCATGGCGATCTCCTCTGGCCATTGGGTAACTCTCGCACCCCCCGAAACCCGAGCGCGGAGGTGGCGTAGCGCGCTTCGAGACTCCCTCGGTAAGCGAATCTCATGAAGGCTGCGTAGTCCGAGAAATCGGCGGCGCTGCTGGCGCCTCCCCCGCAGAATAGCGACTTCTCAAGCGAAGCGTCTCCACGAGACTCGCCCGAGACGAGCGCCGAGTTGAAGTCCAACGTCCACTCCCAGACGAGCCCATGCATGTCCTCGACTCCCCAGAGATTGCGAAAACCCTGTCCCACCGCGGGCAAGATGGCGGGGGTGGGCAGCGCGTACCAGTTCCGCAGGCGCTCGAGGAACACCGGATCGTGGGTTGCGTTGCGGTGCGTTTCATCCGCGGCGCCGACGAGCTCCCATTCGGCCACCATGGGCAGGCGCTTGCCGCGGGACTCGCAGTAGGCCCGCGCCGCGAACCATGACACGTTCACAAGCGGACTCGTGGGAGGAGCGTTGGGGCCCAGGTCGAGATCCCCCCGCCAATGCCGTAAGTAGGACTCGTCCGCAAAGAGTCGGGACACATGCGAGCGCCGCCACTTCGGATGCTCGCGCACGAACTCGAGATACGCAGCATTCGTGACCGGTCGACGGTCGATTGAAAACGGCTTCACCCGCACGCTCATCACACGGCGCACGAGCGAATCGGGTCGTGCCCCGCGCACCGGTTGGCGGTAGAGCGGCCGATAGCGGCCACCCTCGATTCGAACCATCTCCGGCCCGGGCACTTCACCGGAAGCGCGCGAGGAAGTTGTGACGGCACTGGTCGGGACGGCCGCGAAGCACAGAATGAGCGCTGCCAACGCTGTCCTGGCTCCCATGCGGATCGAATTCATCTGGGTAACCGGCTTACTTTTTCTTGACCGCGCGAACGGCCGTCACTTCGGCGGGCTTCACCACGTGCCCGGCATTGTTCCAAGTGTTGTAGATGTACGTCAGCACATTGGCGACATCGTCGTCGGAAAGGTTCAGAGAGGGCATCATGCTGTCGAATGCCTTTCCGTTCACCGTGACCTTGCCACTCAGGCCGTGGGTCACGACACCGATCGCGCGCGTCTTGTCTGCATTGAGATAGTCCGAAGCCGCGAGCGGCGGAAACGCGCCTACGACGCCCTGCCCGGCAGCCTGATGGCAGGCAGCACAGATATTTTCAAAGACACGCTTGCCGCGCGCCATGCTCTCGGCCTTATCCACGGCGGGTTTCTGGCGAGGTGCCTCCGCGTCGAGTGACTGGATCGCCCCCCCCTCTGCCAGATACACTTCGTCCGTCTGCTTGCCGGAATAAACAGTTTTGTCCTCGGCCCCCTCGACCTTCAGCATTCCGAGCGCGCCCTTGTTGAAGGCACGGAAGATCGAATGGTCCACCAGGATGAACGTTCCGGGTGACTCGACTTTGAACTCCACCACGGTCGAGCCGCCCGCAGGCACGAGTGTGGTCTGGACATTCAAGTTCTTCTGATCCCCACCCTCGATCGAGACGCTGTCGAAGATCTCGCCGATGACGTGGAACGATGAGACCAGGTTCGGCCCCCCGTTGCCCATATAGATGCGAACCGTCTCGCCAACCTTCGCTTGAAGCGCATGATCTCCCGTGAGCGCGCCGACCGAACCGTTGAACAGCACGTACTCTGGCTGTTCGCGCACGGCTTTCTCCATATCGAAGGGTTGCAGACCGGCCTCGCCGTTGCGGCCCTTGGTATAGAAATCGCCTTGGCAGACATAGTATTCGTGGTCGACCTTCGGGAGGCCCTGTTTGGGCTCGACAAGGATCAGCCCGTACATGCCGTTCGCGATATGCATCCCCACCGGGGCCGTGGCGCAGTGGTAGACATACAGGCCATGATTCAGTGCCCTGAATGAGAAGGTTGACGAATGGCCCGGCGCGGTGAACGACGCAGCAGCCCCACCCCCCGGACCGGTCACGGCGTGCAGGTCGATGTTATGTGGCATCTTGCTCGATGGGTGGTTGCTGAGGTGGAACTCGACTTCGTCGCCCTCGCGCACGCGAATGAACTTGCCTGGGACCGAGCCGCCAAAGGTCCAGAACGTATAGTCCACGCCGTCGGCGATACGCTTCACCACTTCCTGCACTTCAAGCCTCACAATGACCTTCGTGGGGTGCTTTCGCGTGATGGGTGGCGGCACATTCGGCGGCGCCGTGAGGACTGCTTCCTCTTGACCGGTCACGTTTTCTGCGCGGGCGCCATTCGCATCGGGTCCCGACTTGGGACCGGAGCAACCGACGATCATCGCCAAGGCCCAGCCGAAGAGGGAGATCGCGACGGCGGCCAATGCGGCACGAATCGGCTGGACGGATCCTCGAGTCATGTGGAACTCCATGTGAGAGGGGTGTAACTGTTCGGTTGTCGCCCGTGCCTCGCGATCATCGGGCCTTCGCCGCGCGCTTCAGCATCTCGGCCCTGACCTGCACGAGAAGGTCGTGGGCAGTTCCAACGAGCAATCCGCGGCATAGAACGCGCGCCGCGGCGGCGCGTGGTAGGGCGACCAGTTGGTACTCCACCCTCGTGCCCCCCGGGGCGTCCGACAACTTCCACTCTCCGATGTAGCTCCGAAAATCCTTGCCCAGGACATCTCGGAAGCCGACCCGGTGCAGCGGGTCCTCTTGGATCTCCAGCAGCACCCGCATGCGGCGGCGAACGAAGAACACCTTCGCCACCGCCTCCTGGCGCACGAACCGACGTCCAGAATCGCCTTCTTCAAGGCGACTGGAATGCATGGATGTCACGAACCTGCTGAGCCCGTCGTAATCCGTCAACACCTCCCAAGCGAGCTTGGCAGGAACCCCGACGACGAATGTGCCGTGAACGCCGCAATCGGCGCCGACGTTGTCCACCGCGATCGCGCGCTCTTCGGTTCGTGCTTGTGCGGGTCCGAATGCCAACAAGACGAGGAGGAGGATGGGGGCACAGGCCCTCGCACCCTCATGCCCACCGACTCGGCGGCCACTTCGGCCCGCACTTGCCCAACCATGGATCACAGTGACCTCGGCACTAGAAGGAAACGGCCGCTTCGACCATCACGCCCTGGAACTGACCCCCGTTGCGGATATCGCTGAGCGGGAAGTCCCGGTAGGTCTGCTTCACGTACTCGGCTTTCGCTTCCAGATTCTGCGTCAGGAACCAGCCCCCACCAGCCTCGATCCGATCGATCGTGACGTCGGAGGTGAACCCAGCGAGGCGCCCGCTCACGACGTTGTAGCGCCCCGCGACGTAGAGTTGATTCGTGGGGAACCGGTAGAGGCCTTCTCCGGCGTACTGCCTCCACGTGCGGTTCTCCGTCTCTGTCACCTTGCGCCCCTGGGCCTGCTCGAAGTTCCCGAACAGCTCGAGCCCGTGATACTTGACGAACGGATTGATGACCCACGCGGTGACCTTGCGATTGAAGCCCGGTTGCAGGTCCCCCGACCATGCCTGCGTTCCCTCGGTGGCGGTCGCATTCTCAAGGGCGTAGTAATAGCGGGATCCGGCGCGGCTGCCACTGTAGAGCGTGTTGTTGATGGACTTGTTGGTCGTATAAAGGGAGCCCGTCAGACGAACCCGGGCTTGGGGCGTCAACTGACGGTCGAACCCCAGTTTGGCGATGACGCTCGGGGAGCGCTGTTCAGGTTTGAGCACCTGTCCTCGCACCTCGCCGCCGGTGACCGCGACCATGCCCAGCATGCTGTTCGCCCGCACGTAGACCTCACCGCCGATCTCGGTGGTGAACGCGTCCATGATGAGATTCCCCACGAGAGGGTTGAACATGGTCTGCCCGTTGTCACTGCGGCGGAAATGCATATCGCCGTAGTTGATCTCGAAGTGACCGAGCCGCAACGTCAGATACTCCATCAAGTGGTCGAGCGGCTTGCTCTCCCATGGCGAGCCGTCGATCAGCAGGTAGCCCTCCTTGACCCAGGTCTCAGAATGGTGCCGCGACGACAGGTAGCTGGTCATGGAGACACGGATGCCACGAGCGAGTTGCGCGTCGAAGTAGAGGTTCGCGTCGGCGTTGTTGAACCCCGAGCCAATGGTGGCCAACTGGTTCACATCGACTGGGCCGACGAAGTTGGGCGAGGCAGTATTCTCATGCCGTAGTCCTTGGAACTGCTGCGTGAATGCCGCGCCCCATTCAAGCTGGAATCCGCTATAGGGCACGCCCTCCTGCTTCGGCGCTTCGAACACGTTCAGGCCGCGGGCATCATGCGCCCTGTAGTTCGAGATCGCGATGGGCTGCGGGTTGGCTCGTGCCGTGGCTTGTGGCGCAGATGTTTCGAGCGTTGTGACGGAAGTGTCGAGGACTGCCTCCTGCGACTGGACCGGGGTGTTGATGATCATGAGAGCGAGCAATCCCAGCCCGAACCGACTTATGGCTTGTGCGGTCACTTGCATTCGCGCATGCATCTTGGGTTCCTTTCAAAAACAGGTGGAGCGTTGGAATGACTCGTCAGTTTCCCTGAGGAATGAGTAGCAGGTGATACCGGACGACGACTTCGTCTTTGACGCGCAGTGTCCCGAGCATCATCGTCCGCGGCTTGATTCCATAGTCGGTCATGCGCAGGCGCTCGTTGCCGTCGACCCACAGACCCTCGGCCGAACGATAGGCATGCATCCTGAGAGTCACTGGCCGTTCGCGCCCAGCGATTCGGAGCACGCCTTCCGCTTGCAAATGGGTCGTGTCACCCTTTGCCGGATTCGCACCCACCGTGTATTTCGTCAGATGGAATTGAATGGTCGGGAAAACCTCCGCCTGCAGGTCCTTCCACAAGTTCTTGTCGATTCCCTCTTTC
>JBDSKE010000006.1:0-9294 GCA_039917105.1 Candidatus Eiseniibacteriota bacterium | reverse complement strand
CGGCGCCGGTGGCAAGAGCAATCAGTTCTCGATCGGCCAGCCCTTCTATGCAGAGCATGCGCGGCATGCTTACGGCGTTTCATGGAACCGCGGTTCCTCGGAAGTCCAGTTGTTCCAACGCTCGCTTGTGGCTGCAACGATACCGCGCCGGCTCGAACAGGCCGAGGTCCGTTTCGGCTCTGGCGAAAAGCGCAGCAGTGGGCTGGTGCGGCGACTCCTGTACTCGATCAATGTCACCGACCGACACTTGAAACCATCGCGGCTCGAGCCCGGTGCTCCCGAGCAGTTCGAGGGAGGCGACGAGGACCTTCGCCTGCGGCGACTGGGAGCCGAAGTGGTGCTGTGGAAGCCTCGCTTCATCCAGCGCCGCGGAATCGAACAGTTCGATCGCGTCGAGGACTACGACCTGGGCAACTCGATCGCGATGATGAGCGCGGTCAGCCCCAAGTTCCTGGGGGGCACTTCGAACGAAGGTTATGTCCGCGTGCGTGTGTCGGGCGGGCTCGCCACCCGCCGGTTCGGGTTCGGGTTCGCTACAGCACGCTTTGAATCCCGCATCCTCTCGGGCGCGCGCGAAGCCGTCAGTCGGTTCGAAGGAAGATGGATTCAACAACCGAACCCCTCACTGACTCTCGTGACCGCGGCGCTCGCGGTCAGCGCCAAGGATCCCGCGCGTGACTTCCAAGCCGTCATCGGGGGACTCAATGGCCTGCGCGCGTATTCGGTGCATGAACTCGCAGGCTCGCAGGTGTGGCGGCTGAACAGTGAGACGCGTTGGGTTGCGGCCCGCAATTGTTGGAAACTGGTGACGGTGGGCGGTGCCGTATTCGGCGATGCGGGTCGAGCCTGGGGCCCAGGGTCCGGCGATGGTCCGTGGCACACCGATGTCGGCTTCGGCCTGCGCCTATCCCTGCCGCGCTCCTCCTTGAACGAAGTCGCGCGCATCGACATCGCATGGCCGGTCTCGCCCACACGCGACGGTCGACGCGAGCCGGTCCTGACGTTCGGGTCCTCCCAGGCTTTCTGACGTAATCGGCACCCCAGCGCTGGCGCAGTGTC
Organism: Candidatus Eiseniibacteriota bacterium; assembly: GCA_039917105.1. Classification (GTDB taxonomy): domain Bacteria; phylum Eisenbacteria; class RBG-16-71-46; order RBG-16-71-46; family RBG-16-71-46; genus CAIXRL01. Next base: position 8,235 of record JBDSKE010000006.1, on the reverse strand, counting down.
CCTCGCGCCGCCCCCGGGACTGGCTTAGAATGCGGCTTGGTTCCTTCGTGCAGCCCACCTTCTCGCCGTGAGGTCACATGCTGAGGTTCGGCCCTTCCGGTGTGCCGCGATCCAGCGCGAAGCCCGGAACCGAGCATGGGATCCGGCGCGTCCGCGAGTTGGGTTTGGACCATCTCGAAATGGCGTGGGTCAATGGGGTGCGGATGGCGGATGAGTCGGCCGACCGCATTGCGGCGACGGCTCAGGCATGTGATGTCTCGCTCACGGCGCACGGCCCGTACTACATCAACCTGTGCGGTGAGCCTGATGTGGTCGAGCGCAGTCTTGCGCGATTGGTGGAGACCGGGCGCCTGGGACAGCGTTGCGGGGCAGAGTCGTTCTGTTTCCATGCGGGATTCTACGGCAAACTCGAGCGTGCAGAGGCGGACCGGAGGGTGGTTCAGGGCTTGTCGCACGTCACCCGGGCGTTGCAGCAGATGCAGGTGGGCATCGATGTTCGCACCGAGTTGACGGGCAAGGCGTCCCAAGCAGGATCGCTGCAGGAGTTATTGGATTGGAGCGGCGCGGTTCCGGGAATCCACCCATGCATCGACTTCTCGCACCAGTATGCGCGCGAGCTGGGGGTGCACAATCGATACGATGATTTCGCGGCGATGTTGAGCGCGATCGAGGACAGGCTGGGTCGTGCGGCGCTCGAACGACTGCATGTGCATATCTCGGGCATCCAGTTCGGCCCCAAAGGCGAGCGCAAGCACGAGCCGCTCAAGGAAACGGCGTTTCGCTGGAAGGAACTGCTTCGCGCGCTCAAGGACATGCATGTGTCGGGATGGGTCGTGTCGGAGAGCCCCGCCATGGAAGACGATGCGCTGTTGCTGCAACGTACCTACCGGAGGCTCAAGTGAGTCCAGGCCGTGAGTCCGTCCCGGTCGTGATCATCGGCGCTGGCTGTATTGGAGCGGCGATCGCGTATCACCTGGTTCGAAGGGGCGTGAAAGGCGTTGTGGTGCTTGAGCGCGAGTTGTTCTCCGGAGCGGGCTCCACCGGCAAATGCGCCGGTGGCATCCGGCAACAATTCTCGACCCCCCTGAACTGCCGCATCTCGCAACTCTCCGTGCAGCATCTGGAGCGCTTCCGCGACGAGATGCAATGCGAGGGCGAGGTTTTCTTCCAAGTCGGCTACCTGTTCCTCCTGTCCGACGAGGCCCGCTGGAACATGTTCCAGGGACAGGCCGAGATGCAGCGCGGTCTGGGGCTGCCAGTGCAGACGCTGTCGCCGGCCCAGGCCGGGGCGATCGTTCCGGGCCTCGACTTGCAGGGTGTTCTGGGTGCGACCTTCTGCCCGACCGATGGACTGGGCAATCCGCACGAGATCACCCAGGCTTACGAGCGCCGCGCGCGCGAACTTGGAGCTTCATTCCGCTTCGGCGTCGAGGTCACGGGCCTGCTCATGGACGGCACCCGCGTGACCGGAGTGAGGACTTCCGCCGGGGAGATCGACACTCCGTTGGTCGTGAATGCCGCCGGACCTTGGGCCGCAGCCATCGCCGGCTGGGCGGGCATCGACTTGCCCGTGCAACCCTACCGGCGCCATTGCTTCACCACGAACGCATTGCCGTTCGTGCACGACAAGCTCCCCATGATCGTCGACATGAAGACCGGTGTGTACATGCACCGCGAGAGCGGCGGCATGTTACTGGGCTTGGCCGACAAGGACGAAGGGCCTGGTTTCGATACCAGTACGAACTGGGATTTCGTCGAGAAGGTGGTCGAACCTGCCATGATGCGGATGCCCGCGCTCGAGGCCGCGGAGATCGTGAACGGATGGGCTGGCCTGTACGAGACCACCCCGGACCACAACGCCGTGCTCGGACCGGTGCTCGGGGTCGAGGGGATCATGCTGGCGAATGGTTTCAGTGGACATGGCTTCATGCAGGCGCCGGGCGTGGGGCAACTATTGGCGGAATGGATCATGGACGGGCAACCGAGCATCGACCTGTCCGAAATGCGATTGGAACGCTTCGCCGAACACAAAGCCATTGTCGAAGCGAATGTGATCTGACCATGAGCCTGCTCGCCCATGACATCCAGTTGGGCCCACTCGATAACCACTACTACGTACTCGTGGATTCCAGCACGCGCGAGGCAGCCGTGGTCGACGCCGGCTTCGAGCCCGACGCACTCGCCGCCTTCGTGCAACAGCAAGGACTGGTCGTGAAGTGGATCCTGGGGACGCACGCGCATTATGACCATGCGGCGGGCGTGCGCGAGTTGCAGCAACTGGTGGGGGGCGTATACGCCCTGCATCGTGACGAGCAGCCGCTCCTGGACTCGCTCACTCTCCAGGGCAGCATGTTCGGATTTCCGCCCGCCCGCGCCGGCACGGTCGGGCACTGGTTCGCGGACCGCGAGATCATCCCGATCGGGCAGGAATCCCTCGAGGTGATCCTCACCCCCGGGCATTCCCCGGGGCACTGCGCCTTCCGACAGGACGGCCATGTCTGGGTGGGCGATGTGTTGTTCGCTGGCTCGGTTGGTCGCACGGACCTGCCCGGCGGCTCGTTCGAGATATTGCGTCGAAGCGTGCATGCGCGTCTGTTCACGCTGCCCGACGACACCGTGTGTCACCCCGGTCACGGGCCATGCACCACCATCGGTGAGGAACGAGTGCATAATCCATTCGTGGGCCAGGCAGCGGGGCAGCCATGAGCGATCGGCATCAGGACTGGCCTGCGCGGCTGCGATTCCACCCTTCGGCGTTCATTGCGCCGGGCGCCGTGGTCGTGGGCGAGGTCACGCTGGGCGCGCGCGCGAGCATCTGGTTCAACACCGTCGTGCGAGGTGATAGCGCCGCCATCGAGGTGGGCGAGGACAGCAATGTGCAGGACAACTCGACCGTCCATGTGGACGAGGGTTCGCCCACGATCATCGGGCCGCGCGTCACCGTTGGGCACCGAGCCATCGTGCATGGTTGCATGATCGAGTCGGATTGCTTGATCGGCATGGGAGCCGTCATCCTCTCGGGCGCACGCATCGGGGCCGGTTCGCTCGTCGGCGCAACAGCGCTCGTGAAGGAGAACCAAGTGATTCCGCCTGGATCGCTCGTCCTCGGGACGCCGGCGCGAGTGATCGGACCAGTGGGCGATACGCATCGCGCGGCGATCCGCGAGGGAGCGAAGCATTATGTCGCACTGTCGCGTGCCTACCTGGGCAAAGGCTTCGCACGGCCATTTCCTTCCCCCGACAGCACGGTGGGGGTGAACGACGTCTCAAGCGGGCCGATGAGTTTCGCCGAATGGGGCCGGTGTCTTGCTTTGCTATCCGAGGCACCGGCGTCCGTCGCAGCGCAACTCGCAGCCCATGGGGCCGCTCGCTTTGGCGCGCGGCCAGGCGAAGGGCGCTGGAGCGCACTTGAGGTGCTCGCACACCTGCGCGATGCCGACGAGGCGGTGTATCTGCCGCGCTTGCACACCATGCTCACCGAGTCGTTCGCTCCCATCGCCGATGTTGATCTGCTCGGGCGCGAGCGCGTGACGTCGTATTCGGCGCTGGACGCCGCAGACGTGTTGGAACAGTGGCGCGCAGCACGTGAACGCCTGGTGATTGCATTGGCGCCGCTCGGACGCGCGGACTGGGCACGCGTCGGGCTACACTCGTTGCGTGGTCCGTTCCCACTCGGCGACATGGTACGAGCATGGGTGGAGCACGACCTATCGCACCGTCGACAACTTGGGCTTGCGCTGGGGAATCCCGCGTGATCGTGACCCCGGGACCCCTCGAGCCGCCGTTCGACCGCCTGCTCGCTGCGCTCGCCAAGCGTGGCGAATCCGTGCTCGAGGGCACCGATGCGCTTCCGCCTGGCGATTCGCCCGTGACGCTTGCGGTCGGCACCGGCGCATTCGTGTTTGATTTTGCGGGTCTCGTGCGTGCCTTGGGGGCTCGGCCGTTCCGCGTGCTGGTGCTGAGCCGATTGGGAGCCCACCCCGACGCCAGGGCGGCGGCGCTGCAGCGGCTCTGGCGGCTCGAGGAGCATGTGCGGCGGGGTGGGGCGCCCACGCTCACGCTGCGCTTCGCCCCGTTGCTGGGGCGCGACTCGCCGCTATGGAGGAAGTTGGCGTCCCGGCCGTCCCTGCCCCGCCGCGGCCGCCAATTGTTGAATCCAGTCCTCGAGTCCGACGCGCTCGAGACTCTGGTGCGCGCAGTGGCGGAGGCGCGGGTGTGGAGCGATTGGTTCGAGGTGGCGGGCCCGGCGGTATGGTCGCTCGCGGAAATTGCCGACATCGCACAGAGGTCGGGAGTCACGCACGGCGGGGCGTGGGAGCCGGGGCTGGACGAGATGGCCGAACATCGGCTTGCCGAGGCCGGGCCCTGGATGGAGCGCTTCGCGATCACCCCCGGCTCGATTGACACGTTGATAGGGGCGGTGGCATGAGCCCGGCCCGAAAAGCCGCAGGTCGCCCGCTTGAACATTCCGATCGCATGGCGGCTCCGCGCCCGGTGGGTTGCGCCATCCTCACCGTCAGCGATACGCGACGCGGCGACGACGATCGAAGTGGTGCCCGCATGCACGAGCTGCTGGAGCGCGCGGGGCATCGGGTGACGCGCCGGGCATGGTCGCGCGATGACCGGCGTGCCATCCGCGCCGCTGCATCGGCGTTGTTGCGACGCAAGGACACCGACGTGGTCCTGGTGACCGGCGGCACCGGCATGGCACCCCGCGATGTGACTCCCGAAGCGCTCACCCCCCTTTACCAGAAGACCCTGCCGGGATTCGGCGAACAATTCCGGGCGCGTTCGGTGAAACAGGTCGGAGCAGCCGCGTGGTTCTCGCGCGCCGAGGCGGGCGTGGCCCGGGGACGACTGTTGGTGCTGCTGCCGGGCTCGACGGCAGCGGTGGAACTGGCCTTGAAAGAATTGTTGCTGCCCGAGCTGGTGCACGCGGTGCGCACGCTGGGGCGGTTCTGACCGGGAGACTCCCATGAGCATCATGCCTGACCATTGGATCCGGAAAATGTGCAAGGAACAGCGCATGATCGAGCCGTTCGAGGAGAAGCTCGTCCGTCAGGGCGTGATCTCGTATGGGCTCTCGAGCTACGGCTACGATGTGCGCGTCGCGGATGAGTTCAAGATCTTCACAAATGTGAACTCGACGGTGGTTGACCCAAAACATCTCGACCCCCGCAACATGGTCGATGTGAAGGGTGAGGTCTGCATCGTTCCGCCCAACTCGTTCGCGCTCGCGCGCACGATCGAGTACTTCCGGGTCCCCCGCAATGTCCTGTGCGTTTGCGTCGGCAAGAGCACTTATGCCCGTTGCGGCATCATCACCAATGTGACGCCCTTCGAGCCGGAGTGGGAGGGGCACGTCACACTCGAAATCAGCAACACCACGCCACTGCCCGCCAAGATCTATGCGAACGAGGGCCTCGCGCAGGTGTTGTTCTTCAAGGCAGACGAGGTGTGCGAGGTGTCGTACGGCGATCGTGGAGGCAAGTACCAGCATCAGACGGGTATCACCCTTCCCAAGCTGTAGCCGGGAACCGATTCCTCAGCCGGTGTCCCCGGCTTGCGCATGCGGGGGGTGCCGATTACAGTCTCACGGAATCCATCGCACTTGATCGCATCCACCGAGGGATCGCGCATGCTGAAGGAATTGGCCACCGGGCTCGGCGTCACGCTCGAGAACATGTTCAAGAAGCCCTATACCGTCCAGTACCCGGACGAGAAGCTCGAGATGTTCCCGCGCTTTCGCGGGCTGCACATCCTTGCACGGCACGAGGATGGGCTCGAGCGTTGCGTGGGTTGCGAACTCTGCGCCGTCGCCTGCCCTGCGGATGCGATCTTCGTGAAGGCTGCCGAGAATGATCCGGCCGCTCCGGTCTCGCATGGCGAACGGTACGCCGAGCGCTACGAGATCAACATGCTTCGCTGCATCTTCTGCGGGATGTGCGAGGAGGCCTGCCCTGAGGATGCGATCTGGCTCGAGAAAGATTACGAACTCTCGGATTACAATCGCGATGCCTTCATTTACACGAAGGACGAACTGGTCGTGCCCATGGAGAAGTCCGGCTACCTGCCCGCGCGCTGAAGCGGTGGCGCTTGCAACTGCGACAGCAGCTTGCGGGCCAGCGCCGGCCATGCCCATGGCTCTGCGCTCGCAGGACCCGCCGCGGACAGACGCTCGCGCAACGCTTCGTCGGTGAGCATGCGATGAATGGCGCCGCGCAGGAACCACTCCTGTCGCCATGTGAGCAACGCATTGCCCTCATGAACCGCGAAGTCGCGCGTGCCGCTCCGGGTGCACACCAATCCGCAGCCGCTGGCGAGCGCCTCGAGCGCAGTGTTGCACCAGCCCGCCTTGCGTTCGGCCGACACGAACACGTGCGAGGACTGGTAAAGCTTCGCCAGCTCGTCCTGCGTCGGGCCGATGACGAAGCGCGCATTCGCTGGCAGTGCGGCGCCATCGCGCGGGTCCTGACGATTGTGCGCATCGACGCTATCGAACAGGACGATCTCGAAGGCCGGCACCCTCACGAGTCCCGATAGTGCCCGCAGGACCAGGTCGGTGCCCTTCTTGGCTCGGGAACGCCTGCCGTTGACCAGGATGCGAAGTGGCGCCACTTCGCGTTCGCCAGGTGCGGGGTGAAAGTGGCTCACGCGGATCCCGCCCACGCCGTCGAGCACGTGTCGACGCGCCTTGCGGGCCACCTGCTCGATCAGGGCGTGGGAGTTGGCGGCGAGTGAAACGGCCGGGTCCCCGATGGCTGCCTCCAGGCCTGCGTCGCCCTCGATGACGCAGTAGTACAGGTGCGATTGAGCCGTGTGCCCGCGGAATGCGGCATAGGTGTGCGGGTCGGCGCTCATCGCGACATCGGATGACTCGCCTGCAGCCTCGGACAGAGGCGCCACACGGCCGCGGTAGGCGAGCCAGTCGGGTGGCGTGCCCTCGGGGTGGTAAAGCGTGACCTCGTGGCCCATGGCGGCCCACTCGTTGCCGAGTTCCAGGAACCGTCGAACGCCTCCGAAGACGCCCACGTGCGGAAGGAAGGTGGCGATGCGCATGTGCGCAGGACGCTAGCAGAGCACGTGGAGCACTGCACGCCGGCGACGGAGGGGCAAGCAACGTGTTGATCTGTAACATTCGTTCCAGTCATGGACGCCCAGGCGTTCCATGCCGAGACGCCCGGCGAAGGGACCCTCGTCGCGCGCCATCACGTTTCTTTGATTTGCAATCACTTGGAGTAAGCAACACGCGTGGCATGGTGGGTGCTATAGCAATGCATAGCGACCACTGCGAGTCCGCTTCCCGACTTGCGCCGCTCATAGCGACCCGAACACCGGAGGATGCCATGAAGTTGATCCGTTGGAATCCCGCCTACCATACGCCCGGGCTCGACCCCTTTCAGGGCGAAGTCGATCGTCTGTTCCACAGTGTGCTCGCGCCCACCCAGGGAAGTTCACCCGCCCTGCTCACGCCTGCGGTCGATATCGAGGAATCCAAGGAAGCTTTCGTGTTCCGCGCCGACCTTCCGGGGCTGAAGTCCGAGGACGTGACAGTCAGCCTCGAGGCCGACACGCTGACGCTGCGCGGCGAACGCAAGCATTCGGCCCAGCTGAGCGAGGGCAGCATGCGTCGCTTGGAGCGTGCGTTCGGTGCTTTCGAGCGCCGGTTCACATTCGACACTCCGGTTCAAGGCGACGCCGTCTCCGCACTCTACAGGGACGGGGTGCTTGAAGTGACCGTGCCCAAGGCCGAAGTTGCCAAGGCGCGTGATATCCAGATCCAGGTTGGTTGACCAGCGTCCAAACTTGACGCGACATCTGGCCACGCCTGCCCTTTGGCGGGCGTGGCCTTCCATCATGAAAAGAGGAAAATCCCATGGGTAAGGTCATCGGAATCGATCTGGGCACCACCAACTCGTGTGTGTCAGTCATGGAGGGCGGCGAGCCCAAGGTGATCGCCAACGCCGAAGGGTTCCGGACCACTCCGTCGGTCGTGGCGTTCGCCAAGAACGGCGAGAAGCTCGTGGGTCTGGTGGCGCGCTGTCAGGCCGTCACCAATCCGAAGAACACGGTGTATTCGGTCAAGCGTTTCATGGGCCGTCAGTTCAGCGAGGTCGGCAGCGAGATCAAGCTGGTGCCCTACGAAGTCGTGAAGGGCTCGGCGGGGGACGCGCGAATCAAGGCGAATGGCGAGGAGTTCTCGCCGCCTGAGATCTCGGCCATGATCCTGCAGAA
>JBDSKE010000005.1:0-3345 GCA_039917105.1 Candidatus Eiseniibacteriota bacterium | reverse complement strand
ACCGACGACGGTCGGGTGTGGCGAAGCGTCGACAAAGGCGCGATCTGGACCAACATCTCGGCCGGGCTTCCCGTGCGCAGCATCACGCGCGTGGTCGCGGACCGCTTCGACGCCCAAGTGGTGTATGTGACGCTCTCTGGCTTCGGCCAGGATGAGGCAGTGGCGCACATCTACCGGAGCAACAACCGCGGCACCACATGGCAGAGCATCGGCGGCAACCTGCCGGATGTGCCCGCGAATGACATCGTTGTGGACGGCCTCGACCCCAACACGCTCTATCTGGGCACCGACCTCGGGGTGTTCATCACGCGTAATCTGGGCGCAACTTGGTGGGGACTGGGTGCGGGTATGCCGCTGCAGACCATCTTCAATCTGGAGTACCACGCGAGTTCGCGCCAGCTGTTCGCGTTCACGCACGGTCGCTCCATCTACAAGCTCGACCTGGGCGCCCTGCCGGTCTCCGCGCCCGGGCCGCGGGTCACGCCGCAGTTGGCATTGTCGGCGCCGAGCCCGAATCCGGCCCGTGGGCCGGTTCGATTCACCCTCGACTTGGACCGCGAATCAACGGTGGATGTAGTGGTGCACGGTCTGGACGGAGGCCGAGTGCGGACCTTGGCGCGCGATCGCTGGCGTTCTGGGAGGCACGATCTGGTGTGGGATGGTGCCGACGATCGCGGGCGTCGCGTCGCGGCTGGCGTGTACTTCGTGCGCGCAGTGGCGGGTGGCGCGAGGCGAACGCAACGCATTGTGCTGACGCGATAACTCCAACGCACGCATGTAGAAGCCAACCGGCCTTGCACGTTCGGCCGGACGTTTTCACGGCCTTTCACAGGGGTTCCGTCTGGCCCTTGGAGGGTCGCAGCCTGCTTCTTGGAATGATTGGGATTCGTTGCGGCCGCTCCCCGCGCGGGCGAAACTTGTCTCGTCCAAGAATTTCCCTTTGATTTCGCCAAGGACACTGATATACCCATCAGCGGCTAGGACGCGCGACTCGCGTCCGTCCGACATTATGGAGCGGTACGCAGACCGTTTACAGGAGGAAGGATCCCCATGGCTGCCAAGATCATGACCAAGACTCAGATCGCGGGTTACCTCGCAGAGAAGTTCGAAGTGCCCAAGAAGGTCGGAGTCGCGATCCTCGAAGAGATCGCCGCCCTCGCCGCCAAGCAGGCCAAGATTGGCTTCAAGTTTCCTGGCCTTGGCAAGCTCGTCGTCGTGAACCGCAAGGCCCGCATGGGCCGGAACCCTCAGACCGGCGAGGCCATCAAGATCCCGGCCAAGAAGGTCCTCAAGTTCCGTATCGCAAAGGAAATGAAGGACCGCGTCCTCAAGTAGGCGCACTTTCTTCACCTGCTCGATGGGCCCCGGCGCGTTTCGCGCCGGGGCCTTCGTGTTGCTTCAGCAGCGCGCCCGATGTGCCGATGTTGCTGGCAGACTCGGAGAGCCCGAATGCCCATCGATACCAGTGTGCTCGAACGCCTACCGGAACCCGTCCTGTTGCTCAGCGCCAGGGGCGAGACCCTGTTCGCGAATCGCGCGTTCCTCGATCTCGCGAACACGTTCGGAGCCGCCCCACAGCTTGGCGCCTTGTTCGGTCCGCCCGCGAACGTGGCCGTCGGCGAGGCTCGCCGCAACGGCAGCGCCAACGCGTTCCTTCCGTTGGTGGTCGGTGACGATCTGTCCAAGGGCTATCGCCTCACCATCGGCGGAGGTGAGGCGGATGGCACGTTGGCCGTGCAACTCACCGACCTTTCGGATGAGGTCGAGTGGCGGCACCAGTTGTTCCTGCGCAACAGCGAGTTGTCGGTGCTCAGCGCCATCGGCGCTGCCCTCTCGGCCACGCTCGAAATGGACATGCTCGCGCGGCGGATCTGGGAGCAGACCGGCCGCATCATGGATCACTCCAACTTCTTCTTCGCGCTGCATGATCGCGAATCCGAGAGCATTCGCTTTCCCATCTGGGTGCGCGATGGCCAGATCCTCTCCGAGGAACACTCGCGTCCACTTCAGGGCGGAGTCACCGAACACATCATCGCCACGGGCGAGCCGCTGCTGTTGAACGACGATGTGGCAGGACAACTCGAAGAACTGGGTATCGCACACATCGGCCCGGAGTGCCTGTCGTTCCTGGGCGTGCCGATCGTCACGGACGGCGAAACCGTGGGTGTTCTCGCGCTTCAGGACCCCAGGACCGCGGGGCGTTATGGCAAGCATGAGTTGGGAGTCCTCAGCATCGTCGCGACGCAGGCCGGTGCCGCCGTGCGCAATGCGCGCCTGTTCGACGCCACGCGCCGCGCCTACGAGGAACTGTCCGCCACACAGGCGAAGCTGCTCGAGGCGGAACGCCTGCGCGGCGTGACGGAGACTGTTGGAGCTCTCAATCACGAAGTGAATAACCCGTTGGCGACCATCGTCGGGACTGCGCAGTTGTTGCTCCGGCGCGACGATCTGGACGCCGACACGCGCCCGCGCGTGGACCGCATGCTCGAGGCCGCCAAGCGGATCCAAGCCGTGACGTCGCGCATGGCGTTGATCATCCAGGCCACCTCGCGCCCGTATCCGGGTCAGGACACGATCCTCGACGTGCGTGGTTCTCTCGCGCGGCTCGACGCCGCGGCCGGGCCCAACACGGCGGCGATGCTGCACGGGGAGTTGCCTGCGGACCCCGCCGCGACGTCGGCGACCGAGGACCAAGCGGCCGCCTGAGTCACCTGCGAACCCGTCAGGACGAGCGGCGGCGATGATTCGCGCGACTCAGTCGATCACCACCACGCGCGACATCGCCGAGTCCGTGCCCTGATGCAATCGCAACCAGTACAGTCCCGCGCGCACGCGTTCGCCCTCGGCCCAGCGCAGCGTGTGCGCGCCGGGGCCCATGCTGCCCACGTTGCGCCCCGACACGCGACGACCATTCACGTCGAACAGCTCAAGAAGCGCCGGTGCGTTCGTCCTCAGCGAGAACGCCACCGTCAGTTCGCTGGAGCTCGCCGGGTTCGGTCGAGCGCCGTGCAGAGCGAACACGTGTGCGCTCGGCACGTCGATCCAGGTCTCGGCGGTGAACCGCTCGGTGGCGGCGACCGGGTAGGCGAGGCGGTACGCGTACCGAACGCCGGGCTTCACCGTGGCATCCTCGACACGCAAGTGCCGCTCGTCATCGAACTCCCCAGAGGCGATGGTCCGCCACGCGGCATCCACCGCGTCACGACGCTCCACGCGCGCTGAGCGCACCGCATCATCGCTCGCGTACCAGTCCAGGCTCACGCGGTCGGGTTGCGCCTGCCAGCCCGCGAGCGACAGCGCCGTCGCGACCACGGTGGCGGGGCCGTAGCGCTGGGCATGGACCTG
>JBDSKE010000004.1:0-7824 GCA_039917105.1 Candidatus Eiseniibacteriota bacterium | reverse complement strand
CCGCCGCGAGCCATGTTCGTGTTTCTTGATTCAGGCGGGCCCGAGACCCCCTCGGGCCGGTCCCTCTTCAGCCTGGTGTTCGAAGGCGCCACGACCAGCATGTTGCGCCTGAACTACGATCGGTCGGACCTTCAGTCACGCTTTGTGCCGGGCAATGCCGTCCTCTCCGAGGCGCTTCCCCCTGGGACGATCGTGTTCTCGTCGAAGCAGGGTCATCTCACCCGAGAGCTCTCCATCCCCTAGGACAAGCGTGCAGGATGCAATCTTCGACGCCGCACGACTGCGCCCATTCGGCGGCGGCGAAGACGAAACCTTGCCGCACCTTTCCACGCGTTGTTAGACTTCCGAGCGCAATCTCCTCACTCTTATCCCCCGTCCCCGGCCATGGCTCCGGCCCCACGCATCCCTCCTCCCCCCCACGAGCATGCACGCGAACCTCAAACTCAGCGTCGTCATTCCGTGCTACAACGAAGAAGATGGTGTCCGCGAAGTGATTGGCCGGATGCCCTCGGTCGTGGACGAGGTCGTCGTCGTGGACAACAACTGCACCGATCGGACCGCCGAAGTCGCACGAGCGCTTGGCGCGGTCGTGGTCCCCGTGAAGACACCGGGCTACGGGGCGGCCTATAAGGGTGGCCTCAAGGCTGCAACGGGCGACCTCATCATCACCCTCGACGGCGATGGGACCTACCCGCCAGAAGACATCCCGCGCCTGGTCGACATCCTGGTCGAGAAGCAATGGGACTTCCTGTCTGCGAGTCGCTTCCCGCTGTCCGATCCACGCGCAATGGGCATGACGAACCGGCTTGGGAACTGGGTTCTCACCGTCGCCGCGATGATGCTTTTCTTCAAGCCCATCCGGGACAGCCAATCGGGCATGTGGGTGTTCAAGCGCTCGCTGCTGGACAAGCTCAAGCTGACCTCGGATGGCATGCCCTTCAGCCAGGAGATCAAGCTCGAAGCGCTCTTGCGAGGCTTCCGATTCGGGGAGGCGCATATCCCATACGGAGCCCGGATCGGTGAAGTGAAGTTGCAGAAGTGGCGGGACGGCTGGCTGAACCTATCGTTCCTGGTCCGCAAGCGCTTCGGAGGGTCATGAGTTCACAGCTGTACCCCGCACGCCCGCTCGTACGGGTCTCGGCGTTCAGGATCTGGCTGGACCGTCTTTTCCAGTTCATCCTGATCGTTGGGTTGGGTGTGCTCATCGGGCAGCAGTACATGGCACCTGACAAGCGGATCATCCAGCTCGCGGCAGCGGCGCTGGTCGTCGGCGTCGCCTGGCGCTTGAACATGGTGTCCGGCCTCGGCGTACTCATCATGATGCTGCCGTTCCCACGTGGGACGACTTTCGGCAACACGAACTTCGCTTTCATCCTCGTGCTCCTGGTGATCTACCTGTTGCGCCTCTCCCAGCGCGAGGTCGCGCGCCCCGAGCGATCGCCGACCGACGGCCCGATATTGGCGTTCCTGCTGATGGTGATCGTGTCCTTCTACAACGTCCCGGACATGCGGCACCTGAGCTTTGCACTTCAACAGTTCCAGCTGTTCTTGGGAACCCTTTTGCTCTTCTTCCTGATCCAACAGAATGTCCATTCGGTCAGGGACCTGAAGCGAATGCAGATGTTCCAGACGGTCGTCATCCTTGCTTTGGGCCTGATCGCCATCTGGGAGTTGGACCATCCCGGCGGCAAACTCGTCCCCGGCTGGATCGAGTTCACAGCCACGGTCAGCGAGGACTTCAGCAAGAAGAACCTGCGCGTCGGGGTCACGTTTTTCGACTTCGAGCTACTCGCGGATTTCTGCGGCTTGAATCTGCTCGTCCTCACATTCTTCTTTCTGCGTGCCCGATCGGTGGCGCGCAAGGTCGGATACGCTTTCCTTCTGGTTCTCACCCTGTTCGTGCTCTTCAGCACGGTCACTCGCGGGCCCCTCTTCTCGCTCTCGGCCGCGCTGCTGTACCTCGCTTGGCAGATGCGCCGACGCCTGCAGATCGTCCCTCTCACGATCACGGTCTGTATCATCCTGGCCGCCTTCTTCGCCATGAACTTCTACGTCGCGAACTTCACGGCCTCGGGCAATTTGTTCGAACGCATGGAGAAGACCGAAGTGGTCGGTGGCTGGATGCCCGATTCGCGTGCCGGCGCTTGGACCGACGCATGGACGCGCGCCTGGGAGCACCCGCTGATCGGCCATGGGCCGTACTATTCGGCCGAGCGGGGCGGCCTGAAGTTCTGGTACTGGCCGCACAATCTCTATCTCTATGTCGCGAACAACGTCGGGTTCATCGGGCTCGGTATTTTTCTCACGATTCTGTACTCGTTCTGGAGGATCACGCGCTCTCGGGCGAGCAGTCTGACCGATCCCGATTACGTCGAGTCCTACCTGTTCGTGGCGCGGGCACAGCTGGTGTTCTTCATGGTCGACCAATTCAAGATCGAGTACTGGCGCAATCCCACCTATCAATTCCAAGTCTGGCTCATGTTCGCCTTCTGGGTCGCGGCCGCGCGACTGGCCGAGCGACAGCGTAAGGGCCAGTTGCCCATCCTCTCATCCGCCTAGCGCAGCGAGGTCCAAATCCCCGATGTGTGGCTTCGCTGCGTTCTATGACCCTTCGGGCATGTCGCCCGAGCCCTCCTGGCTCGCGGCGGCCTGCGACACACTGCGCCATCGCGGTCCGGACGATGGGGGGGTCATGGCCGAACCCGGCGTCGGACTCGCGTTCCGGCGTCTGGCAATCGTCGATGTCGTGACCGGGCAACAGCCGCTCTCGAATGAGGACGGGACGATTTGGATCTCGTTCAACGGCGAGATCTACAACCACGCCTCGCTGCGCACGGAGTTACGCTCCCGCGGACACAGGTATCGCACCCAGAGCGACACGGAGACACTGGTACATGCCTATGAGGAATGGGGCGACGAGTTCGTGCGCCATCTGGATGGGATGTTCGGATTCGCCATCTGGGACCGCCCGCGTCGCCGCCTCTTCGTGGGGCGGGACCGGATCGGGATCAAGCCGGTCTACTGGACCCGCGCGGCCGGTTCATTCGCAATCGCCTCCGAGATCAAAGCCCTGTTCGCCTTCCCAGGGGTACGGCGTGCGCCGGATCCCGCCTCGATCGTCCAACATTTGACGCTCCGATACGCCGCTGCGCCGGCGACCATGTTCGAAGGGATCCACAAACTCCCACCCGGGCACGCGCTGATCCTCGAACCGACCGGTGAGCGCGTGGTGCGGTGGTGGCAGCCCTCTTATGAACCCAAGCTCGTCCTGTCTGATTCCGATGCGCTGATCGAGGTCGAGTCTCGCCTGAGTGATTCGGTGAAGTCCCACCTCATGAGCGAGGTCCCACTTGGCGCGCTGCTCTCGGGGGGAGTCGACTCGAGCCTTGTGGTCGCGCTCATGAGCCGGCTGCTTGAGCGCCCCGTGCAGACCTTCTCGGTGGGATTCGATGAACCTGGTCCCTACAACGAGCTCCCTTTTGCTCGTCGGGTGGCGGATCACTGCCACAGCGACCATCACGAGATCATGGTCGGCGCAAGGGACCTTTTGCGCGAGCTACCGAACCTGGTCTGGCACCAGGACGAGCCCATGTCCGAACCGGCCGCCATCCCCACCTACCTGGTGGCACAACTTGCTCGCAATTCGGTGACCGTAGTGCTGACGGGCGAAGGGGGCGACGAACTCTTCGCCGGCTATCCCAAGTATGCCGTCGAACCCGTTGCCGGGCTGCTTGCCCGCCTCCCCTCCAATATTCGCGACGCGTTGCTCGAACATGGCATCGACCGCTTGCCGTTCGCGTTCCGCAAGCTTCAGGTGGTGGGACGCAGCGCACACTTCCGCGACGAGGGGGAACGCTTCGCGGCCTGGTTCGCAGGGTTCATCGGCGATGAGCGAGCTCGCCTGTTGGGGCCGGCGTTGCGACCCCATGCGAAGGCCGGCGCCGAGCCATTCCAGCGCGTGTTGGCCGACAGCCTCGCACGGACTTCACTGGATCGCATGTTGGATGCCGACCTGCGGCTCTGGATGCCCGATGACCTGCTCATGAAGATGGACAAGATGAGCATGGCCGCGTCGGTCGAAGCGCGCGTTCCGCTGTTGGACAATCCACTGATCGATTGGGCCCTCCGCCTGCCCCGCAGCCACAAGATCCGGGGGCTCCAGGGCAAGGTCCTACTCAAGCGACTCGCCCGCAAGCTCCTCCCGCGCGAGGTCGTGGACCGCAGGAAAGTGGGGTTCACGGTGCCCTTGTCCCCGTGGTTCCGAGGTGAACTCCGCGAGATCCTCGCCGATACACTGCTTTCGTCGCGCTGCCTGGAGCGCGGCTACCTGGAACCGGACACGGTGCGGAGCTATCTGAGTGACCACCTGCAGGCGCGGCGCGACCGCGGGCGCGAACTCTGGACCCTCTTGACACTGGAGTTATGGCTCCGCCAATGGATCGATGCCCCTGCGGAACGGCCCACACGTTGGCAGAGCCCGCCTCGAGTCCTTCAGGGGGCGAGTGTATGAGACGCCAGCGACCAGAGCTTTGTCCTCCCCCTTCGGATGGTCGATACTCCCATCTGGGTTTGGCTCGGTGGGGCCAATCCTTCTTCCCGGCGGCCCCTGCCCACCGGGGTAGCACGGAATGCGGAAGATTCGGGGGCGTCGTCTCGAACCGGAGTGCCACGCCTTGAAACTCGTCATCCAGATTCCTTGCCTGAACGAGGAAGTGACACTTCCAACGACCCTTGCGGACCTGCCCCGCGAACTTCCGGGAGTGGACGCGATCGAGTGGCTCGTTATCGACGATGGCAGCCATGATCGGACGAGTGAGGTTGCCCGCGCTCAAGGAGTCCATCGTGTGATTCGCTTCCCGGCTCGCCGCGGCCTCGCCCGTGCCTTCGAGGCCGGGCTGCGCACTGCGCTGGAGATGGGTGCCGATATCATCGTGAACACCGATGCCGATAATCAGTACAAGGGGCAGGACATTGGCAAGCTCATCCTGCCGATCCTCGAACGACGCGCCGACATGGTCGTGGGCACCCGCCCGATCGATTCCATTGAACACTTCTCGCCCCTCAAGAAGTATCTGCAGAAACTGGGCTCGGGCGTGGTGCGACGCTTGGCGAACTCCGATGTTCCCGATGCGACCTCGGGATTCCGCGCCTACAACCGGGAAGCGGCGTTGCGCCTAACCGTTCTCACGAACTTCACCTACACGCTTGAGACCATCATCCAAGCGAGTCAGAAGAACATCACGGTCACGCATGTGCCGATCCGCATCAACGGGAACCTACGCGAGTCACGATTGTTCAAAGGCATGCGAGCGTATATCCAGCGTTCGCTCGGGACCATGTTCCGCATCTACGTTTTGTACCGGCCCTTGCAGTTCTTCATGACACTGAGCGCGGCATGCATGAGCTTGTCGGTCCTGCTGTTCGTGCGCTTCGCAGTGATCTGGCTCACCACCCCTGGGCAGGCCGGCCATATCCAGTCCATCATCGTGGCTGGGGCGCTCGCGGTCATCGGGGTGTTGCTGGGTGCGCTCGGAGTGTTGGCTGATCTGATCGCCATGAACAGGCGGCTGATCGAGGAGATCCTGGTCAACACCCGGACTTCCCGCCTCGACATCGCGCATCCCCCGAAGGAGGGCCCGCGTTGAGCCAGAAGTTGGTGGTCTCCGACGGCGTCGTGGCTGGCAATGCTTACGATAAGTACGGCACCAAGAACCCGGTTGAGCGTCGCCTCATGAGTGGCTTCCTGCGCGGGCTCGACAGTCTTCTCGATCAGGCCGGTCCAATGGGTTCGGTCCTGGAAGTGGGTTGTGGGGAAGGGCACATCACGGCGCGCATGGTGGAACGATACGGACGTGATCGTGTGACCGCCAGCGACCTCTCCCCCGAGATCCTCGACATCGCGCGTCGCGGATACCCCGGGCTCCGATTCGAGAGGCAGTCGGTCTACGACGTGGGCATGGATGGGCGCAAATGGGACCTGATCGTGGCGTGCGAAGTCTTCGAGCACTTGGATGACCCCCGACGGGCGCTGCGGGCGCTGGCCGGGGCGGCCAACCGCGCGATCATCCTTTCGGTCCCACGCGAGCCCATTTGGCGAGCACTCAACCTGGCCCGCGGCAAGTACTGGTCACGAATGGGCAACACGCCTGGCCACGTCCAACAGTGGAGCACGAAATCCTTTCTGGCATTCCTGGGCCAAGAGGTCGACGTGCGCGACTCGAATTCCCCGCTTCCCTGGACCCAAGCCTTGTGCGCGCCAAGGCCGAGCGCGTGAAACGAGCTCAATGGATGCTGATCCTGCAGCTCGGGATCTCCATACTCTTGCTTGGCTTGCTCCTGCGGCGCATCCCGCTGCACCAATTCCTGACCGCCTTCGCGCGGGTGCGCCCCACCTCGATCGTGTCGGCGATCGTCCTCTCGCTGATCGGCTACTGGGGACGCGCCTACCGCTGGTCCGCGCTCCTCGCCCGAGCCGGAGTGAAGCTACCCGTCGCGCGCAGCTATTGCATCACGCTGATTGGAATCTGCTATGGACTGGTCACACCCGGCCGCGTGGGCGAGTTCGCACGTATCCTGCATCTACGGCTGCCTCAGTCCCAGATACTCCCTTCAGTCGTGTGGGATCGGATCTTTGACGTGTTATTGCTCGAAGCCATGACGCTGCCGGCATTCCTGTTCTTCCCCCAATGGCGTGGCCCACTGATGTGGCTGTTCTTGGGAGTCGTGGGATTGTCAATCGTCGCAGTGCTGGTCGTGGACCATCCTCCCGCGATCTCCGCGATCGGACGATCCATCCCCTGGCTCGCCAAGCCAATCGGGTATTGGAGCAGGGCTTCGAGCGGAACATTGCGCAGCCCCGCGCTCCTCTCGGGCCTGGCCGGAGGGCTGTTCTTCTACCTCTTCAGCTACGCCTCAGCCTGGTTACTCCTGCGGGACCTGGCGCCCGGGGCCTCGCCCTTGCTGTACTTGAGCCTTCCGATCATCCCCTTGTTGGGCAATCTGCCGTTCACCCTGGGTGGACTGGGCCTGCGTGAGCACGTGAGCGCAACCGTGTTCGGCCAATTGGGGTTGGGGATCGGGTTGGGCCCGGCATTCTCGCTGCTGTGGTTCTCGACCACGACTCTCACCCCGGGGCTGGTGGGCCTGGTCCTCTCGGTCACGCCGTTGGGGCGAGCCGAGACCAGCACGCTTTCGCCCGAGTCGCACCCGTGACCGGTCTCCCCCCGACCACGCTCGTCCAGAAGCTCTCCACCCCGCGCGCGATTCTCGTTTTCGCGGCCCTCCTGCGTCTCGCGCTTGTGGGCGTGCTGGGGAATCAGACCTTCTGGGCGGATACCAAGGAATATGAAGCGACCGCGCTGCAGTTCCTGAGCGGACATGGGGCGCAAGCTGGCAACCCGCGAGCACCGGTTTACCCACTTTTCATGGCGCTCGGATTCCGACTCGGCGGAATCGGGAACTATCTGGCCATCCGCCTGCTTCAATTGGTGCCCGCCGTTCTGTTGGTCCACGTATCCGGACAGCTGGCTCGGCGTATCGCCGGCGGGACTGCGCAACGGCTCACCATGCTGGCCCTGGCCGTGTCACCGACGGTTGTCTTCACTTCGGGCATGCTCTACCCGACCACGATCTACTCCCTGATTCTCGTGAGCGCCACCTTGGGCGCATGGGAGCTTGCTGACCGACCGAACATGCGGTCCGGGGTGCTGTTGGGATTGGGGGTCGGTGCCGGCTGGCTCACCGATCAGGTCTTCATTGCTCCCGCGGCCGCAATGCTCCTCTGGCTGATCCTTGGCCTGCAGCGCGTGGGCATCCCACTCGCCC
>JBDSKE010000003.1:0-54251 GCA_039917105.1 Candidatus Eiseniibacteriota bacterium | reverse complement strand
AAGCCATGCCCGCGGCGGGCACGACAAGTACGAACGGGGCCAAGACGAGCAAAAGCAACAAGCGCATGGGAGGAGGTCCTGCGGGGCGGTGGCCGGGAGCGGGGTTCACGGCCGAAAGGCTATCGCGCCGCCCCCGGCCGCCGCCAGAGGCACGATGGGGTCGGGGGCGGCGACGGCGTGGACAGCGCTCCTGGGTTCAGCGCGGGCGAGCGGAGTCGAACGCGGTGCGCGCAAGGCTCGAGATACGGACCTCGTCGATCGAGCCGACGAAAGCGTAGTAAGGTTTCTGGTCCTGACTCGGGTCCCAGCGCAGGTCGCCGCCAAAGTCGGTCAGCCGACGCTCATCGAATACGTTGCCGATCATGAGCGGCGCCGTGCTGCGACGCACCTGACCCACGGTGGCGTATTGGGCATCGAGCCGGCCGTCCACATAGAGCTTCACGACTTCGCCATCGAGCGTGGCCGCGACGTGCACCCACCGATTCGCCGGGATGGTGGAGATGGAGGGCCACGCCACCGCCGCGGCCGCCTGCTCGGGCTGGAACATGAACACGAGTCGGCCCGGCGGCATGCCGGTCACCAATGACGAGAAAATTCCCGGGCTGTTGTATCCGGCGGTGGCGATGTTCAGCTTGCGCCCGACCATGCCCAGGAGCCAACTCTGTTCGTTGGGCACCGGACTCCAGCGCGAGACCAGCGGTGCCAGTTCGAACAGGCCGTACTCGGTCACGTTCACCCAGGCCTCGACCGTCAGGCCGCGCGTGGACTCGAGCGCGGGATTGTACGGCACATGGACGAACGAATTGGGATTACGGGTGAACAGGCGTGAGGATCGGTAACGCCCGAAATCCGTGCGCGTGTCAACACCCGCAGTCCCACTCAGGCGGAACGGCCCGGCGTCGACGACACGCGTGGTGCCGGCCTCGTCCATGCGCCATAGCGCCGAGGTGATCGAATCGGCAGCCGGGGCCTGAGGAGCGATCCCTGGAGCATTGGCAGGATGTATGCCGCTCCTGGCGCAGGCGCCAAGCATCAGGGCCAGAACGGACGCAACCAATCGTCGCATCAGGGGCGCACGCCCAAGGCGGTCATCCGTGCGCGCACCTCGGCGATGGCGGCGGGGTCCTCGGCCTGAGTGAAGAGTTCGAGCATGCGGCGCAATGTAACAGGGTCCTCGCATGCAAACACCACCGGCCTCCATAGCTGCGCCGCGTCTTGTGGACGCCCGTCCAACAAGGCATTGCCGCCGCGGGCCAAGGCGACGCGGGAATCGTTCGGCGTTCGCGCCGCCACTTTCTGCCAGGTCATCTCCGACGCGGAGTACCTGCCGAGTTGCGTGAGGTTCTCCGCCAGCAAACCAAGCACGAACAGATCGTCAGGGCGCAACTGCACGGCCTGTTCGATATACGGTTGTGCCTCGCTCCAGCGCTGATTCTGGCGCGCATAGAGCGTCAGCAGCACGCGCGAGTTCACATCCCGATCGTCGATCGCCGCGGTCGCACGTGCTTCGTGCACCGCCCGCAGCGTGTCGTTGCCCGCCCATGCGGGCTCGGCGCCAAAGCCGGGGCCGATCTCGTACACCACGGCGGGGTTGTGGGTGGTCACGGCACGCACGGTCAAGCCCGGCACTGCCGAGGTGGTGTCGAGCAGGTAACGGAAGCTCGGGCGCATCTCGGCCTCAGGCCACGAGAAGTACAGCCAACGCACGCCATGCGCGCGTGCGTAGTCCGCCAGCTCGGGCAGCGTGTCCACGAACGGGAACGCCAATGGCTTGAGGCCAGCGTGGTACGCGAAGTGGGGCTTGCGCGCGAGCACATACTCGCCCGGCTTGATGAACGGTTGCACGGCCTGCGCCGCGGGCAGGACTTCGACGGGAAGTTGCGACAAGGCGCGTTGTTGGACGCGCACGCTGGCCATGGATCCAAGCGCGATTGGCACCAGCGCGAGCCACCCGCGCAGCCAAGGCAACACTCCGCGCCTGGGTACCAGCGGCGCGAACGCTGCGCCTGCCAAGGCGACCCACGCGGGCAGGAGCACCATGGAGTAGCGCTCGGAGTGGAACGCCGGCACGAGCGCCATGAACGCGAGGCCGCAGGTGAACAACACGGGCGCAAGCCGACGCAGTGCTCCCTCCCGCCAGCCCAGCACCAGGCCCGCCCCGGCGGAAACCGCCAAGGCGAGTCCGGTGGTCTTCAAGGCGTCGAGCCGCAAATGGTCCCAGATGTTGAACAGCAGCCGCGAGGTGACCGCGCTCGGGCTGCGCGCGAACACCGACCATGGGGTTGGGAACTGCGACTGCATCTCGCGCTGGTAGGTGTCCCATGGGATTCCCTTTGCGCGCGCGAACACGTCGTAGGCGAGGTTGTGGTGCAATTGGATACCGGCGCCCCCACCGCGCGCCAGCGAGTACACCACCCACGGCGCCACCAGCACCAGGAACCCCGAAACGAAGCGCAATGCCTCGCGCACACGGTGTTCGCGAGGCGCCGCGGTCCAGCCCACCATGATCGCGACCGGCCCGGCCACCAGCAGCACGCCGTGGGTGTAGCGGGTGAGGAATGCCAGCCCCGCCAGCACGCCTGCCAGGAACATGGCGCGCGAGCCCGCGCGCGTGAGCAGCACGCACAGCGCCGCGGCCTGCAGGGCCAGGGCCAGCGCATCGGTCGTGACGGCGTAGCCGTAGCGCAGCACCTGGGCATTGCTGGCGAGCAAGGCGACTGCGACCAGCGAAAGCACCGCGCCGCCCAAGTGGCGGAGCGTCGTGCGCCACAGTGCCAGCATCGCCACCATCGAGACGAGCGAGATCAGCTCGGCGGCGAGGAACAGGTCGCGCACCACCAGGCCCACCAGTGCCAACGCCAGCTCGAAGCCCGGTCCGACCACGGCATATCGTGCCGGGTCGAGGTGCCCTTGCTGCACCAAGCGTGCGCCCTGAGCATAGGCGCCGTAGAAATCGGTCTCGGTGAAGACATCGCCCACGCGGTGTGGGACGGCCACGAACCAAGCGGCGACACAGGCGAAGACGATGATCACGCCCCAGCTGGCGAGCTCGGGGATGCGGTTGGAGCGGAGCACCTCCGCCTGCGGCGGACTGGATGCGGCTCGGGACGGCGGCGGGCGGCGCGGGGGTCTCATGTGACCGCTGTGGGCGGGAGGTTATTGGGCATGAACGAGGAGTCTACCCAAAAAAGTCGAACCGGCGGAGAGTGATGAATCTCTCCGCCGGCTCACTGGGGGTCAGCCGAGCGTGGGCTCTGCGTGCGGACGACACGCCCGTGGGGACAAGCGCGCCAGTCCGATGACCCTTGATACTTTGTGACTTTCTTTACTTACCGATTCGTTTGCGAGCGGCCGCGCCCAGCGCAATCAGGCCCATCGAAGCGAGCGCCATCGTGCCGGGTTCTGGCACAGGCTCGACCGGGGTCTCACCATGCTCGTCGTGTGGCCGGGTATTCCTACCCATACCAGGGCCCGCATAAGGATCCACCGAAGGCAGGGTTCCGCCCGAGCGATGTGGATCGTTCACTTGATTACCGAGATCGACTGCGAGGGCCGGCGATGCGGCCAGCGCACAGAACAGGAGTAGCGCGAGTAGCTTCTTCATGGTTGTATGCTCTCCTCTGAGGGACAAGAGGCAAGGGGGGTGGGGATCACCCGTATTACTGTGCAAGGGCCGGGCCATGTTCGATGAGCAAAGCGGAAGGCCATGCAGCGCATGCCTTAGCCCAACCCTGCTTCGTATTCCCGGAGTAAACGGAATGCGCGAGCTTGTAGAAAGTGTCGAGTGCGCCGACACCGCTACGGCTCGATTCCGATGCAACGGTGTATCGTAGGAGCCATGAAGCCCCCGCTTGATCCCCGCGTTGGCCTGTGTTCACGATGTGCAAACGCACATCAGGTGGCGACGCCGCGTACCCACTTCTGGCTCTGTGGGCTATCGCGGACCGATGCCCGCTATCCGCGATACCCTCGTCTGCCGGTCACGGCTTGCGAAGGGTTCGGGGCGCTCGCAGATGACGAGTCCCCCGCCCAAGGGCCGCCCCTGCGGCAGGACGGGGGGTGACGGTCCAGCTTACGGCAGCACCACCAGGCGCTCGACCCGGGTCAGGCCCGGCGTGGCGAAGCGGACGAAGTACAAACCCGCCGCCAGTGCCTGCCCCGTGCGATCCTGGGCGTTCCAGCGCAGCGAGTGTGCGCCTGCACTCATCTCGCCCTCCTGCACCAGGCTCACGCGCCGGCCGGTGAGGTCGTGGACGGCAAGCGTGACCTGGGCGGCGCGGGGCAATGAGAACCCGAACAGGGTTCCGCGATGCAGGGGGTTGGGGCTGGGGGGCAGAAAACGCAGCGCCGACGGACTCTCGCCCACTCCCACGCCTCCGCTGGCGCGCCGGGCGCGGAGCGTGACGACCAACGGCGACGCCGAGGTCGCCCCCGGCAGGGGCTCGTCGCTGCTCGTGAACGTGAGCGTGGCCTCGTAGGTCGAGTCGGCCGTCGCGCCGCTGTCCTCGAAATGTACCGTGTGGCTGCGTCCCGTTCCCGCGAGCAGCGCGCTCGAGAACCCTCCGATGAGCGAGAAGCGGCCCGCGCCGCCCACGATGGCTGCGCCCTCCAACGACAAGCGTGCCTGCAGCGCGACGTAGCCCAGGTTGTGAACGCGGACGGCCGAGTCAGGGAACTGGCCCGCGATGTGGTCCCCCAGGTCGAGCGTGCTGCTGGTGAGCACGTTCATGGAATCGAGCGAGGCCACCGCGTGCGCCAGGACGCGGCCTGACAAAGCCACGGACTTGGAGAGCGTGTCGGGGTCGTCGCTCGCGATCGTGAGGGTGCCGGACTTGACCCCTGTCGCAGCGGTGCTCATGCCGATTGTTTGCAGCGTGGCGAGCGCTCCCGCGTTCGCCACGAATGCTCCCGCCGGCGCCGAGAATCCCGCGGGCGCGCTCAGCGAATAGTCGAGTTCGTCGGCGGGCACGGGCGCAACGTTGCTGACCGCCAAAGATTGGCTGACGCTCCCGCCCACGATCACGTCGCCAAAGGGGAGCGTCGAGGCTGCCTGTAGTTTCGGCGGCAGCTGCAGCGTGAGGACCACGGGGATGTGGTCCGCCGCCTGATGCAGCGCGCTGGCCACATCCAAGGGCACCGCGTAGTTCACGCCGCTTCCATCGATATTCTGATTGTAGTGGAAGCCATCGTTCCCATACGCGCCATAGCCGTTCGGCAGGGCGCCGGGCACCACATCGAGACCCGCACCATCGGAGAGCGAGTAGGTGCCCAGCAGCATGTCGAAGCGATCATCGAGCCCGCCACCCGAGAATCCGAATCCCGCTGGGCAATCCCCGGTGATGCACGGGCACTGGGTGTGGTGGATCGCATAGCCCGGGTTCTGCCAAGTGCCGGGCATGGTGAGCGGGTCCTTGAGCCGACCATCGTTGTCGAGCTGCGACTCGGTCAGGCGGCTGTAGCCGCCTTCGAAGTCACCGTAGAAGTTCATGTCGCCGCCCAAGAGGATGTTCGTGTTCGCGGGGGCCGCGTTGAGGGTGTTGCGCAGGTTCGTGCATTCGGTGCGACGCAATGCCGAATCCGGTGGTGAACCGGTGACGGCCGGTTGACCTGCTTTCAGGTGCGCGGAGTAGAGCCGGAACCACGAGGAGGCGGTGCGGTAACCATTCGGCTTGATGAGCGCCACGAGCACTTGACGCGGGCCACCCGTGGCAACTGCTCCGAGGTTGGTGTGCGTGACTTTGAGTGAATCGTAGTACAGCGAGCTTTCGGTCGTGGACAGGAATGTGCTGGCTCCGCCTTTCCACACGCGCGTGGGCTGGGCCACCCTGAGCACGTTGTTCAGGAACGAGTCCGCCGCGGCAGCGCTCTTGAGTTCCTGCACCACCAGCACGTCGGTATCAATGGCACCCATCACCTTACGGAAGTGCACCTGACGTGCCTCAAGAGTGCCCTCGCGATAATCGAG
The DNA here is from genome assembly GCA_039917105.1 of Candidatus Eiseniibacteriota bacterium. Lineage (GTDB taxonomy): Bacteria > Eisenbacteria > RBG-16-71-46 > RBG-16-71-46 > RBG-16-71-46 > CAIXRL01. The sequence goes on along the minus strand of JBDSKE010000003.1, from coordinate 48,286 downwards.
AAGGTTCCATGTCGTGACGCGCAGCGCGTGCGCCGGGGCGGCGAGCGAGGCGAGCACAACGATGAGTGAAGCGAGCCATGCTGTCCGCTTGCGGAGGTGCTCGGGGGCCATTGAGGACTCCTGCTGGGGTGAGTGCGGTTGCAAGTGTAGCGCGCCATGCACGCGCGGGGCCAACGCGATCCGCCCTCTCGGGGCGCGTCATGGGCCGGAAAAGGCGGGGTGGGGCATTCCGCCCGCTGCTCATGGACGCCCCCAAGGGTTCGCGCTCGGGGAGATCAGGAATGTTCCTGGGAAGTGCGCAGTCCCCCTCAATAAACGGCCAGCGAGCGCCGATACTCCGCCCTGTGAACGACCGACCTCGATCGCCGGAATCGCTGCATCTCTCCGACGTCCTCTCCGCGCTGTCATTCGCGCTCGATCTCACCGAGGGCCAGCCCATGGGGCACTCGGTGCGGAGTGGGCTCATCGCCCTTTGGATCGCCGAGCGACTCGGGCTTCCACTCGGAGTGCAACGCGACCTGTACTTCGCGTCGATGGTCAAGGATGTGGGCTGCTCCAGCAATGCCTCGCAGGTCTACCGCCTGTTCGGCAGCGATGACCGCGCGACCAAGGCGGCGCTCGTGCGGGTCGACATGCGCGACCTCCTGCGCGCGGGGTTGACCCTGTTGTCGCGCACCGCCCCGGATCAGCCCTGGCCCGTCCGCGCCAGACGCATCGTCGAGTTCGCGCGAGCCGCACCTCGCGAAGCCATGCGCTTGGTGGAAACGCGTTGCGACCGCGGCGCCCAACTCGCCAATGATATGGGTCTGGGTCGCGCGGTGGGCGAAGGCGTACGAGCGCTCGAGGAGCATTGGGATGGCGGCGGTCAGCCTCGCGGGCTCTCGGGTGAGGACATCCCGCTGCTCTCGCGACTGCTCAGCCTGGCGCGCTCACTCGAGGTGTTCGCGGTGCGCGATGGCGCCGAGGCCGCGGTGGAGGTCGTGCGCTCGCGCAGCGGGCGCTGGTTCGACCCGACTCTGGTGCGCGCATGCGAGGGAATCGAGCCGCACCTGGTGGCGTGGTGCGCTATGGACACGCACACGCTGCGCGACCGGATGGGCGATGCGGAGCCAGGCGGGGCAGCTTTGCTCGCGGGCCCACAGGGGCTGGACCGCGTGGCCTTGCAGTTCTCCCGCGTGGTGGACGCGAAGTCGCCGTTCACGGCATCGCATTCCAAGCGCGTGGGCGATCTGGCTGGTGATGTTGCCCGCGAGTTGGGCTGGACCGCCACCGAGGTGGCCGATGCGCGCCGCGCCGGCTTGTTGCACGACCTGGGTAAGTTGAGCGTACCCAACACCATCCTCGACAAGCCTGGCGCGCTCACCGAGAACGAGTGGCATGTGATGCGCCAACATGCGCATTACACCGAGCGGATCCTTGCGCACGTCTCGGGTTTCGAACGCCACGCGTTCGAGGTCGGCGCGCATCACGAGAGGCTCGATGGCCGCGGCTACTGCCGGGGCATCGCCGGTGAGGATGTTCCCGCGCTGGCGCGGGTGCTGTCGGTGGCCGATGTGTATGACGCGCTCAGTTCGAACCGGCCCTACCGCGATGCGCTGGCTACGGAGCATGTCCTGGAACTGATGGAGCGCGACCGCGGCGTCGGGTTCGACTCCGACTGTCTTGATGCACTTCGCTTTGCGCTCGCCAGTGCCGGGGATGGGCTCCGGGCGGCCTGATTGCAGCGGCCCGCTTGCAGCCGGTGGTGCATCATCGCACCAGCGCCACCGCCAACGCGTAGGACAGTCCCGCGATGAACAGCCATTGGACAACCCCGGCAGCGATGGGCGCGATCCCGGCGCGCTTCAAGTCGTGGAACCCGGTTTGAAGCCCGACTCCCGCCATGCCAACGCAGAGCAACCAAAGGTCGATGTCCCTCAGCACATCGAGTACGCGCTTGGGCGCCAGCGCGGTCGAGTTGATCGCCGCGAACACCACGAACAACACCAGGAACCATGGCACCAGGCTGACCTTGGCGTCGCCCGTGGCGCCCTTGCGGCGGAGCGACCATGCCAAGCCGAACACGATTGGCGCCAACAGGCAGATGCGCGTGAGCTTGACGACCGTTGCGACCTCGACCGCGCGCTTGCTGAACCCCGCGCCGGCGGCCACGACCTGTGCCATCTCGTGCAGGCTGGCCCCATCCCACAAGCCGTACAGGAAATCGTCCATGCCGAGTGAGCGTCCCAGGAGCGGATAGATCACGATGCCGATGGTACCCAGCAGCGTGATCACTCCCAGCGCGATGGCCGAATCCTGTTTCTCGCCCTGGACCACGCTGTCCGCGGCGACCACGGCTGAGGCGCCGCAGATCGAACTGCCCACCGCGAGCAGGATGCTGGACTTCTCGCCCATCCCGAGCCGCCGGGCCACCCAGATGCCGAATCCGAGCGTGGCGATCGTTGAGATGACCACCACTGCCAGCGCGGGACCTCCGATTCGCAGGATCTCGCCCAGTGACAACTTGAGTCCGAGGCCCGCAACAGCCCAGCGCAGGATGGGGCGCTGCGCCGTGCGGATGCCGGGCAGCGCAGCGGCCGGCACCGGCAGCATCGACCGCCACGCCATGCCCAACAGGATCACGAGCAGGAGTGCGGAGACGTGCAGCGTGTCCTTGACGAATGGGAGCCGGGCCAGAAGGAACGCCGCCGTGGCCAACAACGCCGCGAGCGCGACGCCGGGAGCGGCCTCGATGAGTCGCTTCACGCCGTGTAGCTGAGCTCGCGGTATTGGCGCAGGAATCCGTCCTCGGCGGGCACGAACACATGGCAGTGGTCCATCTCGCCGCCATAGATGTGGATGGTCACGGCCGGAGTGTCGAGCGCATTCTCCAGGACGTGGTACTCGAAGGGTGGGATCAATGCGCCCGCTTCGCCCACCCCTGCGTGGATGAGTGTCTCGGGTTCGAACTTGACGATGTCCCGTTCGGGGTCGCCGCCCCGCAGCGAGTAGCTCTGCACGCGGATACGGCCCTGGTACACGCATTCCACACACCAGATGCCTGCGTGGTCATGTAACGAGGTGCCCTGGCCCTTGTCCCATACCATGGCGATCGCGGTGTACCGGTTTGCAGGATCCCGATGAATCAAGCGGCGCGCGTAGCGCTCGGGCGTGGGTACCAGAAAGAGCGGATCGAGGAAATCGGCGCCGACCTTGAGGAAGTCGATGAGCACCTGCTTCACGGCGCGACATCGGCCGGCGTCATCGCGCGGAGTCATCGCCTCGTCGAGACGGCGGATCAACTCCGGCACTCGGGCCTGCGTGTGGGTCGACATGAACGATGGACCTCCGTGGAGCGGGACGGGGGAATCAGGGCAGGAAGTAGAATGCGATCGCTAATACCAAGTAGACCGCGAGGAGCAGTGCCCCTTCAAGCCAATTGGACTCGCCGTCCTGTGACACCAGGTTCACCACGCCTACGGCGGCCAGCACGGCCAGCACCTCGAAGGGGCTGAAGCGCAGGTCCATGGGGCCTTTGGGCATGGCGTACGAGGCGAATACCAGCAAGGGGGCCACGAATAGGGCGATCTGGATGGACGAGCCGATGGCGATGTTGAGCGCCAGGTCCATCTTGCCCTTCACAGCCATGAGCACCGCGGTGGAGTGCTCGGCCGCATTGCCGATGATGGCCACCACGACCACGCCCACGAACACCTCGGTCAAGCCCAGCGCGTGCGAGGTCTCCTCGACCGCGCCCACCAGCATCTCACTCATCCATGCCACGAACGCCGTCGCGATCAACAGCATGACCACCGCGCGGCCGATGTTGGCCGGTTCCTGCTCGTGATCCCCGGCGGCGCCGGTGTACAAGTGCTTGTGGGTCTTGAGCGTGAACAGCAGGCTCAGGACGTACGACACGGCGAGCACGATGGCAATCTCGAGCGAGAGGCTGCGCTCGATCGCGACTTCGCGAACGAGCGAGAGTTTGTGTTGCGCGACGGCTCCCTCGGCGACGAAATGGAACACCGCTGGCACGATCAAGCTGATGGCGGCGAGCATGAGTAGGGTGGCGCTGGCCGCTGCGGCCGCGCGATCGAACCGCTGGTGCTCGCGCCTGAACCCGCCGGCGACCATCGAGAGTCCGAGCACCAGCAGCACATTGCCGATGATGGACCCCGTCAGCGACGCCTTGACCACGTCGTACAGGCCCTTGTGCAGTGCCATCATCGCGATGATCAACTCGGCGGCATTACCGAAGGTGGCGTTGAGCAATCCGCCCACTCCCGCACCCATGCGCGCGGCGAGTTGCTCGGTGGCCTCGCCCATGATTCCCGCGAGCGGGATGATTGCGAGCGCGCTGCAGGCGAACACCGGCAATGCACCCCAGTGCAGGAACTCTGCGAGCGGGGCGATGACGACGAATACCAGCAACAGCTTGAGGATGTGCTGGGGCGCGAAGATCGTGGGTGGGGCAGCAGCGCGTGCGCTCATGGAGGCGCACTGTGCCGTAGAGCGACTGGGGCTCGCAAGGGCGGGTCACTCACGTGGGATTCGTGCGCGCATCGTCCTGCACCCATGCGGTATTGTATCCGCGTCAATCGCGGACACGGAGGTCCACATGATCAAGTATCTCGGCTCCAAACGTCGGTTGCTGCCACATATCCTCGAGGCGGTCGCGCCGCTTCAGGGGGTGCGCACGGCGCTGGACCTATTCTCGGGAACTGCCCGAGTGGGCCAAGCGCTCAAGCGTCTGGGGCTGCGAGTGCACGCGAACGATCACAACGCCTACGCGCACGTGCTTGCGTCGTGCTATGTGGGCGCCGATGCGGGGCGGTGGCGTTTGCGGGCGGAGCGAGTGATCGGGGAGCTGGACGCACTCGCGGGCAAGGCCGGCTGGTTCACGGAGACCTTCTGCCTGGCGTCGCGCTATCTGCAGCCCGCCAACGGCGCCCGTGTGGACGCGATCCGAGAGCGGATCTCCGCGCTGTCGCTGGAGCCAAGGCTCGAGGCCATTGCGCTGGTGAGCCTGATGGAGGCTGCGGACCGCGTCGACTCCACCGTCGGGCTGCAGATGGCGTACTTGAAGCAATGGGCGGCGCGGTCCCACCAGCCGCTGCAACTGCGCCTGCCGGAACTGCTCGACGGCGAGGGCTCCGCGTCATGCCTGGATGCGACGGTGGCTGCCGAGCGTTATGAAGCCGACCTCGTCTATCTGGATCCGCCGTATAATCAGCACAGCTATCTGGGCAATTATCATGTGTGGGAATCGCTCGTACTCTGGGACAAACCCGCCGTGTACGGTGTCGCCTGCAAACGCGTGGATGTGCGCCAGCGTCCAAGCGCATTCAACCGGCGGGGCCAGATCGCGGGCGCGCTGGCCTTGGTGCTGGAGCGTGTGCGGGCCCGCTTCTTGGTGGTGTCCTTCAGCGATGAGGGCCATCTGTCGCTGCCGGACCTGCGGGCCATGCTGTCCGAGCGCGGTGAGGTGCGCGAGGTGGCGTTCCAACAACCGCGCCACATCGGGCATCGTCTGGGCGTCTACAACCCCTCCGGCGAAAAGGTGGGCAAGCCCGGAGCGGCAAACAATCGCGAGCACCTGTTCGTGGTGGAATGCGCGGGGGTTGGCGCGGGGCGATGAGCGGGAACACCGAGCCTGCAGGGGACCCCTTCTCTGCGGGGTTGCGGCGAACAAGCGATGGGGGCGGAACCCGCATGGGTCCCGCCCCTCGCATCACTTCTCCCGGCCCGTCATTCGATCACGAACACCCGATCGATGTGCCGCAGTTGAGGCATTTGAAACAGGTGCCGTTGCGGATGGTCACATGTCCGCACGTGGTGCATGACGGAGTATCGCCTGTGGCCTTCATCGGGACGGGAGAGGCTGCTGGCGCATTCGCCTGCATGACCTCGCGTTCGGCATCGACAAAGCGATTGCGCACTCCGTTCTGCGCCCGCGCGGCCTGACGATGCTCCTTGCCCACCAAGACTCCCGTCGCGTGCTGCTTGGGCTCCACCGGGATGAGGTCGCCGATCGGCGGTTCTTCGGGGAACACGTGGGCGAGGTCGCGCCGGTCCAGGTACTCGACCCCGAGCACGCGGAACACATAGTCGATGACGCTGGTGGCAACCTTGATGTTCTCGTGTCCGTCCACGCGACCGTGCGGTTCGAAGCGCGTGAAGCAGAATTGATCGACCAAGTCCTCGAGCGGCACACCGTATTGCATTCCCATGGAGACCGAGATGGCGAAGCAGTTCATCATGCTACGGAACGCCGCGCCTTCCTTGTGCATGTCGATGAAGATCTCGCCCGGGGTGCCGTCCTCGTACTCCCCCGTGCGCAGGAACACCTTGTGGCCGGCGATCCGCGCTTCCTGCGTGAAACCGTGACGACGGCTCGGCAGGCGGCGACGGTGCAGCTTGGCCGGTGAGGGGCTGTCGGTCTCGATGGCGGGCTTGTCGTCTTCCTTCTTCTTGGAGGTGACAAGCGGCTGGCTCATCTTGCAGCCGTCGCGATACAGCGCCACCGCCTTGATCCCCAGCTTCCAGGACTGTGAGTAGATGTCTTCCACGTCATCGACCGACGACTCATGGGGCATGTTCACGGTCTTGCTGATGGCGCCGGAGATGAACGGCTGCACGGCGCCCATCATGCGGACATGACCCATCGGCTGGATGAAGCGGGTGCCCTTGTTGCCGCAACGATTCGCGCAGTCGAATGCCGCGAGGTGGTCCTGCTTCAGCCCGGGCGCGCCTTCGACCGTCTGGGTGCCGCAGATGTACAGGTTGGCTTCGTCAATCTGCTGTTCCGTGAAGCCCAGGAACGGCAGGACGCTGAAGCCGGGCTTCTCGCGCTCGGCACCCGAAACTCCCAAGCGTGTGAGCGTTTCATCGGTGACGATGCCGCGGCCAAAGGCCTGGCGCACGTCGAGCACGTTCGGCAGGACCTTCTCGATGCCGGCGATTTCGGCTTCGCGCAGCCCCTTGTTGTGCAGAGCGGGTTCATCGATGTGAGGCGCGCCCTGGAGCGTGCCGTGACCGATGGCGTAGCGGATGATGCGTTCGCGTTCGGTGGCGTCGTAGCCGAGGCGTTCCAAGGCCAACGGCACGGACTGGTTGACGATCTTGAAGTAGCCTCCGCCGGCCAACTTCTTGAACTTGACCAGCGCGAAGTCAGGCTCGACCCCCGTGGTATCGCAATCCATGAGCAGGCCGATGGTGCCGGTCGGTGCGAGCACCGTGGCCTGCGAGTTGCGATAACCGTGCAATGAGCCATACGCCACCGCGCGGTCCCACGTTTCAATCGCCGCCGAGCGCATCGCACGCGGCGCGAGCGCCGGGTCGATGGCGCGGGCCGCATCACGATGTTGTTTCATCACGCGCATCATACTGTCGGTGTTCTTCTCGTAGCCGCGGAACGGGCCCTTGCTGGCGGCCATCTCGGCCGACAGGGCATACGCCTCACCCGTCATCATGGCCGTGATCGCTGCGGCGTACGCGCGCGCGCCGTCACTGTCGTAGGGCAGGCCCTCGACCATCAGCAGCGTGCCGAGGTTGGCGTAACCCAACCCCAGCGGGCGGAAGTCCTCGGAGTTGCGCGCAATCCGCTCGGTCGGGTACGAGGCGAAACTCACCGCGATCTCCTGCGCCAGGAAGAACACCCGATTCGCGTGGCGGTAACCCTCGATATCGAACGAGCCGTTCTGATCGCGGAACTTCATGAGATTGACCGAGGCCAGGTTGCAAGCCGTGTCATCCAGGAACACGAATTCGCTGCACGGGTTGGTTGCATGGATGCGATCCGTCCCGCTACAGGTGTGCCACTTCTGGATGGTGTCGTCGAATTGCACGCCCGGATCTGCGCAAGCCCACGCCGCTTCGGCCACCGTGCGCCACATCTGGCGCGCCGGCATGGTCTCGTAGGCTTCGCCGGTGGTGCGCAGTCGCGTGCTCCAGGGGCCGTCGGTCTCGAGCGCGTTCATGAATGAATCCGGTACGCGGATGGAGTTGTTCGAGTTCTGCCCCGACACCGTGGCGTAGGCCTCGCCGTTGAAGTCCGACGAGTAGCCCGCGGCGACGAGCGCGGCGACCTTCTGCTCCTCACGCATTTTCCAGCGCACGAAGTCGAGGATCTCGGGGTGGTCCATGTCGAGCACGACCATCTTGGCCGCGCGCCGCGTGGTGCCGCCCGACTTGGTGGCGCCTGCGCCGCGATCGAGCACTTCGAGAAAGCTCATCAGGCCCGACGACGTCCCGCCGCCCGAAAGTTTCTCCATACGACCGCGCAGCTTGCTGAAGTTGGTGCCGGTGCCCGAGCCGTACTTGAAGACGCGCGCCTCGTTCTTGACCAGCTCGAAAATGGACATGAGATCATCGCCCACCGATTGGATGAAGCAGGCCGAGACCTGGGGACGCGAATACGAGTCCGTGGTCATCTGCACGGTGTTGGTGGCAAGGTCCACGGCGAAGCTGCCGCCCGAACCGACGATCCCGTATTCGTGGAACAGGCCGCAGTTGAACCAGACCGGCGAGTTGAACGCGCCGATCTGGTGCACCAGCATGTACGAGAGCTCGGCCTCGAATGCCAAGGCATCCTCGGCCGTGGCGAAGTACCCACCCTGCGCCTCGCCTGCCACGCGCAGGGTGCGTGCGAGGCGGGTGACCACCTGTCGGACGCTGGTCTCGTGGCCCGGCGTCCCGGGTAGGCCGGCCTTGCGGAAGTATTTGCTCACCACGATGTCCGTGGCGAGTTGCGACCAATCCGCCGGCACTTCGACGGCGTCCATCTTGAATACGACGGAACCATCGGGGTTCTGGATGACCGTTTTGCGCTTGTCCCATCTCACCTCATCCAGCGGGTCGATGCCGGGACGAGTGAAATGACGGGGCACGCGAAGGCCGGCATTCGTTGCCGTGGCGGCGGTGTTCGAGGCGGGAGCTGCGGCATCCTGAACGTAGGGATTCGACATCACTGGACCTCCCTGGTCCGCGGCGAAAGCAAGCGGCTAGGCTGCTTCCATGAAAGGTGGGGCGGTTCGGCCGGGACGGCGACCGAGCAATCGGGCCTCATCGTGAGGCCGTCGTGGCTGAACCATTCGGAGACAGATTGGACTCGAGTTCGCCGTCGACGCCGAGGGAAAGAGCCGCGTCAACGGTGGATTGGTTTATACCATCGGGAGTACACACCGCCACAAGCCCGAAGATTCACGCGTCGTATCTGCCGATTTCTTCTCTTGACTGCGCATCGCCGCGCGCATCAAGAGCGCGGCGCGAGTTCGCGAGCGGATCGATCGAGTGGCGTGCATTCCCGATGCTCACGCACGACGACGAGCCCACGGACCCCACACCGCGAAGGTGATTCCCGGCTGCTGCAGGTTCAAGAAGAGCGTGCGACCATCCGGCGAGAAGCAACAACCCGCCAGCTCGCGCTTGAGGGGATGGGCGTTGCGCGCGAGCGGATACAGCGTGCCGCGCGGCGTGATGCCCACGAGGAAGTTGTCGCCCGAGCCATCCTCGCACGCGAGGACGTCGCCATTGACGCCGACGCAGAGGTTGTCGGGCATGTCCAGGCGGGCCATCTCATTGGGTTCCACCACCAGCGTCAGCCGTTGCCTTGCCGGCTCCAACCGCCAGACCTGGCCCGCCTTGGTGCGGCCGCCATCCGTCGCGCTCCAGTAAATCGCACCGCCGTGATGGATGATTCCCTCGCACCTCGAGAACTGCGCCGCGCCGGCGGAAAAGCCTTGTGCGCGGGTGCTCCCGGCGGCGGTACGCATGCGGCGCTTCTGCGGGTCGGGATTCGTGTCCGCGGGATCGCGTTCGGTATCGCAATCCGGATCGGGCTGGGCGATGGGCACCCAGTCCACACGGTGCGAACGCCCGCGCGTGAACACTGCTGATCCTTCATGATTGCTTGTTATCGCCTGCGGCGTTCCGATGATCCGCAACGCTTCCAACGTGCCGCCGCGGGCGTAGTCGCCCACGGCGAGGCGCGCCGGTGCTGTCTGGCCGCGCGTCACCACCTGCGGCCGGAACCGATACAGCAGCCCGTCATCGCGGTCCTCGGTGAGGTAGGCGAATCCCGTGCGCGGATCGACCGCGACCGCCTCGTGTCGGAAGCGGCCCATCTCGCGCAGGGGCTTTGGCTCCACCAGCGAGGTGGCGCTCGCGTCGACCTCGAACAGGTAGCCGTGCCGTTCCGCCACATCGGGCGTCAGGTCGGTGTTGCGCGGATCGAGCTTGCCCGGCAGGTACACGCACTCCTCGGCGCTGATCCACGAGCCCCAAGGAGTAGCGCCGCCCGCGCAGTTGCGCAGCGTGCCCGACAGGCTCGCGAACGAGTTCACCAGGCGTCGGTCGCGGTCCACCCACAGCGTGGTGGTGCCCCCGCCCGCCTTGGCGTCGTAAGCCCGCATGCGAGCCGGGTCGAGCAGTGGCCTGTCCCATGGGTTCAGTTCGTGATTGCGCACCAGGATGGTCATGCCCTTGGGGCCCGCGAACGCCGCCATGCCATCATGTTGCGGCGGGGTGGCGTCGCCATTGCTGAGGATGCTGGCGAAGCGCAGTTCGCGCGCATGGTCGCTCTCGAGCACGCCGGGCGAGAGCACTTGGTATCGGAACCCCGCCGGCAGGTCCAGCAACCCGTCAGGGTCCGGGCGGAGCGGCCCATACCCCACCGCCCGAGCACCGGGACCGCCCGAGACCTGCGTGAGCAGCGAATCGAGGGACCCTGCCCGGGCGTCCCCCGCAAGCAGGTAAGCGAGTTGTGTTGGCACGAGTGTGGCAGCCCCGGCGAGCAGCGAAGTGCGCAGGAACTGGCGGCGGGAGAGGCTCATGGGGGGTCCTTTGGGGGGCTGAACCAAATGGGCGCGGAAGGAATCTAACAGGCTGAGCGTCCCCCGGGCTATGCTTGGGTTGCCATCCCACTGCCCCAATATGAGGAGATCCCCGTACGATGAGGTTCCGCGTCCTGGCTTTCGCCCTGTGTTCGACGCTTGCCAGCGTGTCGCTGGCGCTGGCGCAGATCCCGGTCTCCCGCAATTTCACGATGCTGGCGCACCTGAACGAGTTCTCGTTGGGCCCAACTGCCAACAGCTACTCGGAATGCTGGTCCTACATCCATTCGGATGGCAGAGAATACGCCGTGATCGGGACCAATGCCGGCACCGCCATCTACAATGTGACGAATCCTGCTGCGACTTATCGCGTGGGACTCATTCTGGGACCCACCTCGATCTGGCGCGAGATGAAATCATACCGTGATTGGATCTATGTGGTGACCGAAGGGACCGGTACCGGTCAGGGGCTGCAGATCATCCGGATGACGAATCCCGAGGCGCCCGTGCTGGCAGCCACCTACACCGGCACCTTCGTGCGCTCGCACACCGTCTCGGTCGACACCACGCGGAAGCTGCTCATCTGCAACGGCACCCGGGACGCTGCCGGCATGGCCGCCGGCATGCGCATCTTATCGATCGCGAACCCCGAAGCCCCGGTGGAGATCAGTTGGTGGCCGGGCGGCGCGCTGCCTGTCACGAATGAGAACTACATCCACGACAGCGTCCCGATCGGCACGCGGTTGTATGGTTCGTCCGTGTATGCGGGTATCCAGCGGGTGTTCGATTTCACCAACCCGGCAGCACCCACCTTGGTGAGCAGTTGGACCTATCCGGGCGGCTTCACCCACAACGCCTGGCCGGACAGTTCGGGCAACACGCTCTATGTGACCGACGAGGTCAATGGCGAGCCGCTCAAGGTGTTCGACATCAGCACGCTCACTTCGCCCGTGCTCGTGAATCGCCTGACCTCGAATCCCAACGCGATTATTCACAACGCACATGTGAAGGGGCGCGAGTTGTACCTCTCGAACTACACGGAGGGAATCCGCGCGCTGGACATCTCCGATCCGGTGCATCCGGCCGAGTTCGCTTCGGCGGATTCGTGGCCCGGTGCTTCGGGCGGTTTCTTCGGGGTCTGGGGCGTGTGCCCCTATTTTCCCTCGGGCCTGGTGATCGCCAGCGACATGCAGACCGGCTTGTACGTGTACCAGCCGAACCGTGATTACGGGCTGCTGCGCGTGAGTGCCATCTCACAGCCGGGTGGGGGGGCGGTGTCGGGTGCGCGCGTGCGGCTCACGCCGCAAGGCGATTCACTCGAGACCGCCATGGACGGCGTACTACAGTTCGCACCCACGCCGGGCAGCTACACCGTCTCGTGCAAAGTCTTCGGGTACGAGCCGGTCAGCGCCAGCGCCGTGGTGACGGCCGGCGTTGTGACACCGGTCACGCTCACCCTGCAGACCAAGCCCACGACGGCGGTCAGTGGTGTGGTTCGCGACGCCAACACGCAAGTCGTGCTCGAGGGTGCCGAGATCACGCTCAAGGACACGCCGCTGTCGTCACAGACAAATGCCTCGGGCGCCTACGCGCTGGGTGCGGTCCCCGAGGATGTCTACCTTGTCGAGGTGCGCCGACCCGGCTATGTGCCCGTCACACTCACGCGTCGGGTGGGTCCTGGCTACGAGATGGGAGACTTTCAACTCACGCCTGCAGCGTTCTACGACGCGCAGGAGGCCGCGAACGGTTGGACCGTGGGTGCAACGGACGACAATGCGACCGCGGGGCTGTGGATACGCGGCGAGCCGATAGGCACGGGCAGCGCACAGCCCGGCTCCGGATTGGGAGCGCGGCGTGACGGCGGTCCGCTTGCGAGTCTCAAGGGCCCGGCCCAGCCGATGCACGAAGAGCCCGAGGAGGGCGCCGCCACGCCAGGTGAGGTGCAGCCCGAGTACGACCGCACGCCAGGCGCTGGGACCCTATGCTGGGTGACGGGTCAGGGTACCGATCCCACGCAGATCGGGCAGGCTGACGTGGATAACGGCAAGACCTCGCTCACCACGGTGGTATACGACCTCTCGTCCTACGCCGATCCGGTGATCGGGTATTGGCGCTGGTTCTATACCAATACGCCCACGGACTCGACCGACGCACTCGATGTGTACCTCTCGAGCAACGGCGGGACCACCTACACGTTGGTGGAGCGCGTGCAGGGGTTGCACAACGCTTGGACCGAGTCGCGCGTCCGGGTGCGCGACTTCATGATACCGACCGCCCAGATGCGCATCCGCTTCGTCGCCTCCGACCTGACGCCGGGCAACGTGGTGGAGGCGGCCATCGACGACTTGGTGTTCTATGAGGCATCGGCGCCGAACACGGGGGCACCCGTCTCATCGCAACTGGCGTTGCGTTCGCCCTGGCCGAACCCCTCGCGCGGCGAGACTCGGTTCGAGGTGTCGCTGCCAAGCGAAGGCCGACTCGAGGCCGACGTGATCGATCCTCAGGGGCGCGTGGTGCGTTCGCTTGCGCGCGGCGTGTTCGGCGCGGGGCAACACCTGCTGCTGTGGGATGGCCGTGACGGCGAGGGCCGCGCCGCTGCACCGGGGCTGTACTTCGTGCGATTGCGCGCAGCAGGCGAGGAGCGTCAGGCGCGCTTCGTGCGCATCCGCTGAGCATGAGCCGGCTTTTTCGCATGCGCGGATTGCTGCCCATGCTGGTCGTGGGTGTGCTGCTCGCGCATGTCGCATCGGCCGCCGCCGCATCCGGCGGCGTGGACATGTTGCCCATCCTCGAAGCGCTCATCCTCATCCTGCTCGGCGCCAAGTTGGGCGGCTCGCTGTTCGAACGCTTTGGCCTGCCCAGTGTGTTGGGTGAGTTGGCCGTGGGAATCGCGCTGGGCAATCTTGGCCTGCTCGGCATGCACGGGTTTGATTCGCTGCGTCGCCTTCCCGTGTTGGATGTCCTCGCTCAGATCGGCGTGTTGTTCCTGCTCTTCGCCGTGGGCCTCGAGTCCAATGTCGCCAAGATGGTGGCGGTGGGCCCCTCGGCGCTGCTGGTGGCGGTGCTTGGCGTGGTCGCACCCATGCTGCTGGGCTATGGTGTTTCCGCTTGGTACTTCCCCGCGCAGCATGTGCTGGCCCATTGGTTCGTTGGTGCGACGCTGGCCGCGACCAGCGTGGGGATAACCGCGCGGGTTCTGGGCGACCTTGGGGAGGCCGCCGGCATCGAGGGTCGAATCATCCTGGGCGCCGCCGTGATCGACGACGTGCTCGGGTTGATCGTGCTCGCCGTGGTCACCGGGGTGATCCACGCCGCCGACTCGGGGCGTGCGTTCCAACCCTCGCAAGTGCTGCTCGTCGTGGGCAAGGCGGTGGGATTCATAGGAGCGGCAGTGTTCGTGGGCCAGTGGATCTCCAAAGGCGCGTTCGCCCTGGCCTCGCGCATGAGGGGCCAAGGGTTGTTGTTGTCATTCGCGCTCGCGTTCTGCTTCCTGTTGTCGTTCGTCGCGGGCAAGCTGGGCCTGGCCCCCATCGTCGGCGCCTTCGCCGCCGGTTTGGTGCTGGACGAAGTGCAGTATCAGGACCTACTCGCGCGGGATGGGGAGCGACGAAGCCTCGAACACCTGCTCGAGCCACTCTCGGGGTTCCTGGTCCCGATCTTCTTCGTGCTCATGGGCACGCGCGTGGACCTCGCGGTGTTCGGCCGCACGGATGTGTTGGCGTTCGCGGGCGTGCTCACCCTGGCAGCGGTGGCAGGCAAGCAAGTGTGCGCGCTGGGCGTGCTCGAAAAGGGGGCGGACCGGATCGCGGTGGGCCTCGGCATGATCCCGCGTGGCGAGGTGGGCCTGATTTTCGCGCAGATCGGCGCGGGGCTGCAGATCCGCGGGGAGCGCGTGATAGGCGATGGCGTGTTCAGCGCGGTCGTGGTGATGGTGGCGCTCACCACCCTGCTCACGCCGCCGCTGCTGGTGTGGCGGCTGCGGGGGCGCTAGGGACTCGCGCGCCGCTCCAGTGTCATGGATAATCCGGACCTCAGGCTGCTGCACGCTCAACCCGGAGGTTCTGCCATGAAGATGACCCGTCGCGAAGCCCTGAAGACCTTGGCCCTGGGCGCAGGAGGCGCGTTACTGCCGCGCATGGCGTTCGGGCATGACCCCAAGGCATCCGCCCCGTCGCCGACCGCTTCCGCCACCCCCGCGCCCATCGGGCCCTTCACGCTCCCGGCATTGGGCTACGCGTTCGACGCGCTCGAGCCACACCTTGACGCGCAGACCATGCAGATCCATCACGACAAACATCACGCGGCCTACGTCACCAATCTGAACAAGGCAGTGGCGGGCAAGGCCGACCTGGCCAAATGGAGCGTGGAAGATCTGCTGCGCAAGCTCGACCAGGTGCCGGCCGAGATCCGCACGGCGGTGCGCAACCACGGTGGCGGGCATGCGAACCACTCCTTGCTGTGGACCAGCCTCAAGCATGATGGGACGCGGGCGCCGGTTGGTGAGCTGGCCAGGGGGATCGACGCCACGTTCGGGTCGTTCTCGGCGTTCCAGGACAAGTGGACAGCGGCCGCCATGAGCGTGTTCGGTAGCGGTTGGGCGTGGCTCACGCTTGACGTGAAAGGCGCACTCGCGATCGAAACCCTGCCCAATCAGGATTCGCCGCTCAGCGCGGGGCACACCCCGCTTGCCGGAATCGATGTGTGGGAGCACGCCTACTATCTCAAGTTCCAGAATCGTCGAGCCGAGTACGTGGCGGCGTTCTCGAAGGTGATGGACTGGAATGTGATATCGGGCCGGTACCGCGACGCGAAGAAGGGATGATCCGGGGGCGGTGCTTGGGCGCGTGGTTCGCCAGCGCGTCGCTGTCGGGCCTCGCGCTCCTGTTCAGTGCGCAAGGAGCAGCAGCGCAGGTCTGGGCGCGTCTTGATGTTCCCGACAGCACGCGGGTCACCACCATCGCGTCTTTGGGTAATGGCTATGAGGCCGCCTGGAACGCATTGTGGGTGAGCGCGCTGCGCGCGGGTCCCGCCGGGGAGGGCGCGCGTTGGTGGGCACTGGCTCGTGCCACCGCCCGATCGGAACCTGAGGCGCGCGGCTCCCACATCGCGTCCGACGCATTGGCGCTTGCGGCCAGGTGGACCCCGACCGATCGCCGCCGCCGCGTGCATGCAGCTGAGCGCGAATCGCTCGCGATTGCAGCTCAGGGCTCGCGCGAGTTCACCGCGGCCGACACGCTCTTCGCGGATGCGTTCGCCGACTATCAGGCGCTTCGTGAGCAGCGCCGAAGCGCATGGGTCCTGGGCAGCCGCGGGGTGGTGGCATTCTTATCGGGCCGATACGAAGACGCCGAGCGTCACTATCAACGGGCGCTGGTGGCGCGGCGAGCTCTGGGCGACGAGCGCATGATCGGTGCCACACTCAATGCGCTCGGATCCACCAACATCCAACTGGAGCGTTACTCCGTGGCGCGGCCCTTTCTACTCGAGGCGCGCGCGGTGCGTATGCGCACGCGCGAACAGGCTGCGCTCGGGGCAACCCTCAATGGGCTGGGGCTGGTGTTCCGCGAAACGGGTGAGCCCGATTCCGCGAGCGTGGCGTTCGAGTCGGCGCTGCAACTGACGAGCGCTGCGGGCGACAGCGCGCGCGCAGGCGAAGCGATGCTCAATCTGGCCAAACAATTGGAATCGCAGGGCGAACTGGAGCGCGCCGAAGGGCTTGCTTCCCGCGCGCTCGCGATCTTCGTGGGCAATGGCGATGCGCGACTCGAGACCACGGCACGCTTGAATCGGGCCAGCGTGCGCACCGCCCTGGGTCGTTATGCCGAGGCAGCGGCCGATGCCCGTGCCGGGCTCGATGCCGCGCGCACGGCCCGCAATCCCGGTGGCGTGTGCGAGGCGCACTTCCATGAAGCGCGCGTGTGGCTCATTGCCGAAGACCCCGTGCGGGCGCGGGCGCCGCTGGCTGCGGCGCTGGCGCTGGCCGACTCGCTCGAGAATCCCCCGCTCCAGGCTCGAGTCGGGTCGTTGCGTCCATTGGCAGCGCGTCAGGAAGGTGACATCCATAGCGCAGGAGTACTGGCCGAGGCGATGTATGAAGCCGCCCTTGAGACGGGACAACCCGAACTGGCGTGGTCGGCCGCTTCGCTTCTGGGTTCGCTCGCATTCGATGCCGGCGACTTCGCGGCGTCCGATTCAGCCTTCACCCGCGCGCTGCGTGCCGCCAGTGGATTGGGGCGCGCGCGCGAGGCGTTGTCCCTGTCCAATCTGGGAGGGTTATGGAGTCGTATGAACCGCTTGCCCGATGCGCGCGCGGCTTTGGAACGGGCGGAACGCGAGGCGCGCGCGGCTCACGCGCTCGAGTTGGAATGGGTCGCGCGCCTGGCGCTTGGCGATGTGGCAGAGCGTTCCGGGGATATCGAAGGCGCACTGGCGTCGTACCGCGAGGTGGCGGCGCGCCTCGACACGCTGCGGGTGCGTCAAGGCGATGAACGCGCCTCCTTGTCGGTGTTCGGGCGTGGCGTGTTCGCCTACGAAGCACTCGTGCATCTGCTGGGAAAGCTCGACGCCACCCAACCCGATCGCGGCCGCGCGGCTGAGGCGTTCGACTGGGCCGAGCGCGCGCGGGCGCGGGCGCTGCTTGATCTGTTGGCGCGGACCGAGTCGGGCGGGTCGCCGCCCAGGCCGCTCAGGCTCACCCAGGTGCAGGCGCGACTGCCCGATGCACGCACTGCGCTGTTGGCCTATAGCCTGGGGGATTCCAGTTCATCTTTGTGGGTGGTGCGGCGTGACCGCTGGAAGCGCGTGACCTTGCCCACCCGCTCAAAGCTGCGCACGCGGGTCGAGACACTGCGCCGCCTGTGGGCCAAGCCCGATCCGAGCGAGTCCGATCGTACGCGCGCCGCGAAGCTTGGCGCGGAGTTGTCTGCCCAGATTCTCGATCCCGCCGCACCATTGCTGGCTGGGGTGCAACATCTGGTGATCCTGCCGGATGGCATGCTGTGGACGCTGCCGTTCGAGGCGCTATCGTTCGCGGGCCAGCGCGGCCCGCTCGCCGGCCGCTTTGAAGTGTCGTATCTGCCGTCGTCCGCGCTGCTCGGCGTGCCGAGCGCCGCACGCGCAAAGCAGAGCGTGGCACTGGGCGATGCGCGGTACGGAGATGCCCCGGTCGCGGCCGGCCTGCCGCTCGCAGCGCTGCCCGGCACCGCCGGCGAGGTGGCGACGCTGGAAGCACTCTCGCCCAAGGGCTCGCTCACCCGGATCACTGGCGCCGGCGCCGACCGCACCGCGCTTTTGGCGGCCACGCATGCGCCACTACGCGTGCTGCACCTGGCCACGCACGGGGACGCGCTGGTGGCGGAGCCCGAGCGGTCGGGCCTGTGGCTCGCGGCGGATTCGAGCGGGGCGCCGACGCGGCTGGAGGCGCGCGACATCCTTGCGCAACCCGTGTCGGCCGAGCTCGTCACGTTGTCGGCGTGTGGCAGCGGCTTGGGCCAAGTCGTGCGCGGCGAAGGAGTGCTGGGGCTGACCCGCGCGTTCCTCGCCGCCGGATCCGGCAGCGTCGTCGTGAGTCTGTGGGATGTGAGCGACACCTCGACCGAGCGCCTGATGCGCCGGTTCTACAGCGAGTTGTTACTCAAACATCGCTCACGTGCGGCGTCGTTGCGTGACGCCAAGCGTGGCCTGATCGATGATCCGGTGACCGCGTGGCCGTTCCATTGGGCGTCGTTCGTGCTGGTCGGGGACGCCGGAACGCTGTGAGCTCGCCAGAGGTGAGGCGGGCCCAGCCCACCCCCCCGCGCTGGTACGGCCATCGCATGCGCCGGTCATGGCCAGATCCGTGCTTGCCACCGCCCCGGTTTACCTTCGACCTTGGCGTCCTCGTGCCAGCCATGCGTCCAGCCCCGTCGACCGAGGGGCATGCTCCGTACGACCTTGGAGAAGGAGTTCCATGATGTCCTCGATCCTCCGCGGCCACCGCGCGCATGGGGCCTCGTGCGCACTGACGCTCGTGGCACTCACCTTGGGGGCGATGGCGCACGCCGCCACTCCGCGCGTGCACGCCATCACCAATGCACGCATCGTGACCGCGCCTGGCCAGGTGATCGAGCATGGGACGGTGGTGATGCGGGACGGCATCATCGTCGCGGTCGGTGCAAGAGTGGCGGTGCCGGCCGATGCGCGCATCTGGAAGGGCGATAGCCTGACGGTGTACGCGGGGATGATCGACGCGTTCGTGCTCCCGGCCGAGGCGAACCCTGGTCGGGGGCCAATCCCCAAGGAGTCCACAGAGCCCTCGCGTGGCGCGGCTGCCGGGCTCGGCGTTGTTCGCTCGGAGTATCGCGTGATCGAGAATCTGTCGCTGTCCGCCGATCAGCTCTCCTCCCTGCGGAGTGCCGGTTTCGCAGCGGCCCAGATGGCGCCCAGCCAAGGAATCCTGCGGGGCACCAGTGCTGTGGTCGGCTTGGGCGATGGCTCGCTCAATGGCAATACCTACAAGTCCGACGGAGCGCAGGTCATCGCGCTACAGGCGCAAGCCGCGGGCTACCCGGGGTCCCTCATGGGCGCGATCGCGGTGATCCGCCAGAGCCTGATAGATGCCAAGTGGTATCGAGATGTGAATGCGGCCTACGCGAAGTCACCCTCGGCCGAGCGTCCCGAGACCAACACGTCGTGGGCAGCGTTGCAGCCGGTCATCGCCGGGCAGCAGAACGCGCTGTTCGTGGCGGATGAGATGCTCGAGGTGATGCGAGCAGCGGCGATGGCGAAGGAAGCCGGAGTCACCGCGCAGATCGTCTGCAATGGCGACGAATACAAGCGCGTGAAGGCAATCGCGGCGACGGGTGTCCCGTTGATCGTGCCGGTCAACTTCCCCGACGCGCCGGATGCCTCGAACGACGACAACTGGCTCGAGGTGAGCACCGAGGAGTTGCGTCAGTGGCAGGAGGCGCCGGGCAACCCCGCGGCATTGCAGAGGGCCGGTGCCACGATTGCGCTGACCGCGAACGGGCTGAAGGATGTGAAGGCATTCCGCGGCAACATCGGCAAGGCCATCGTGCGCGGGCTCTCGGAGTCGGCTGCGCTGGCCGCCGTCACCACTACGCCCGCCAGGTTGCTGGGCCTGTCCGACCGGCTCGGCACCATCGCTCCCGGAAAAGTCGCCAACCTCACCGTCACCCGCGGCGCGTTGTTCGCCGCGGGTAGCAAGGTGCGCGAGGTATGGGTGGATGGCGACCGCTACGAGGTTGCCCGGGATGAGACCACGCCCAAAGGCGAGTGGTCTCTGGGCACGGGTGCGGCCGAAGGCGTGTTCGTCGTGCGTACCGAGCAGGACACCACCGTGACGTTGGTCGTCGCCGGCGATTCACTCAAGGCTTCCGGGGTGCGACTCGAGGACCGCCGGCTGCGGTTCATGATCACGCGCGGCGGCGAGGCACAAGCTTACGACTTCGCTCCGGTGGATGACGCGTTGGTCGGCACCGTGAGCATCGGCGCCAGGCGCGACACAACGCTGGCGCGCATGGTGATCAAGAGCGACAAGAAATCGGACAGGCCGGGCGAGCTCGTACCGGTCGCGGTTGTGGCGGGCAATACCGAACCGTGGCGGTTCGCACAGCCGGAACAACCTGCAGCACTGCTGGTCAAGAACGCCACGATCTGGACGGCGGGTCCACAGGGCACGATCACGGGCGCGGACCTGCTCGTGCGCGCCGGCAGGATCGCCGCGGTAGGCAAAGGCTTGATTGCGCCCAAAGGTGCGGTTGTGATCGACGCAGCGGGTAAGCACATCGCGCCCGGCACCATCGATGAGCACAGCCATAGCGCCATCCTGGGCAATGTGAACGAGTGCACGAACATCGTCACCTGTGAAGTGCGCATCCAGGATGTGATCAACTCCGAGAGTGTCAACCTGTATCGGCAACTCGCTGGCGGCGGCACGATGATGCACCTGCTGCACGGCTCGTGTAACTCGATCGGTGGCCAGGCGGCGCTCATCAAGAACAAGTGGGGCGCGTTGCCGAGCGAGTTATTCATGTCGGACGCCCCGGGCACGGTCAAGTTCGCCTTGGGCGAGAATCCCAAGCAGAGCAATTGGGGCACCGAGCGCACCGGTCGTTATCCGCAGACGCGCGCGGGCGTCGAGCAGAGCATCCGCGATGCGTTCGAACGCGCCCGCGACTACGACGCGTCGTTCGCAGAGTTCAAGCGGGGCAAGCGCAGGTTGCCGCCCAGGCGCGACCTGCAGCTCGAAGCGCTGTCCGAGATCATCCACGGCACGCGACTGATTCACTGCCACTCGTACCGCGCAGACGAGATCCTGATGCTCATGCGGCTCACCGAGCAGTTCGGATTCCGCGTGAACACGTTCACGCACATCCTCGAGGGCTACAAGGTGGCCGATGAAATGGCGAAGCACGGCGCCAGCGCCATGGGATTCACCGACTGGTGGCAGTACAAGCAGGAAGTCATCGATGCGATTCCCTACAACGGCTATCTCATGTGGGATCGCGGCGTGAACGTGGGCTTCAACTCGGACAGCGACGAACTGGCCCGCCGACTCAATGTCGAAGCGGCGAAAGCCATCAAGTACGGCGGGGTCCCGCGCGAGGAGGCCATCAAGATGGTCACCCTCAATCCGGCCAAAAGCCTGAAGGTTGATGGACGAGTGGGCTCGATCGAAGTCGGCAAGGATGCAGACTTCGCGATCTGGAGCGGCGAGCCGATGTCGCCCTATTCGCGCTGCGAGCAGACGTTCATCGAGGGCCGCAAGTACTTCGATCGCGCCGCCGACCTGGCCGGGCGCGACGCGCTCGCCAAGGAACGCGCCGCATTGATCGTCAGGGCGAAGGCCGCCAAGAGCGACGGACCGAAAGCAGGGGCCCGCGACAATTGGCCGCCGCGTTACCTCGAGGATACCGACATGAGTGGCAATACCTGCGGCGGGAGCGGCCATGACGAACCGTTCAGGTCGGAGACGGCGCGGAAACAACTGACCATCGACAAGGTGGTCACGCGATGAGCCGCGCACCCCTCGCGCGCACGGCGTCGCTTGCGGCATGCATGTTCGGACTCGCGCTTCCGGTTCGCGCCGAGACGCCCATGCCGGATGCTGCCCAAAAGTTGGCACTGGTCGGCGGCACGGTGCACACGGTCTCGGGCGCCACGATCGGCAACGGGACGGTCATCGTGGACAATGGCCGCATCATCGCCGTGGGCGCCGGCCTCGCGTCCCCCTCGGACGCGAAGCGGATCGATTGCACGGGCCAGCATCTGTACCCGGGGTTCGTCGCGGCCAACACCCAGATGGGTTTGATCGAAGTGGGCACGAGCGTGGGGAGCAATGATACCCAAGAGACCGGGAACGTGAATCCCGACCTGCGTGGTGAAGTCATGATCAATCCCGACAGCGACCTGCTCGCCGTGGCCCGCGTCAATGGCGTGACGAGCGCACAGGTGGTGCCGGGCGGCGGAGCCGTACATGGCACCAGCGCGTTGGTGCATCTGGGCGGGTGGACGCAGGAAGACATGGTCATCCGCTCCCCCATCGGGCTGCATGTGGCATGGCCCAATATGGTGCCGGCGCGGGGTTGGTTCATCACCCAGTCCGAGGAGGAGCAGAACAAGGCGCGGGACGCCCAGATTGACGCCATCCGCAAGGCATTCGACGATGCGCGCGCATTCTGGAAGGCGCGCGACGCCGAGAAGACCCCGGGAATCCCGCGACACGACTCCGATGTGAAATGGGCGGCCATGGGGCGTGCGTTGCGCGGCGAGACCCCCGTGTTCTTCGAAGCTGGGTCAATTGGACAGATCCGCGCCGTGCTCAAGTTCGCGGACGAGCAGGGTCTGAAGCGACTTGTCATCGTCGGGGGCAACGATGCTTGGCGCATGGCAGGTGAACTCCGCCAGCGCGATGTCGCCGTGATCGTGGGCGGCACACTGGCGTTGCCCAGGCGCCGGTCGGATTCCTACGACGACGCCTTCATGCTACCCGGACGCCTGGCGGCGGCCGGCGTTCGCTACTGCATCTCGGATGCGAGTGGTCCAGCCAACACCCGGAACCTGCCGCATCACGCGGCGATGGCGGCCGCGTTCGGGCTGGATCCGCTCGAAGCCCTCAAGGCCGTGACGCTTTATCCGGCGCAGATCCTCGGAGCGGGCGACCTCGTGGGTAGCATCGAGGTCGGCAAGATCGCGGATCTCCAGGTCACCGATGGCGATCCGCTGCTCATGAGCACGCACTGCACACTCGTGGTCATGGGAGGTCGGGTGATTCCCATGGAGAATCGTCAGAGTCGGTTGTTCCATAAGTACGATACTCGCCCGCGCGGAGAGTTGGCTCGCAAGCGGCACTAGCGCGCAGCGATGACCGCGATCTCCACCAGGAAGTCAGGCGAAGCGAGCCGCGCTTCGACGGTTGCACGCGCGGGCGGATGGGCGGGGTCCACCCACGCGTCCCACGCCACGTTCATCTGGTCGAAAGTGGCGATGTCGGCCAACCAGATGGAGGCGGACAGCAGCTTGGACTTGTCGGTGCCCGCTGCGGCCAGGCGCTCGTCGATCCGCGCGAGGATCGAGCGGGTCTGGCCGGTGACACCGAGCGAGCGATCCGCATCCACGTGGCCGGAGAGATAGACCGTGTCGCCGTGGATCACGGCGCCACTCATGCGCGCGCCCGGGGCGATGCGGGTGATCGGGTTCATGCGGCCTCCATCAGGTCCGGGTGGACCGTGACGATGCATGGCCCCGGTCGAGGAGTCCAGCGTGCGAGGCGGAGTGGGATTCCCGGTGCACGTTGGAGTAGGGTGCTCGTCATCCGCGCAACCAAATACCCTTCGCCGAGGAGCCGCCATGCCTGTCGTCACGAAACATGTTCCCGGAACCTTCTGCTGGCCGGAGCTCGCCACCACTGACCAGGATGCCGCCAAGAAGTTCTATACCGATCTGTTCGGCTGGACCTATCGCGACAACGAGATGGGCCCCGACATGGTCTACACCATCCTCCTCAAGGATGGCGAAGAGGTGGGCTCGCTGTTCAAGCTCATGCCGGACATGATCCAGCAGGGCACGCCCCCGCATTGGGGATCGTATGTGTCGTGCGAGAACGCGGACGCGACCGCAGCGAAGGCCGTATCGCTTGGAGCCACGGTCGTGGCTCCGGCAATGGACGTGATGGATCTTGGGCGCATGGTGGTGCTGCAGGACCCGGCGGGAGCGATGTTCTCGCTCTGGCAAGCCAAGACGCATGTTGGTGTCACCCGATTGGGCGAGCCCGATTCGCTCGGGTGGACCCAACTGAATGTGACCGATTCCGAGAAGGCCAAACCATTTTACACAACGCTCTTCGATTGGACGTCCCGCGATGAGCCCTCTCCGATGGGCACCTACACCACGTTCATGAAGAGCGATGGTGCTGCGGGCGGCATGTTGCCAATGCCGGCCGGTGCCGGAGCCCCGTCGCATTGGTTGGTTTACTGGGCGGTCACCGATGTGGCGACGGCCCATGCCAAGGCCACGACGCTGGGGGCGAAGTCATTCGTGCCGCCGACGGACTTCGGGGGCGGCACGATGGCGGTGCTTGCCGACCCCCAGGGTGCGATGTTCGCGCTCGTCACTTTCCGCGGCGCCTGAGCGACTCGCTTGTCCAGCTGACATGGACGCGCTCGGCAAGCTCACGCCCGAGACCTTCTCGCGCATCGTCGCACCGCACCTGGGAGCCGCACGCTCCGAGGTGCTGGTGGGGCCGCGCATCGGGCACGACGCCGCGATCGTGCGAATCGGCGCGGGCCGCGTACTGGCGATCACGACCGATCCGCTCAGCCTGATTCCAGCATTTGGGCCGGCGCGTTCAGCGCGGCTTGCCTGCCACTTGATCGCGAGTGATCTGTGGACGACCGGTATCCCGCCGGCATACGCGAGTGTGGATTTCAACCTGCCGCCTGATTTCAGTGACACTGCGTTCGAGGAGTACTGGCAGGCGATGAGCGATACCTGGCGCGAGTTGGGTGTGGCCGTGGTGACCGGGCATACCGGGCGCTATGATGGCTGCGACCTGAGCATCGTCGGCGCCGCCACGTTGATCGGCGTGGGCGATGAAGGGCGCTACCTCACGCCCAGCATGGCCTTGCCCGGCGATCGCGTGATCGTGACCAAGGGATTCGCAATCGAGACGGCGGCGGTTGCCGCATCATTGTTTCCGGAACGCCTGCGCGCACAGCTCGACGAGCCTGCCATGGCGTGGTTGGTCGGGCTGGAGTCGCAGGTGAGCGTTGTGGCGGATTGCCGGGCCGTGTTGCGGGTGGGTGTGCACGACCGCGGTGTCACCGCTTTGCACGACGCCACCGAAGGGGGCGTGTTCGGCGGCCTGCTCGAACTCGCCAAGGCATGCGGCGGCGATGTGCGTGTCGAGCGCGAGCGCGTGCCGTTTCGGCCCGAGGTGAAGGTGGCCTGCGAGGTACTGGGAGTCGCCCCGGAATGGTCGCTGGCCGAGGGTGCCTTGATCGCCTGTGTGCGGCCGCAGCACTTGCCAGCCGCATTGGCGGCCCTGGCCGAAGAGGGAATCGAGGCAGCCGAGGTGGGCAAGGTGATGCCGGGATCCGGTCGGCTGTGGGTGAGCGAGGCCAACGGGCAGGTCACCCCATTCGACCACATGCAGCCCGATCCCTACTGGGATGCCTATGCGCGCGCGCTGCGCGAGGGCTGGCACTGACCAGGATTGCCAAAGGTGGCGCGGCGTTTGCTATATTATTTCGAGCGCAAGGCGTGTCACTTCAGGCGGTGAGACGGGCAGTGAACCGGAAACGGCTTGTGATGGCGGAGTCAAGCTCCGATGGGTCTGCGGACCGCGCGCGATCGCCGGACCGCGTCAGCACCCTTATATGCCGGCCAGAAGCATCACCTGTGAGTCGAACCTCACCACCGCCTGTTCCACTCGAGCCCAGAAGGCCGACCGTTCCATGAGAAGCGCCTCGGGCAGGACCCGGTCGCCCTGGATGCAGGAACCCGCCATCGTATCGGCGCGGCGGCTCAAACGCGATCTGCGCACCGAAATCTGCATCATCGGGGCAGGGATCACGGGCTTGAGCACCGCCTATCTGGCCACGCGCGAGGGACGTGAGGTGGTGGTGATCGACAGCGGCGCGATCGCTGACGGCGAAACTGCTCGAACGACGGCGCATCTCACCCAGGTCCTCGACCATCGCTACTTCGAGCTCGAGCGGCTCCATGGGGCGCGGGGCGCGAAACTTGCCGCGCAGAGTCACGCTGCCGCCATCGAGCGCATGGAGTCGATTGTTCGACAGGAGCAGATCGCGTGTGGCTTCGCGCGGGCGAGTGCCTATTTGTACGCCCCCCGCGGCCAGAGTGTGAAAGAACTGGAGCGGGAGTTCGCGGCGGCTCGACGGGCCGGAATCCTCGGTCTGCAATGGTCGGAGCGCGCCCCGCTCCTGCCGTTCGAGACAGGCCGCTGCCTGCATTTTCCAGATCAGGCCCAGTTCCATCCCCTGCGCTACCTGCGGGGCCTCGTGGAAGCGATCCAGCGCAATGGCGGGCTGATCGTCACCAACGCTCATGCAAGCAAGATCACTCCCGGCCGGCCCGGGCAGGTTGTGGTCAAGGATGGTCCCACCATCGTGGCCGATGAGATCGTGATGGCCACGAACACGCCGGTCCATTCGCGGCTCGCGATGCATGCGAAACAATCCGCCTATCGTACATTCGTGATCGGCGTGGAGATTCCGCGTGGCTCGGTCCCCCAAGCGTTGTACTACGACACGCTCAAGCCCTATCACTATGTGCGTGTGCAACGCGGGGATTCATCGGCTTCGAGCGGCGACCTGCTGATCGTGGGAGGTGAGGATCATCCGACCGGAAAGCATGACGACGCCGCGACGCGGTGGAGTGCGCTGGAGCGCTGGACTCGCGAGCGATTCCCCATGTGCGGCAAGATCGCCCACCGGTGGTCTGGACAAGTGTTCGAGCCCCATGATGGGCTGGCATTCATCGGGCAGGATGGAAGGGGCTCGCATCTTTCCATCGTGACCGGCGCCTCGGGCTCGGGCATGACCTACGGCATGATGGCGGCGACGCTGATCACCGACAGATGGAGCGGACGCAAGCACCCTGCCGCTTCGCTCTTCGATCCTGCGCGCAAGATCCGCAGAATCAAGCAGCGAAGCGTCGCGGCTGGGGAGTCCAATGCCAACGACAATGCGACGACACCCCAGCGTCGCACGCTCGCCTCGATACATCCGAGCGAAGGCGCAGTCATCCGCCGAACAGGCCATGCCTACGCCGTGTATCGGGACGAGCAAGGGAGCCTGAGCCGCATGTCTGCCAAGTGCACTCACCTGGGGTGCGAGGTGGCGTGGAACTCAGCAGAGAAAAGCTGGGATTGCCCCTGTCACGGATCTCGTTTCGATCGCCATGGGAAAGTAGTCACGGGGCCCGCGATCGATGACTTGCGACCCGTGGCGGGCAAGCGACGAAAACAATAGCGACTCCAGGACTGCGAGTCGCCATTTTGAAGCGAATCGCGATCGTTGGGAAGAACCCAGCGATCGCGATTCATTGGTGGGCGGGCCAGGTCACAGCACCACGATGCCCTGGGGCCTTGCAAAATACGGGACCGGTAAAGCCAGCGGTGAGAACGGCGCCTCCGTAATGGTCCCGTCCGGAGCCACCAGCAGCGTATGCAACACGTTTCCAGTCAGGTCAGTCGGGTCGATTGTCGTCCGCTGCGAGACTACATAGAGGAATCTGGCCGAGGGATCGAGTGCCTCCTGAAACGGCATGCCGGGGCCCTGCATGATCAGGTGTTGGGTCTCGAGGGGCATTTCTGGGTTGGCGAGGCTGTAGAACGAGACGGAGTTGTCCCCTGTGTTGACCACGTAAGCGGCGCTCCCTGGCTGATTGACGATGATCCAGCAGGGGGCACTTCCTGAATCGTCCGCGACGTGCAGGAATGTCAATGCGCCGGTCGTTGAATCGTATCGATAGACTCCGATTGAATCCGCGGTGACGAATCCCACATAGAGAAGGTTCAACGAAGGGTGCGCGGCCAACCCCAACGGCAAGGCAGGAGGTGGTACGAATGAGGGCAATTTCTGAGGAGAGCCCGGAGCTTCCTGGAGACGACCACTGGGTTCGATCCGGAAGGCGCGCAAATCGCCAGCGAAGAAATCAGCCCCGAACATGAGCCGATCGTTGGGCGCGATGAGTGCTTGGGTCGGCGACGACCCTGGCGGTGCGGTGGCTGTTGAGTTTGGGATCGGGCTCAACTCGCCGCTTTGGCGAACACGAAAACCGGTGTAGTTGGGCAGGCCTGGGGCACCTTCCTGGCCTGGGTCCATGTTCTTGTTCACGACGTAAAGCTTGTCCCCCGCAAGCCCGAGGCTGACCGGGTTGATGCCTCCCGAGGGGAAGGGGGACCCGGCAACGGAAGCAAGCGATCCATCGGAGGCGATGTCGAAGACGGCGATGGTGTTGCTTCCTGAGTTGACTGCGAACAGCATCTGATGGTCGTCGCTCACGACGATTTCTTGATCGGAATCGAGCGGCCCGAGTGCCTGCGTCGGGTCTCCGACGCCAGCCCCGCCGGTCAAGAAGGGAGTTCCTGGTAGCGGCGAAAGCGAACCGTCCGCGGAGCGCCGATAGGCAAGAATGGCATTCATGCCAGGCCGAGGATCGTTGCTCTCGACGTACAGGACGCCGGCCGCTGCAATGTTTTGGCGGCGCTTCTCAGGAATCGCCACAGGGCGGGCGCCTGAATTGGCTGTGGTCATGACGCCCCCGGCAACCGCGATGCGACCCTGGAACACTGCCGAGCCCACTTGGATCTTGGTGAAGTACAACCCCGGCCCGATGGTTCGGCCATTATCGGCTACTCCATCCCAAGTAACCGAATGGTCTCCCGTGGTCATGTCCTGGTCGAGGACTCGACGAACGAGCTGACCGGTGACGTCGTAGATATTGATCGAGACCCGGGCAGGCGCGGCTTGCGCGAATTTCAGCACCACCGGTTGTGGGCCCGCGGCGTTCGCAGATAAAGCCGGGAGGGCGAGAAAGAGCAGGGCAGCAGCCGTGACTACGAATGATTGAAGGCGTTTCATGGGATGAAGTCTCCTTGATGAGGCCCGCCCACGCGCTGCGCATGTTGGACGAAGGCGGTGGGGGCCAAAGGGGAAAGCGAGTAGGACGATTGCTCGCCCTACTCGACAGCAACGGTGGTTCTAGTTCAATGGTTTGACCCGGCCATGCCCTGGCCAGGCTTCGCGACTGCTTGATCGGGATCGTTCGTGCTGGTCATCATTCCAAACATGATCCGCTCGGTGTACGGAGCAGACTTCCCGGCTTTCATCGCCATGATCTGCTCTCCGTACATGCGCCGAGCGGACTGCACTGACCGCTTTCCACGCACGATCTCGTCGGCCAGGTTGACGGCGAGGAAGTTGGCGGCTTCTTTGTCGCAGCGCGCGGACATCTCACCCGTGGTGCGCTCAAGCACGACACTGCCGTCGTATGCGGCCAACATCGCGTACATCTTGGGGGGGACCTTGTAGTCGAGCCATTGCTGCATGACATCGGTATGTGGCCCCGGGAAGTCGTGCTGATACTCCTTCGAGTAGACGACTGTCCGTTTCCACGGACCGGTCTTGCCCCATAACGCCATCTCGGAGGTCATCGCTGTCGGGGGCCCGTATTTGTCCATCATGTAATTGATCGCATCCTTGGATGCGCTTGGCCAGTTACTCATGGTCGAGCCCACCTGCTCTTTATTCAGTTTCATGCTGCCCGCGACCATATCGTCCGCTCGTACCTGGGCACTGCAGACAGACAACATCGCGACAAGCACGGGTGCAACCCACATTCGACGATCCAACATGCAAAGCTCCCGATTCCCCGTCGGCGTGGCCGCCAACAGGTTTCATTAATGGCGAACGTCGGCCCCGTCCAGCCATCTGTTGCATTGGTCGGGTGGGCTTTCGGCGTCGCAAGGTTGCGGCCCCGCGAACACGGTTAGCCATAATCATGCCGCCAAGTGAACTTGTTTGGACCATCCGACGCGGCTTGCAGGGGCTCGTCTGGCCCCCGCCGAGTGAAATGCCGTCACGCGCTGCCTGGGCGGGATGCTACTTACAATTGGCGGGGTATCTTTGAGCGTCGGCGTGTACATTCTGCGCCGTGGCCTCGACGCGATGCTATCGCGGGAGCAAAGCCTTCTGCTCGTGGGCCGTGTCGTCCTGCCCACGATCACATTCGGGAGTCCCATGCGTATAGCAGCCATAGATATTGGCACCAACTCGATCCATATGGTCATCGCCGAGTCCGTGCGCCAAACCGAGTTCGCAGTGTTGGATCGCGAACGCGAGGTGGTGCAGGTGGGGCGTGGGTCATTCGAGGCTGGCCGGCTGAAGGGTGAGGCCGTGCGACGCACGGTCGCGGCCCTGCGGCGGTTCGTGCAGTTGGCGAGACGGCATCAGGTGGACCGCATCCTGTGCACCGCGACGGCAGCGGTGCGCGAGGCCAGCAATGGTGGCGAGTTCCTGCGGGCCGCCCGCTCGGCCTCGGGGGTTTCGCCGCGCGTGATTCCCGCCGAGGAGGAAGGCCGACTCATTTATCTGGCGACCCGCGCAGCGTTGCAATTGGACGCTCGCCCATCGCTCATCGTCGACATCGGCGGCGGCAGCGCACAGTTGGTGGTAGCTGACCGCGAGAGATTGCATCAGGTGGTGAGTGTGCCGTTGGGCTCGTTGCGCCTGACCGAGACCTTGTTATCGCACGACCCCCCCACCCCACGTGAGTTGTCCTCGCTGCAGCGGCACATCCGCAAGCAATTGCGCTTCGCCTTTCGTTCCATTGGCGAGGTCAAGCCGGTCAGCGTATTCGGCAGTTCGGGAGCGATCCATGCGTTGGCGCAGGTGGCGAACTGGAACGAGAGGGGTGAGGGTATCCGCCAGATCAATGGGCACGTGATCACGGCGGCCTCGCTCGAACGCCAAGTCAAGCGGTTGTGGCGCATGTCCGAGGCGCAGCGCGAGAGACTACCTGGACTCGATGCTCGTCGCGCCGAGATCATCGTGCCGGGCGGATTGGTGTTGCTCGAGGTGTTGCGCCAGGCCCGTGTCGACCAGATCACGCTGTCGGACTTCGGTGTCCGCGAGGGCTTGGTCACCGATTGGCTCGAGCGGCATGCGCGCGAGGTCAAGGCCCTGGGGCCGATCGAGGACCTGCGGATACGCAGTGCGCTCGGGTTGCTGGCTCGTTTCGGCGCCGACGGACCGCACCCCCGCCACGTGGCCAAGCTGGCACTGCGCCTGTTCGATGAGCTGCGAGCCGCGCATGGACTGGACGAAACCGAACGGGAGCTGCTGCACTACGCGGCGTTATTGCACGACGTGGGTTCGGTGGTTGGCTACGATGGGCACGCGCAACATTCGGCCTACATCATCCGCCACGGTGCGCTGCGAGGGCTCGATGAAGCAGAGGTCGAGGTCGTGGCCTCGGTTGCGCGGTATCACGGCAAGCCCCGGCCGCGCAGGGGCGGCAATGCGGACTATGCTTCGTTGTCCAAGGGCACCCGACGTATGGTGAAATGGTTATCGGCCATGCTGCGGATCGCAGAGGGGCTCGACCGCAGTCATTATCAGTTGATCCGCGACCTGCGTGTGGTGCGCCGCGGGAAGTGCGTCTCGGTGCTGGTCATGGCCCGGCGCGATGCCCAGCTCGAGCTCTGGGCCGCCCGGCGGCGCCTGGAGGGGCTGGGCAAGCTCCTGGGCGCCCGTGTCCAGCTGGGGCTCGACCCGCGCGCGCACGCAGTGCGGCCGGCGAGCGAGTCGGTCAAGCCGGTGAGCCGCGGTCAACGGGCTGGGGCCGCGAACGGAACCGCTCCACCGCGTCGAGGCGTTCGGACTCCAACTGCGTGATGAGCCACTGCAGTGCAGCGGCGCCAGAGGTGTTGTCGCGCCGGACCTGCTCGTTGACCAACTCGAGCGCGCGCACGCGAAGCGTGGCCCGATCCTGGATCTCGCCCAGCACCTGTTGCAGCTCCCGCAGGGTCTCGTCTCCCGCGATCTCCGGCCCGCCGGCTGCGGTGAGCGCCTCCTCGGCATACCGCCAACGTTTCACCCAGAGTCGCGCCTCGTGCAGCGCAGTGTCGGACGCGCTGGGATGGGCCTCGAGCAGCGCCGTGAGCGCTCTGCGTCGTTGTTGCTCGACCCGCGCAAGGGCGTCGCGCTCCGGGTCGTGCACGAAGGGCAGCGCGCTCGCCAAAGGCCGCAGCGTGCGCCGCAGTCGGCGGGTGAGGCGCTCGATGCGCCAAGGTGCCACGCGGACCCGCAGCTTGGTCGCGTCCAGATTGCGGCGTTCCTCGAGCATTTCAATCACATGCTCGAGCGCGTCGCGGAACTCGGCGGGCGCCGCCTCCAGATGCGTGCGGATCAGCATGGCATGCAGTTCGGATTCGCGCGTGGCGCCTGCCTTGCGACGCAGGCTGCGCAAGGTCCGCATGGTCCGGCGAAGCGGCTTGGCTGCCAGCAGCCGCTGCCACACGAAAAGGGCCGCCTCAAGGCGACGGATGGCGACGCGCAGGTCGTGGACGGCCCCGGGGTCCTGATCCTGGCGCACGCGCGAAGCCGTCCGCATGAGCCGGGCGGCCCGGCGCAGCATGGCGGCGCGCAGTTCACGAGCCAGATCCGCCACGTCGCCGGACGCTGGGACGAGCATCTCGTTCAAACCTTGCTTAGTGGTTTCGGCCGTTGCGCCAACACATCCGCGACGCGATCGCACAGGTCCCGCGAGATCTCGTCAACCTTGAGCGTGGCATCGATCGTCTGGAATGCATATTCGCGCGCCAGTGTGTCGAGTTCCTGGATGATACGGCGCTGGTAATTCATGAACGAATCGTAAAGATCGTCACCCATGGGAAGATCCATGCCCGATTCCCAGTAGTCGAATCCCCCCCCGTCCGACAGCACGCGGGGTACGAGCTCGTCCACACCGATGCGCAGGTAGAACGTGGCGTCTGGCTTGAGCGCGAATGAGAAGACCTGCTTGATCCAGTCGGGTTCGGCGCCTCGTACGATGGCGCGCGCGATGAGCGAATACACATAGCGATCCGTGAGCATCACAAACCCACTGCGCAACGCGGGCACGATCTGCTGCTCAAGGCGGTCGGCGAAATCGGTCGCATAGAAAAGATTGAATGCCTTGGACCCGAGTGTGTTGCCCAACTTGGCACTGCGGATGCCACGGCTGGCGAGATCCGAACGGGTCAGGCCGGTTTCGGCCACCGCATATCCCAGGCGCTCCAGATGGGTGCGGAGCTTGTTGATGTGCGTGGTGCGCCCGACGCCATCGGTGCCTTCGATCACGATGAGCCAGCCGGATAAATCGTCCAAGCGGACTCTCGGGATGCCGGTTCCATAGGACTCGAAGCGCCTCATCGCGATGCCTCCACCCGCGCCGGGTGATCCGGCTGGACGAGCACCGGGGAGTCAGGACCGAGCGGACCGGGTGTTTCGCCCACGAGGTAGGGCGCGATCAACTCCCGCAACGCCCGCTGTTGCACCTCGACCGGGCGTGTGGCGTCCATCACCGCAAGGCCATACTCACCCACGATGTGCTCGTACTCTTCCTGGATGCTGCCCTGGAAGAGTTTGTACGATTCGGTCACGTCGGTGTGCAGCCCCATGTCCATGCCGGCTTCATACCACTTGAGCTTGGGTCGGCCCGACAGGATGCGGTACAACGCCACATCCAGGGGAACGCGGAAGTAAAGCGCCAGCGTTGGCAATGTCGCAAAGCGATACAGCGAGCGGACCCATGCGCGGTCGACGCCACGAGCCACGTCGCGCGCGAATGCGGTGTAAACATAACGATCCGCAAGCACGATGGCCCCCGCCTTGAGCGCGGGAATGATGTCGCGTTCGATTCGGTCCGAGAAATCGGTGGCGTGGATCAGCGAAAAGGTGAGCGGCGTGAGCAACTGTCGCTTCTTCCCCCGCGAGG
Source organism: Candidatus Eiseniibacteriota bacterium (assembly GCA_039917105.1). Lineage (GTDB taxonomy): Bacteria > Eisenbacteria > RBG-16-71-46 > RBG-16-71-46 > RBG-16-71-46 > CAIXRL01. The sequence goes on along the minus strand of JBDSKE010000003.1, from coordinate 14,471 downwards.
TGGTGCTGCTGACGACTGGCGAGGAGTTCCATTCGCTGAACACGACCAGATGCCCTTCGCTTCGCAACCATTGAGCGAGCAGGGTCAATTGGGTGCTCTTGCCCGAGCCGTCGATGCCCTCGACGATGAACAGCTTGCCCGGATACGGGTTGGGTCGCTGCCCATAGCTGCGGACCGTGGTCATACGTTCTTCCTCCTGCCGGCCAGTTGCCGTAGTGCGCGCGGGGCCAGGAACCAGCGCAGGGTGCCAGCGCCCGTGGTGGCCTTGATTTCGAAATCGATGCTGCACGCGCCTGCCTTTTTGAGCGGCAGGGGGCGTGGGGCTCCGAACAACAATACGCCTGCGAGTTTGCCAAGGTCAGGCTCATGCCCGACCAGGGCAATCACCGTGTCGGCGGGCATGGCTTCGAGTCTTGCCATCGTCTTGCGCCAGGAACCACCCGGCACCAGCGACTCGAGATGTTCGGGATCGCCTGCCAGGCCGGCGGTCACCAAGAGGAGTGCGGCGGTCTGGTCGGCCCGCACCAGCGGACTGGCGAGAACGTGCGTCAGGCGACGCTCCAGCCGAAGGATGCCGCGCACCGCCTGGCGGGTGCGCTCCACCCCTTTTTCAGTGAGCGGGCGGTCGCGGTCCTCGGGCCAGCGGAGCGGATCACGCTCTCCGGCAAGGCCATGTCGAAACAGGATGAGGCGCATGCGAGGGGACTCGCGAGGGTTGGCGGGTGGGCTTCGGAATCCACGTCAGAGTAGCATATCCAAGGCTCGCAAGATGCTCTTTGTCCGGGCTTTCGCTGGTGGAAATGCTCAGCGGCGGCCTCTGTCGGTGGGCTTGCCGGGTGCAGGCGGCGCACCCGGAAGTGGCGCCAATACTGCCTCGGGTACCGCGCGGAGCGCCCGCGCGATCGGCATCAGGTCCTGCTCGCTGTCGGCCCAGGGCGAGCGACGGTAGAAGAAATCGATCCTGGCGCTGGGACTCCTGGCGAAAGTGGTGTCGTTCACGAGCTTGGCCCGGAACTCCTCCGCAAGCTTGGAGTCGGCTGCGAGCATCTGTCGTGCGACTGGTTCCATGACGTATTGCTCTCCGGACTCCTTGAGTTGGAAGATGGTGTCGAACGTGTTCCACGCCATCAGGCCGTCGGGCGATTGCGCTTCGCACAGGATTGCGACAAGCGCGGAGGAGCGTTGCTCGAGTGGCACCCACACATCGCCAGGGCGGAAGGCACGCACTTGGCGCTCGGTTCGAACTTTCTTGACGCTCACCAGTCGATGGCCCTCGAAGGTGCCCGCCCCGGCGCTCCATTCCATGATGCGGGTCATCTCGACCGTGTCGCGCAAGGCCTTGGCCAGGCGGCGGTATTTCACGCCATGCACATCGAGCTTATCGATCGCGACGGTCCACTCCTGGGGGATCAAGTAGCCGACCGGCAGCGTCACGGTCAGCAAGGGCGCAAGGTCGCGGTACAGCGGAATCAAAGTGTCCCACGGCGCGCTGGTGTAGCGCGGCACCTTGTCGCCGGTGATGTCGCTGGCCTCCCAAGCCGTGACCACGCCCTTGAATGGGAACAGCACCGCCTTGTCGGTGGAAATGCTGGTCATGACGAATGCCCGCTTGGCCGGATCAGGCTCGGCGCCCCGCGCCGTCGCCCGTGCCTCGGCTTCTGCCACCGCCAGCATGAGCGCGCGCGGTCGAGCATGGAGTTCCTCAAGCACCCCGACCAACAGGTCATAGGTCGCCTTCACGCGCGAGCCATACGGCTTGAGCATGTGAGTCTCCACCAGGAGTCCGGCGCGGCCGTGCAGTGGAGCATAGCCGGTGGAGTAGCGTGGCGTGGTGGCGCCGAAATCGATCCCGGTGGTGGGAGTAGTGCCGCGGAACGACAGGTAGGGCGCCGGTAGATGTCCCATCTGGGTCAGGCGGGGCAGCACGCGGCCCTCGAACGCTTCGGTGAACCAGCGCTCGATGCTGGGCGGGCATGTCGGGCCATGCTGGAACGCGTAAGTCACGTCGTGGCGATAGTCGGCGCCATCGGTGGTGTGGTCATCGATCAGAAGCTCGGGCCACCACTTGCTGTACACGTTCGTCAGGAGCGCGCGCATCTCGGGTGATTCGGCCTTCACGTAATCGCGATTCAGGTTGAGGCCCGCCGGCGTGTGGCGCCAGCCCATCTCCTCGGGTCCATTCTGGTTGATGCGGTTGAAACGACCGCGGCGCTCATGTGCGTCCACCGAGAAAATGGGCAGAATCAAGACCGTGCACGAGTCGAGCAGGTCGGCTCGGCTGCGCAGCACTGCCAGGTCGCGCGCCAGCGCCAAGCAGGCATCCTTGCCCTCGATCTCGCCGGCATGAATGCCATTCTGGATCAGGACAACGGGCCTGTGGAGGGCGCGGGCCGCCTCTGGCGTGAAGGCACGTTCCTTGGAGAGGATCAGCAGCGGCAACTCGCGGCCCTGGCCACTGCGGCCATACGAATCGAGCTTGATCCAGCGCGAACCTGCCTCCAGCTGGCGGCAGTAGCGCATGGTCTCCTCGTAATCCGCGCTCTGAACATAGCGAGTGCGCTCGGCGCGGGTCTGCCAATAGCGCGGGATATCGGCGCTGACGACAGGCACCGCGGTGACACGAGCCGATCCGGCGGCGAAAACGGCGCGCACGATACTATCTGGCGAGGGGCCACGGCCGGCGCGTGAGGGCAATGAAGTACGGGTCTGGGCGGGCGCCAATGAGGTCATTGCGAGGGCGAGGAAAGCCGCGGCGAGCATGGCGACAGCGCGATTCAGAGGCATTGGTTTCATGGCGCGGCAGGTTAGCACAGGGGGATCGAGGGTCGTTCTACGCCTTCCTCAAGCATGCTGCAGCCGCGCGTCCAGATCCTCCCGGGCCAGAGCGGTGTTGATTGCCACAGCGGCCTCATAGCCCTCTGCGGCGGCGACGATCACCGCCTGCACATCGCGCGAAGCGTCTCCGGCAACGTAGAGTCCCGGAATATTCGTGGTCTCGTATTCCCCCGTGTTGACCGTCCCCTTGGGGGTGAACTTGCAGCCGAGCTGGGCGGCCAAGCCGCAGCTTTGGGCTTCCCCGGTGCTGAAGAACATCGCCCGGCAGCTCACCGAAGTTCCATCCACGAATCGTATCCGCTCCAATATGCCGGCGGTGCCCTCCAGCCCACGGATCTTATCCTGGTGGATCTCGATCCCCAGCCGGTGCAAGCGCCCGCAGTCGTCCTCGTTCAACTCCGAGGGGCCATCGGTGCAGAGCAGGAGTTGCGTGCTCCATGTCGTCAGCTCGAAGGCCAATTTGCTTCCATGCTCGCCCTTTCCATAGACCGCCAGCCGTTGGTCGCGAAGTTCCCATCCGTCGCAGTAAGGGCAATGGAAGACGCTCGATCCGTAAAAATCGTGCATGCCTGCCAGTGGGGGAAGCAGGTCGGTAACGCCGGTTGCCAAGAGCACCTTGCGCGCGGCCACCGAGCTTCCATCCGCAAGCGTCACGGCGAAGTGGCCCTTGAGTGGCCGGGCATCCGTCACGCCGACCGAACGCGATTGCACGGTCTCATAGGGACGCAAATGTTCTCGTCCAATGCGCAACAGTTCTGCGGGCGGGATACCGTCGCGGCTCAGGTATCCGTGCAGGGCGTGTGAGGCCGCGTTGCGCGGGTGCCCTTCATCACACACCAGCACGCGGCGCCGACAGCGCCCCAGCACCAATGCGGCGCTGAGTCCCGCGGGTCCTCCGCCCACGATCACGGCGTCGAAGAGGGTTTGTGAATCGCTCATGCCACCGCCGCCGCGGCCTTCTCTGGTTTGCGCGCCGTGCGCCGGGCCCGAGTCGGGGTGCCCGCGACCAGCGCCGCCATGAGCGCCTTCTGCAGATGCAGGCGGTTCTCGGCTTGCTCGATGACGACACTCTGCGCTCCGTCGATCACGGCGTCTGTCACTTCCTCGCCCCGGTGCGCCGGCAGGCAGTGCATGAAGGCCGCCTCGGGTGCGGCCATGGCAAGCAGGCGCTCGTCCACCTGATACCCCGCGAACGCGACGCGCCGCCATTCGGCCTCGGCTTCCTGGCCCATGCTGGTCCAAGTATCGGTGTAGATCACATCCGCGCCGCGCACAGCTTCCTGCGGGTCGCGGACGCGACGCACCCCGCCCTTGGCGTTCAGCTCGGCATGGATGTACAGGCCGGCATCGGGCTCGAACCCGTCGGGCACGGCGACGCGCAACTGGAACCCGAACAACGTGGCCGCCTCGAGCCACGAGTGCAGGACGTTATTGCCGTCGCCAACCCACGCCACCTGAATCTGGTCCAAGTCGCGTCCCGCGCGCCAGAGGGTGTAAAGATCGGCCAGGATCTGACAGGGGTGCGAGTGATCGGTGAGGGCGTTGATCACGGGAATCGTGCTGTGCTTCGCCAACTTCTGGACCAGGGTGTGCGAGAAAGTGCGCACCACAACCAGATCGCACATGCCGCTCAGGACATGCGCCACATCGGGCACACTCTCGCGGCCGTGCTCGCTCACTTCGGTGGCGCCCAGATCAATGGCGTCGCCGCCCAGTTCATGCATGCCCACCGTGAACGACACGCGCGTGCGCAGCGACGGTTTGTGGAACACCAACGCGGCAGTCTTACCCGAGAGCGGCTTGGGCGCGCGCGCGGTGCCACGGGCGGCGCGCAGGCGGTCGGCTTCGGCGAACAACTCGAGGACGAATGCACGCTCCAGACCCAGGAGATCGATCAGATGCGGGGGCGACTGAGCCAACGGCGACACCTCCTTCTTCACGAGAGGATGGGGAGCAGGGGTTCAGTGGGGACCGCGGTGGGCATGGATAGCGTGTAGGCGCGCGTGCGCTGCAGTGCGCTCTCGGGCACGTTGGGCACCAAGTCGAGCACGACGGCGATTTCGTCGCAGGCATGCCGCTTGGGGCAACGGACGCAATCGGTCCAGACCTTGCGGGGCAGGGCTTCGCGCTGTTCCACGGTGAACCCACAGCGTTCGAAGAACGGGACTTCGCGCGTGAGCGCGATCAATCGCGGCACGCCCAGCGCACGCGCATCACCAATCACCGCTTCGACCAGCGCGGCACCGAGCCCGCGGCCATGGTGGTCCTGACGCACCGCGAGCGAGCGCACTTCTCCCATGTCGCGCCACAGCACGCGCAGCGCGGCGGATGCCACGATCTCGCCATCATGCTCGGCAACGAAGAACTCCCGCACACATTGGAAAAGCTCCGACACGGGACGGGGCAAGAGGACCCCGTCGGCCACGTAGCTGGCCATCACGCCGGCGATGCCGGGCACATCGGCAAGTCGCGCACGACGCACCACGATTCCGCCCTCGAGCACTTTGAGCGTGCCTTCTCGAGTGCTGGGACTCGTCGCCACCGACGGCGTGGCAGCCGGTGCATCGTTCGCCTCGGCGCCAACCAGCAGGTCGCCCGGCCCCAGGCCCAGCCGCGCCTGGGCGTGCGCCAACTGCTCGGCCACCGAGCGCGCACCTGCGCCGGGCGCATGCGAACGGCGCGCGAGCGATGCCTGGACGGTGAGCGCACCCAATTGCGTATCAGTGAACGAAGCGTGCAATGCCAGGCGTTCAGCCTCAGGCAACGCAGAGGGTGCGACGCCGGCCTGTTCCGCCACGGCCCACAACTGACCTACGACGCGGTGCGCGTCACGGAACGGCACGCCCTGCTCCACGAGCGCGTCGGCGAGTTCCACCGCGAGCAGGTCGGGCGTGAGCGTGGCGGCGATGCGATCGCGCTCGGGTTCAAGCGCGGCCACGGCCGGGGCGAGCGCCGCGAGCAACGTGCTCAGCGTGTCGCCGGTATCGAACACCGCTTCCTTGTCCTCCTGCAGGTCCTTCTGGTAACCGGAAGGCAGGCCCTTGAGGAGCACAGCCAGGTGTTGCGCGTTAGCCAGCAAGCGAGCGCTCTTGCCACGCGTGAGTTCGAAGACGTCGGGATTGCGCTTCTGGGGCAGCAAGCTGGAGCCGGTGCTGAAGCCATCCGGTGCACGGAACCAACCGAATGCCGCCGAGCAGCCCAGAACGAGATCCTCGGCCAAGCGCGAGAGGTGCAAGCCCAGCATGGCGGCGGCCTGCAGGTACTCGAGCGCGAAGTCGCGGTCGCAGGTGGCGTCGATGCTGTTGGCCGCCAGTCGACTGAAGCCAAGCCGGGTCGCCAACGCGTAACGGTCGTGCACCAAGGGCGTGCCGGCGATGGCGCCCGAGCCCAATGGCATGCGATCCGCGGCTTCCCGCGCCGCGGCGAAGCGCTCTTCGTCGCGCTCGAGTGCGGCCACATGCGCCAACCACCAATGCGCGAACAACACCGGTTGCGCCGGCTGCAGGTGGGTGTAGGCCGCGCCCGCGAGGTCGCCCGAGCGCTGCGCCTGGTGGACCAGCGCGCGCTCCAGATCCCGCACGCCTTCAATGGCTTCCTCGGCCAAGCGCATCACGTGCATGCGGAACAGCGTTGCAACCTGGTCGTTCCGGCTCCGACCCGTGTGCAGCCGGCGCGCGGGATCCCCGCAACGGTGTTCAAGCGCGGCCTCGACCGCGGAATGCACGTCTTCTCCGACGAGCTTCGCTGCCCCCGAGGCGAGGTCCGCCTCGAGCGAATCGCAGGCATTGAGCAAAGCGTCATGCTCAGTGGCGGACAGCACGCCGCATTCGGCGAGCGTGGTGGACCAGCCACGCGAGAGCGTGATCTCCTCGGGCCATAGGCGCGCATCCACCGGCAGCGAGTCGTTGAGCTTCTGGGCACGCGGGTCGAGACCGGCCTTGAGCCGCCCGGCCCACACCGCGCCCGCCACTGGCGTGCCCGTCTCGTCAGCCGACATGCGGCACAACCTCCTGCGGCGTCGCCGTGGGGGTGACCATGGCAGCCTGTCCGCGCCGCGCCGCGGTGGCCAGAGGCAGGCCGAACAGGCGGATGAACCCCTCGGCATGTGCGGAGTTGTAGCCCGTCATGTCGAACGAGGCCAGGTCGGGGCGATACAACGTATACGGGCTGGTGCGCGCCACCGCGGTGGCACGGCCTCGGTACAACTCGATCGAGACTTCGCCCGTGACCACTTCCATGGCGGTGTCCACGAACGACTGCAATGCACGCCGGAGCGGCGAGAACCACAATCCGTTGTAGACGAGGTCGGCATATCGGTGCGACAGCTCGAGGCGCGTGTGCAGGAGGTCGTGCGGCAGTGTCAGGCGGCACAGGTCCTCGAGCGCCTCGTGCAACACGGTACCGCCCGGAGTCTCGTAGACACCCCGCGACTTCATGCCCACCAACCGGCTTTCCACCAGATCCGCGCGGCCCACGCCATGGCGGCCCGCGACCTCGTTGAGGGCCTCGACGAGTTCGACCGGGCCCAGCGCCTTGCCGTTCATGCTCATCGGCCGTCCACCCTCGAAGCCCACGGTGATGCGCTCGGGCCATGCCGGATGTTGTTCGGGCGCAGCGGTCAACTTGAACATGGGTTCGGGCGCCGCATTGGCCGGATTCTCCAGAGGCCCGCCTTCGTGCGAGAGGTGCCACAGGTTCGCGTCGCGTGAATACAGATCGCCGACCTTCTGTGCGACCGGGATGTGATGCTTCTCGGCGTAGGCCAATGCGTCCTCACGCGAGACGATGTCCCACTCCCGCCATGGCGCGATCACCGCCAGATGCGGCGCCAGCGCCATATAGGTGAGTTCGAAGCGGACCTGATCGTTTCCCTTGCCGGTGCAGCCGTGTGCCAGTGCGTCGGCGCCAACCCGCTCGGCGCACCACACCTGACGTGAGGCGATCAGCGGCCGCGCGAGCGCCGTTCCCAACAGATAACGGCCCTCGTAGACCGCACCCGCGCGCAACGCCGGGAAGGCGAAGTCGCGCAGGAACGGTACACGCAGGTCCTCGACGATCACATCGCTGGCGCCGATCCTGCGCGCCTTGGCCTCCAGCCCATCCAGTTCCATTCCGCCTTGGCCCACATCGGAGCAGTAGCAGATGACCTCGCAGCCGTAATGCTCCTTGAGCCACGGCACGATGATGCTGGTGTCGAGCCCGCCCGAGTACGCGAGCACCGCTTTCTTGATCGGCTTCACTGCGAACCCCCCTTCGCGCTCGTCAGTTGGGTGAGCGCGGCGTCGAGCTTCGCCAGCGCCTCGTCGATCTCAGCGTCGGTCACATTCAAGGGCGGCAGCAGTCGCAGCGCGCGTTCCCCTCCGCGGATCAGCAGCAGGCCCTGACCGCGCGCAGCAGCCACCAGCGCTGGGGCGTCGAAGCCCGCGTCTGGCGCAAGGTCAATGGCGCGCAGCAATCCAAGCCCTCGCGTCTCGCGGACCGCCGCGTGTTTCTTGGTGAGCGCCTCGAGCCCGATGGTGAGGCGTTCCGCCGAACACCGCACCTGTTCGAGGAAGCCTTGGGCGAGCACGCGCTCGAGCGCCCATACCCCTGCCGCGGCGCTGACGGGATTGCCCCCGAAAGTGCAGCCATGCATGCCGGGCGCCAGTGTCGCCGCCAACGCCGGCGTGAGCAGCACCGCGGCGATGGGCAGGCCAGCGCCGAGCGCTTTGCTCATCACCGTGATGTCGCCCAGCACGCCGTGGTGTTGTTGCGCCAGAAGATGGCCCGTCCGACCCATGCCGGTCTGCACCTCGTCGAAGGTGAGCGTGGCTCCGACTTGCGCGCTACGCGCCAGCAGTGCTTGCAGGAACTCGCTCGTTGCCGGCACGCCGCCGCTCTCGCCCTGCACGAGTTCGAGTACCACCGCGCATACCTCGGTATCCAGCACGGTCTCCAGTGCAGCCACATCGTTGTACGGCGCGAAGCGCACCCCTGGAATGAGCGGCAGGAACGGCTCGCGGTAGGAAGGTGTGTAGGTGGCGGACAAAGCGAATCCCGTGCGCCCGTGGAAGCCCCCCTGGAACGCGACGATGTCGCGGCCGGGGCGGCCGAGTTGGAAGGCATGCGCTCGCGCGAACTTGATCGCGGAATCGATCCCCTCGGTTCCGGAGTTGCAGAAGAACGCGTGCGAATAACCGGTATGCCGTGTCAGCAGCTTGGCCAACTCGATCGCTGGACGATTCGCGTACAGGTTCGAGATGTGGCCCAGCGTGCCCAGTTGCGTGGAGATCGTCTCGGCGAGTCCCTCTGGCGTGTGGCCGAAGGCGTTGACGGCGATACCGCTCACGAAGTCGAGGTATTCGCGCCCGAGGGCATCGCGCACGCGCGCGCCATGGCCGGAGACGAGCTCGAGGCGGGGCAACGGATAGATGGGCGCGAGCAGGCCCGGCTCCTCGGCGGCGAAGCCAGGGGGAATGACGGATTGCTGCGGCGTGAGCGTTTCAGAGCTGGCCATGGGGTGCCTTCGGGGTTGTTGGAATCGGGATCGCGCTCGCGATGGAGGCGCTGGAATCCTGGGACAATGTCGTGCCGTGGGTTTCGCCGGACAGCAGGCGGTGCAGCGTGTCGTCGTTGTCCCAAGCGGTGATGTGCACGCGCGCGACGCCGCCCGCGAGCGCGGCCTGCGCCGCAAGCAGCTTGGGAACCATGCCGCCCCCGACTTCGGGCCGCGCGATAGTGGACGGCAGTTCGTGTGCGCAGAGACGCGTCACGACCGCGCCATCGAGCTTGAGTCCGGGGGTGTCGCTCAGCAGCACCAGATCGCTGGCGTTGATGGCGGCGGCCAGCGCGGATGCCGCGTCATCGGCGTTCACATTGAGCAACCTGCCCGTCGCGTCGCACGCCAAGCTTGCGACGACGGGTGTGCGGCCGGCTCCCAGGAGTTGCTGCAGCAGCGAGGCGTCGGCGCCGACCACCTCGCCGACTTCGCCCAACTCATCGGCGTTCGTATGGCGCTGCACCGTGAGCATGCCGCCATCGAGTGCGGCCAGTCCCACAGCGTCGATGCCCATCACGCGGAGCTTGGCAACCAAGCGTTTGTTGGCCAGCCCCGCGAGCACGGCGGCTGCCACCTCGAGTGTGTCGGGGTCGGTCACGCGCAGGCCATCATGGAATCGCGAGGCGATGCCAAGCCGTTCGCACCAGCGCGTCACCTCGGCGCCCCCGCCGTGCACGACGAGCGTCGGCCGGCAGAGGTGCGCCAGCGCAGCAGCGAACCCTGCAAGCGCTCCCGGCGCTTCCAGGGCTCGGCCACCGAGCTTCACCACAACAGGCTTGGCCTGCGTCATCGGCTCCGCGTGCTTCACCAAGGGTTCCCGTGCACCGGCAGGCCCCAGTGTTCTGGCCAGCCCAGCATCAGGTTGAGGTTCTGCAACGCTTGACCTGCAGCGCCCTTCACCAGGTTGTCGATTGCGGCGGTCGCGATCAGCGTGCGACCGCCATGCACCAGGCTCACTGCGACATCGCAGCGATTCGAGCCCTTGACCGTGCGGGTCTCGGGCCAGACGCCAGGCTCGAGGACGCGAACACACACCTCGTCGGAATACCGATCCGCGTATGCCGCCGCAACGGCCTGGGCATCGAGCGGCTCAGCCAGCGGCGCGACCGCGGTCAATAGGATGCCTCGCGCCATGGGCGCCAGTTGCGGCGCGAATGCCACGGCGACATCGTGACCGGCGAGACGACCCATGTTGCGAGCCATCTCGGGGACATGCTGGTGTTCCTCGCCGACTTTGTAGAACGCCGCCCCGCCATCCAGTTCGACGAACGAAGTGCGCAGCGCCGGCTTGCGCCCGGCCCCCGAGACACCCGAGAGCGCGGTGATCGTGACGGGGCCGCCGAGCCAGCCCTGTTCGAGCGCCGGCAGCAGCGCGAGCGTGGCTGCGGTGGGATAGCAGCCCGGGTTGGCAACACGCGTGGCGCCAGCCAGCGAGTCCCGGAACGCTTCGGGCAAGCCGTACACATAGCCTTCTTCGCCAGCACGGTGGTCGTTGGAGAGATCGACGATGAACTCGGTGTTCTGGGCGAGGCCCGGGTGTTCGGTCGAGAACTCTCGCCACGCACCGTGCGGCAGGCAAACGACGAGAGTGTCGAATACGCCCTCGGCCAGGAGCGCGGGCAATGCATCGGGCGCGACAGGATCGGGCAACTTGGCCTGACGTGCATCCAGCCCGGGCATGACCTCGCCGGCCGACCGGCCAGCGTGCTCACGCGAAACCAGGACGCTCACTTCGAGTCCCGGGTGGCCAAGCGCCAGACGCACGAACTCCTGCCCGGTGTATCCGCTTGCGCCGAGCACTGCGATTCGAGCATCACGCCCTGAGGTGCGCGAGGTCGGCGTTGCCGCCGGTGCGATCGATGTGGTCATTTGCCCACTCCCGTCTTGCCGGCCAGGCCATCGAGACGCTTCTTGAACTTCTTGGCGAACGACAGGTCCTCGAGAATGCACAGCACGGTGTCATCGCCGGCCACCGTCCCCATCAGCCCTTCGAATCCGGTGAGGTCGATCGCCCGCGCAACCGCGCTCGCGTGGCCCGGAGGGGTCTTGACGATTGCAAGGTTCTGCGCCAGCCGGGTCTCGTTGACGAATACTTTCAAGTCGAGCAATTGGCGCTCGCGGTCCAACGATTCGGTCGGCGGCCCCGGCAACTCATACCAACTGGTGCCGTCACCCCCGGCGCGCTTGGATACCCCCATGCTGCGCAGGTCACGCGACAGAGTGGCTTGCGTGACCTCGACGCCGGTGCGCGTCAACGCGGTGGCCAGCTCCTCCTGATTAGAGAAGCGGCGCCCGTTGAGCATGTGCGCAATGACAGTGAGCCTGCGGCTGCGGGACATGGAGGCCTCCGGAGCGGGTGCATGGTCATGCAAGAGCGTGCAATGAGAACATTCGGCCGCCCGGAGCGCAAGCATTAATTCTCATTTGCATGCATTATTTCTCACTCGCCGTCTGCCCCAAAAGCCAACGGCGCCCCCCCTGCGGGGAGCGCCGTTGGTGCAAGGCTTTGTATGGCTTCGGGTTACAGTTCCCTTGGAAACAACTGTGGCAACGAGCCAGGATCGTTCCAGGTCACTTCATGAACACCATGCGCTGGGTCCTGGTCTGGCCGTTGCTCTCGAGCCGGTAGAAGTAGGCTCCTGACTTGACTCGCTGGCCACGCGCATCCGTGCCGTCCCAGACCACGCTGTGCTGACCGGCCGCCAACTCTCCGTCCACCAGTTGCCGCACCCGCGCGCCCGATAGGTCGAATATCGCAAGGCTGACACGGCCCGAGACGGGCAGCGAGAACGCCAAGCGGGCCTGCTTGAATGCGGGATTCGGTACGCTCGGGGCCAACGCGAAGCCGGTGAGTTGATCGCCCACAGCGAGCGCACCCCCCTGCACCGTGATCGCGAAGCAGTCCTGCTTCACCACCGCGCCGGTCGAGTTGGTGAGCGTCAAGCACACCGTGTTCACGCCCGACACGGCCGTATCCGGCACCGCGATGTTGCGTGTCTGGAAGAAGCTCTGCTCCGCGGCCAGTGTGATGGGTGTCGGGGCGCCGGTGAGCCAGCCGCGTGTGTCTGTGTACGAGACGGAGTACAGACCCGAGAACAGCTCGTTGTCGTTTCGTAGCGTCCAACCGAAGTCGGCGTTGGAGTTCGCCACCATGGTCGTGTCATTGGGACCCGAAGTGATCCCGCAGGTCGTCGTCATGGCGGCGGACCAGGTATCGACATTCGCGCCACGACCATCCGACCATGACGCGTGCACGCGTGAGGTACTGGCGGCGAAATGGTTGTAGTCACCGTGGTTGGGCGCGATGTTGCTGCTCGATGTGCTGAAGTTGCTCTGCGCGGTGCCCAGCTTGGTGCCGGCCTGCCACGCGCCCCCGAACGCCCCTGCGCGTGATGTGTAGATCCACGCCCGTGAACCGTAGAGATCATCGCGATGGTCGTACCAGTGCATGTAGGGGATTCCGTCGCCACCGACGATCACCTCGGGTAGGAAGTTGTCGAAGCCGATCGGGTCATCGTTCACACGCACCGGCGTGGTCCAAGCGCTGCCGTTGTCCGAGTAGGTCGTGAAGGCATCCCGCTGGTCGCGGCTGCGATCGCCGGCCGAGGAAGCCACCATCGTGCGGACGCGGTAGAAAACGGATCGGCTGCTGACCTGCGCCAGGCGCATGTAGTAGGTGCCGTTCGTAGGCGCCGTGAACACGAATCGCGCAGTGGTGGCGCCACTCGTGCTGTCCGGCCGACCCGTGTAGACGAGCCGTTGCGTTTGATCCGGCGTCGGCGCGAACAGTCGCAGGGTCCACGCACGACCCGCGCTGAGTGAGTCGAGGTAGACATACATGTTCTGGCCCGCCGTGAGCGAGACGGACCAATAGTCGGTATCCAGCGTGTTAAGGGTCTTGGCGAGCGTCCCTCGAAGCACATTGCCCAAGGTGAATGGCGTGGCAGTGATGGTGGAGTTGTTGCTCTCCACTTCGCTCCTGGCTGCGCCCGCGGTCGGCGCGGGGAAGAAGTCGTCCCAGAAGTTGTAGCTCTCGTGCCAGCCAAGATAGACGCGACCACGCGTGCTGCTGGTGGTGCGGTCGACCGCGATACTCGGGAATGTGGAGGCGCGCTCGCGATTGAACGCGGGGCCTCCGGCGAAGTTATTGGCGATTGTCTTCACGGCATTCACCTCGGAATCAAAGCTGACCCCGAAGTTGGTGCTCTTGCGGTAGCGGAAGTTATCCGGGTCGGTCACCTGATCGACCGCGAACCAGGTCACGTGCACTTCACCGGCCGGACCGATCGCCACGCGTGAACCCTGCACGAAACCATCGTCCAGTGCAGAGGACAGCTTGGCCGCACCAGTCCAAGTGCGCCCACCGTTGGTGGAGCGGTAGTAGTCAATCAAGTCGATCGTGTTGAATGTGGTGTTCGTGACGTAGAGATTGCCCGAGAGGGAGTCCACGGCGACCCACTGCTTGTCGAGGAACTCCGAGGCACTCACCGCGGTGCGGACCACGAACACACTGTCGAAGGCGAACACTCCGGCGGTGAAGCGGCCGCGTGCGACGCCGATGCCGTTGTTGGCACCGTTGTTATAATCGAACAGGCCGCAGTACCAGAACTCGCCGGTTTTCTCGTTCACAGTAAGCACTGGATCGCTGGTCCAGGAGAAGCCCGGATAGGTCGCCAGCGAAGCATGTACCACGTCGCCGCCATCGGTGAAGGTCGCTCCGCCATTTGCGGACCACGCGAAGCCTTGGGTGTCGCCGTTGGTGACGAAGCCGTCCCCATCGTTCCAAGCGACCACGACTTGGTCGCCCAGAGCGGCGATGCTGCTTTCGGACTGCCCTGAGGATGGCCCGACGTCGATGGCCGGATTATTCGCGCGAGTGTTCGCCGGCGTGGCGGTTGTGGCCGAGGCCGACATGGGGTTGGTGAGGCCGGTCCAGGTGCGTGGCTCATTGGATGCCGCGTCGGCTTCCTGGAACGCCTTCTTGACGGTGACGCCGGGCTTGGCATGCTTGGACTTTGCGAGCTTGGCTGCCGCCCGCGCCTTGTTCAGGTGGCGCAGTGGGCCGGCCCACAACAGCGCTTTCTTGGAGGGCACTATT
>JBDSKE010000002.1:0-9347 GCA_039917105.1 Candidatus Eiseniibacteriota bacterium | reverse complement strand
GCGAAGAGGCGCTCGAGATCTGCGACACGCTGGTGCGCTCGGGCGCGGTCGACATCGTGGTCATCGACTCCGTCGCGGCGCTGGTGCCGCGGGCCGAGATCGAGGGCGAGATGGGCGATTCGCACGTCGGGTTGCAGGCGCGCCTCATGTCGCAGGCGCTGCGCAAGCTCACGGGCTCGATCAACAAGAGCAACACCTGCGTGATCTTCATCAACCAGATCCGCATGCAGATCGGCGTCATGTTCGGCAACCCCGAGACCACCGCCGGTGGCCGCGCGCTCAAGTTCTACGCCTCCGTGCGACTCGACATCCGGCGTATCCAGACGCTCAAAGAGGGCGACACCGCGGTGGGCAATCGCACCAAGGTCAAGGTGGTCAAGAACAAGGTCGCGGCGCCGTTCCGCGAGGCCGAGTTCGATATCCTCTACAACCAGGGTATCTCGCGCGAGGGCGAACTCATCGACTTCGGTGTCGACAAGGGCGTCATCAGTAAGGCCGGCACGTGGTTCTCCTTCGGCGAGGAGCGCTTGGGCCAGGGCCGCGAGAACACGCGCATGTTCCTCAAGGAGCATGACGACATCCGCCACAAGATCGAAGCCAAGCTGCTGCCGCAGCTGGGCCTCAGGGTCGCCATGCCCAACTCGGCGGGCTTCACGCCGCCGCCGGTGGTCAATGGCACCAGCAACGGCGACGCTCTGCGTACCAACGGCGCCGCTGCGCCCGTGGCCGCAGCCAGCAAGGCGGCGGCGGTGGCGGATCGCCGTCGCTGATCGACACGCACATCCCGGGGGCGCGGCACACGCCGCGCCCTTTCGGAGGCACCAGCCGTGCGAAGCCGTCGCCCAACCACCAGTCAACCCGCCGACCTCTCGAACGATGCGAGCGCCTGCCGCGAGGCAGCGCTCAGGCTGCTCGAACGTACCCGGCGCACCCAGAGCGATCTGGCCATGCGATTGGCCGAAAAGTCGTTCGCGCCCGAGACCATCGCCGAGGTGCTCGAGCGGCTGGTCGCGGTCGGACTGGTCGACGACACCGAGTACGCGCGCGCGTTCCTGGCCGGCCGCTGGGGCCGCAAGCCCTCGGGCTGGCGCCGGCTGCAGCAGGAGTTGCGCGGCCGCGGCGTGGGCGACGAGGCCGTGACCGCCGCCCGTAGCATCATCGAAGCGCGCGAAGGGGCCATCGATGAAGTGGCCATCGCGGGCAAGCTGGTGGCGCAGGCGAGGCGGCGCTACGCCAGACTGGATCCCCGCAAACAGCAGCAGCGGCTGTACGCGTTGCTGGTGCGCCGCGGCTATACCGGCGATGTGATCCGCGCGGCGCTGGCGCTGCATGAGGATGAGCACGGGGAGACCGCCGAGGAGTAGTGGGTCGTACGAGGCCGGATTCGCGTCCTGCGCGCCCAGGGCCCACCGAACTGCTCGCACGCTGCAAGCCGGGGGCGGTTCCGCTATCTTTTATGGGCCTGCACCTGACCCACGACCGGACCGGCTGCCCCGCTCAACGGCGCGCCGCGGTCCTCACTCCTGCCGGGAGACCGGATGTCCAGTTCAGTCACGCTCAAAACGGGCGCCGAACTCCGCCGCGCATTTCTCGATTTCTTTATCCGGCATGGACACACCGAGGTGCCATCCTCGCCGTTGGTGCCGCACGGCGACCCCACCCTCATGTTCACCACCGCGGGCATGGTGCAGTTCAAGCCGTACTACTCCGCCACCGGCGACGTGCCATACACGCGCGCCACGTCTGTGCAGAAGTGCCTGCGGCTCACCGACCTCGATAATGTCGGGCTCACGCCGCGCCACGACACGTTCTTCGAGATGCTGGGCAACTTCTCATTCGGGCCGCGTGAAAAGGGCGCCTACTTCAAGGAAGAAGCCTGCGCGATGGCGTGGGAGTTCGTCACCCAGGTGCTGGGGCTGCCCCCCGATCGCGTGTATGCGTCGATCTTCGCGGGCGAAGGCACGCTGCCGCGCGATGACGAGGCGGCGTTGTTGTGGAAGAAGCTGGGCGTTGCGCCCGAGCACATCGTAGCCCTGGGGCGCGCGGATAACTTCTGGGGCCCCGCGGGTGGCGCGGGCGCATGCGGTCCCTGCAGCGAGTTGTACTTTGATCTAGGCGAGAAACGTCCTGACTATCTGCCCGACGGTGCATTCTGGGGCGAGCGCCCCGGCGACCCGGGCGATAGGTTCATGGAGTTCTGGAACAATGTTTTCCCGCAGTTCGACGCGCAGGCGGACGGCACACTGACGCCGCTTGTGAACCCGGGCATCGACACGGGCATGGGCATCGAACGGCTAGCGCTGATCATGCAGGGCCGCAACACCATCTTCGAGACCGACCTGTTCGCGCCGCTGGTCGAATCGGTGCTGTCGCAGGCCAAGCTGGGCGATGACAACCGCAAGGCGGCAGTGCGCGATGCGCGCATCATCGCCGACCACGTCCGCGCGCTGACTTTCGCCATTGCCGAGGGTGCGCTGCCGGGCAACGAGGGCGCGGGTTACGTGCTACGACGTCTGTTGCGTCGCGCGGTCACGCGCGGTCGCTCGCGCCAGAGCCTGGGTCTGCACGACTCGTTCCTGCCGCGCGTGGCCGAGCAGGCGATCGCCCAGTTCGGTGGGCACTATGAAGAACTGGCGATGCATCGTGAACGCATCCTGCGCGTGCTCGGACAGGAAGAGGCGGGTTTCGGGCAGACGTACGAAGCGGGCATGGGTCGACTGGAGGAGTTGCTCGCCAAGGGTGGAAAGGGAATCGCCGGCGCCGAGGCGTTCCAGTTGCACGACACTTACGGTTTCCCGATCGAGTTGACGCAGGAGATCGCCGCCGAACGCGGATTGACCGTGGATCGGGCCGGGTTCGAGTTTGCCATGGACGAGCAGCGCAGGCGCGCACGCGCGGCGAGCAAGTTCGGCAAGGAGACAAGCGGCGAACGCACACCGTGGACCGTGCTCAAGACGGGAGCGGATTCCCAGTTCATCGGATACGACTCGACCTGTGCACAGGGGCTGACGCTCATGCGCTGGCGCGAACGCGGCGACGAACTGGAGTTGGTCCTCGACCGCACGCCCTGCTATGCCGAGTCCGGCGGCCAGGTGTCGGACCGCGGCGTCATCGAAGGTGGCGCGGCGCGCGCGAACCTGACCCAGGTGTACAAGGAGGACGATGCGATCGTGCATCGCGTGGCCTTGGTGAGCGGCGAGGGCGAGGCGCTGCTCAAGAGCGGCGCTGCGGGTTCGTTGGGCGTGGTGGTGGATCCCGCGCACCGCACCCCGACCGAGCGCCACCACACGGCTACGCACTTGTTGCACGCGGCGCTCCGCACGGTGCTGGGCCCGCACGTGCATCAGGCGGGCTCGATGGTCTCGCCCGAACGATTGCGGTTCGATTACTCGCATTTCGAATCGCCCTCGCCCGAACAACTCGCCGCGGTCGAGTCGCGGGTCAACGACTGGGTGCTGGCGAACCGGGAGGTGACCTGGCGCTTGATGCCGATCGAGCAAGCCAAACAATCGGGCGCCATGGCATTGTTCGGGGAGAAGTACGGCGCCGAGGTGCGCATGGTCACCGTGACGGGGGTCGAGGCCACGGGCATCGAGCCCAGCCGCGAGCTGTGCGGCGGCACGCACGTGAAGCGGACGGGCGATATTGGCACGTTCACCATCGTGGGCGAGTCCGCGATCGCGAGCGGCGTGCGGCGTCTGGAAGCCCTGTGCGGCACCGAGGCGCTGCGCTGGCTCCGCGAGCAGCAGGCTTTGCTGATGCAGGCCGCGCAGGTACTGCAGTCGCCCCCCGATGCCGTGCCCGCGCAGATCGAGAAACTGAAAGCCGAGTTAGCGGGGCTCAAGAAGGCGCAGGCCGAAGGGGCCAAGCAGGGGCTCGAGGCCGAGTTCGCCCAGTTGGCCGAGAGTGCCACTCAGGCCCCGGGTGGGCGCTGGGTGGTGGCCGAGATCACCGCTTCCGGAGACACCAACGCAGCGCGCGAAGCGGCCGACCGTCTGCGCGGGTCGCTCAAGCGGGGTGCGGCGCTCCTGTGGCTCAAGTCCGAGGGCAAGCTCACGTTCCTTGCGGCGGTCACCGATGACTTGGTGGCCGAGAAGAAGCTGCGCGCCGACGAGTTGGTGCGCGCTGTGGCGCAGGTCACGGGTGGTTCGGGTGGTGGCAAGCCGCACCTGGCGCTCGCAGGTGGCAAGGACGCGAGCAAGCTCGGGGCAGCGTTGGATGAAGCGCGCAAGCGCCTTGCCGAAGCGCTGCGGACCTAAGGGGGAAGATCGAGTGAAGGCACTGGTCCTGGCGGGAGGTCGCGGCACGCGGCTGCGACCCATCACGCACACGCGCGCCAAGCAGTTGGTCCCGGTGGCGAACAAGCCGGTGCTCTTCTATGGACTCGAGGCGATTGCGGCGGCCGGTATCCAAGAGGTCGGGATCGTCGTGAGCGATCCGCGCGAGATGCTGCAGCCCGATCACAGGACGGGCGAGATGGTCACGGTCCTGGTCAACAGCCAGGCCGAGATCCGCGCCGCGGTGGGCGATGGCTCGCAGTTCGGGCTGAAGGTCACCTACATCGAGCAAGAGGCGCCGCTCGGACTCGGGCATGCGGTCAAGATCTCGGAAGCCTTCATGGCCGGTGACTCGTTCGTGATGTACCTGGGCGATAATCTGATCAAGGACGGGATCACGCAGTTCACGCAGGAGTTCGAGGTCGAGAAGCCGGATGCGCAGATCCTGTTGGCCAGTGTGACGCGGCCCTGGGAGTTCGGTGTCGCCGAGCTCGAGGGTGAGCGCGTGGTGCGGCTCGAGGAGAAACCCAAGCAGCCCAAGAGCAACTTGGCCTTGGTCGGGGTGTATCTCTTCA
Source organism: Candidatus Eiseniibacteriota bacterium (assembly GCA_039917105.1). Taxonomy (GTDB): domain Bacteria; phylum Eisenbacteria; class RBG-16-71-46; order RBG-16-71-46; family RBG-16-71-46; genus CAIXRL01. The sequence continues at coordinate 4,495 of JBDSKE010000002.1, read as the reverse complement.
CCTCGTCGATCTTCGACAGCGTGCGCGCGATCCAGCCGAGCAAGCGCGGCGAACTCGAGATCACCGACGCCATCCAGCACCTGATCACCACCGGCAGGAATGTGCGCTCGCACGTGATTCACGGCTGGTGGAAGGACACCGGTCGGGTCGAGGACCTGCTGGAGGCCAATCGCATCGTCCTGGCCGACCTGGAGACACTCATCGAGGGCACGGTCGACAGCGCCACCGTCATCGAGGGGGCGGTGCACATCGGGGCCGGGACGGTGGTGGAGCGCTCGCATCTGCGCGGCCCACTCGTGATCGGCGCCGGCGCACGCATCTCTGATGCTTACATCGGCCCCTTCAGTGCGCTGGCCGATGGCGTGGAACTCTCCAAGTGCGAAGTCGAACATTCGATCATCCTCGATAACAGCCGCCTGCATGATCTGGGCGCGCGGGTGGAATCAAGCCTGATCGGCCGCGATGTGACCGTGACGCGCAGCGACCTGCGGCCACGGGCGCATCGGTTGATGCTGGGCGACTCGAGCAAAGTGGAGTTGGCGTGAAGGTGATGGTCACGGGTGCAGGTGGCATGCTGGCGCATGCGGTGCTGCCGCTGCTTGAAGCGCACGGTCACGAGGTGCTGGCGCTGCGCCACGCCGATGTCGACGTGACGCGCTGTGAGCAGGTACGCCAACACGCGCAGGCATTCCGGCCGCAATGGCTGGTGCATCTGGCTGCGTTCACCAATGTGGACGCGTGTGAGAGCGATGCCGACCGCGCTTATGTGGTCAATGGGCTGGGCGCACGCAACTCCTCCATGGCGGCGGCCGATGTGGGAGCGGGGCTGATCGCGCTATCCACGGATTACGTATTCGATGGCGCGACGCGGGCGCCGCGGCGTGAACACGATATCGTGGGTCCGCTCTCGGTGTATGGCCGCTCCAAGCTGGCCGGCGAACGCGGGGCGCGTGAGGTGAACATGCGGCATATCATCGTGCGCACGCAGTGGCTGTACGGCGCCGGGGGGCGCAACTTCGTGGATACCATCCTGGCCAAGGCGCGCGCGGGCGAGCCGCTCAGTGTGGTCGACGACCAGACCGGAGCCCCCACGTGGACGGGCGACCTGGCGCAGGCGCTGGTGCAGCTCTTGGAGCGCGGCGAGTACGGCACCTACCATGTGACCAATAGCGGCGAGTGCACGTGGCACGAGTTTGCGGTCGAGATATGCCACCAAGCGGGCATCGAGGCGAAGATCGCGCGGCTCTCGAGCGAGGAACTGGCGCGCCCGGCGCGCCGGCCAGCCTACTCGGTCCTGCACAATGGCTGGTACCGTCATGTGACGGGGCAGAACATGCCAGCATGGCGTGATGCGCTCGCGTCCTACCTCAAGTCAGGCGTGGCATGATGCTACGCGGGAGAACACCGATGGCGACGAAGCACGATACTTCGGGTCCGCACGAGCACGAGGCACGCACGGCGTTGGGAGAGGCCGCCGAATCGCTCAAGCGCGTCCAACGCGATTGCGCCAGCGCGGTGGCCGCCACAGCCGAGGTGTTGATTCACTGTTTCGAAAATGGTGGCACGGTGTATTTCTGCGGCAACGGCGGCAGCGCGGCGGACGCGCAGCACCTTGCCGCCGAGTTCCAGGGCCGCTATTTCGTGGACCGTCCCGCGCTGCCGGCGGTTTCGCTCACCACCAACACTTCGTCGATCACCGCGATCGCGAACGACTTTGGATACGACCATGTCTTCTCACGCCAACTCGAGGGCCTGGGCATGCCGGGCGATGTGCTCGTGGCGATCTCCACCAGTGGCCGCTCCGAGAGCGTACTGCGCGCGATCTTCGCGGCGCGTTCGTTGGCGATGACGGTGATCGGCATGACCGGGGGCCGCGGCGCCGAGTTCGCGGACCTGTGCGATGTGGCGCTGGTGACGCCGCACCTGTCCACGCCGCGCATCCAGGAAGGCCATGTCGCCATGGGCCATACCGTATGCCAGTTGGTGGAGCATGCGTTGTTCCCGCCGCCTGCCAAGAAGGCGGCCAAGGCGGCACCGAAGGCGGCTGCGAAGCGCGCGAAGGTGCAACGGCCCGCCAAGTCCACCCGGGCGAAAGCAAAGTCGGGCACCAAGCTCGGCGCCAAGGGCCGCCGCGCGTGATCGGGGCTGCGCTGCTGGCACTGCGTCCCAAACAGTGGACCAAGAACCTGCTCGTGTTCGTGGGGGTGGTTTTCTCCCAGCACATGCGCGAAGGGCCCATGCTGCAACGCGCGGCAGGCGGGTTCCTGGCATTCTCGCTGCTATCGGGCTCGGTCTATTTGCTCAATGATCTGCTCGACATCGAGTCCGACCGCCAACATCCCAAGAAGCGCCTGCGCCCGATCGCCTCCGGGGCGCTGCCAGTGGCGCTGGCATGGACGATGTTGCCCATCCTATGGGTCGCCGTCGCCGCGCTCTCGTGGTGGCTGGGGACCGGTTTCATGGTGGTGGCGGGCGTGTACCTGCTCAACAATCTGCTCTACAGCCACTGGCTCAAGCATCAGGTGGTACTGGATGTGATGTTGATCGCACTGGGATTCGTATTGCGCGCCATCGCGGGCGTCGCTGTCCTGTGGCCCATCTCGCCCCAGACCCAGCTTTCTCCGTGGTTGTTGGTGTGCACGTTCTTCGGGGCCCTGTTCCTGGGAGTATCCAAGCGTCGCCGCGAACTGGTCAATGCCGGCAAGCAGGCTGGCACACAGCGCGCGGTGCTGCAGATCTACACGCCTGAGTTGCTCGACATCATGTTGTCCGTCTCGGCGGCCACAACCCTTATGGCGTATGCGCTGTACACCATCTGGCCCGACACGGTCATGAAGTTCGGAGAAGGCCTGCTCGCCACCGTTCCGTTCGTGGCCTATGGCGTATTCCGCTACATGCATCTCGTGAATGTGTCCGAGACGAGCGAGGATCCCTCGCAGGTGCTGCTCTCGGATCGTCCGATCCAGGCCACCGTGATCCTGTTCCTGGTCACCGCGGTGTGGGTGCTCTACTTCGGCCGGTGAGCACCGCGGGCACTCGGGCACGCGTGCGTTCGGTCGAGGTGACCGCGTGCGCGAAGCTCAATTTGGGCTTGGCGGTGGGGCCGGCACGTGAGGACGGCTTCCACGACATCGCGACCGTGTTCCAGTCCATCTCACTGGCCGACACTTTATCGGCCACGCGCACGCGGCAGGGATTCTCGCTGGCGGTGCGTCACGAGGAAGCTGCGCTGCGGGGGCGTCAGCCGCGCACTGCAAGAAGGGCGGTGCCTGCAGGCGGAGAGAACCTGGTGCTGCGCGCGGCACGCCTGGTGCACGAGCGTTTGGGATTGGCGGGCGGGACGCGTTTCCGTTTGATCAAGCGGATCCCGGCCGAAGCCGGCCTGGGCGGCGGCAGCGCGGACGCAGCGGCCGCCATCATCGCCTCCCTCGCGCTGCATGGGGTCACGCTCGCGCTGGCCGACCGGTTGGCGCTGGCGCTCGAGCTGGGCTCCGATGTGCCGTTCGCGCTCTTCGGGGGCACGGCGCTGGGCCGGGGGCGCGGCGAGCGCCTGCATCGCCTGCGACTGGAGCGCCCCTTGCGGGCCATTGTCGCCATGCCGGTGTGGCGCGTCTCAACCCCGCAGGCGTTCAGCCGCATCGATGGATTGAAAAATGGCTTGACACAGTGGCGTCATGAATACAGATTTGCCGCAACCCTTGGGCGAGGGGGACTTCGCGTGGCGGAGGCGCTTCGCCTGGGCAACACGTTCGAGCGAGTGTTGGGATCCCGAAAGGATGATTTCGAATCGCTGTGCGCGCGCATGCGCGCCGCGGGCCTGCACGAACCTCACCTGACCGGGAGTGGTTCCGCGGTCTTCGGACTCGTTCCAGAAGGCGTCCGTACGCAAGAACTCGTGGATCGCTTTTCCGGCAACGAGCCGCTTTACGCGGTGAGCAGCCGGGCAAGTGGTCTGCGGCTCCGAACGCAGCCATGAATCCGGGACCGAGGCAAGGAAGCAATCGGGGCTCGGGCACATGCAGTACCCCTAGCGCCAGGTGCGGCGCGGCATGAGCCAGCTACCCCTCAAGGATGGCTCCGAGGTAGATCTTCATGGTCGAGATCACCGAGGTCAGGGTTTCGCTGCGAAACGACGAAAAGCTGAAAGCTTTCGTCAGCATCACGTTGAACGACTCGTTCGTCGTGCGGGGACTCAAGATCATCAAGGGGAACACTGGGCTGTTCGTGGCAATGCCCAGTCGCAAGCGCCCTGATGGCCAGCATCAGGATCTTGCCCACCCCATCAATGACGCCACTCGCAAATACCTGACCGAGAGGGTCATGGCCGAGTACGATCGCGAGCTGGCGAACCCCTCCGCGCCCCAACCGCATGCCGGGGCGGTCAACCACGACTGACTCGGGGAGTCCCCTTCTGCGGTTGACTCCCACCCTGCGGGCAGCCTATCCTGCCCCCCGCAACTCCCATCCTTTGGGCCAGCAGCTATCACCCTGACAT
>JBDSKE010000001.1:0-13831 GCA_039917105.1 Candidatus Eiseniibacteriota bacterium | reverse complement strand
GAACAGCGGACGGCTCGCTGCAGCACGATGTGCGACGGGAACGGCGACAGCGGCCAGCAGTGTCAACGAGAGCAGCACAGCGCTCACCAGGCGTCGCGGCCATGCGAGGGCCAAGCCGAGCGCGAATGCGAAAGCCAGCACTGCCCATTCCAGGGAACGCAACGGCAAACTTGGCACGCGCGTACCGACGAGCCCGCCTGCCTCCCGGGCGCGGGCCTCGGTCCAGCGTAGCGCCGCCTCCCGCGGTTCGCCTTCGGCCCCGAGCAGGGTCCAGCGCACCGCACCTGCCAGATCACCGTCCTGCAACCGTGCCCATCCCAATCGCGCGGCGAGCGCGGCATCACCGGGCGCTTCATCCCAGAGCCGCCGCCAGCCCGCCTCGGCCGCCGCCATTTGTCCTTGGCGCGCAAGCGCATCTGCCTGTGTCGCCAATTGCCTGAATCGTTCCGGGCCTGGTTGGGGGGTGGCGATCCACAACGCCACCATCGACAGAAGTGTCAGTCCGGTTGCCATGGTGCGACGCGGAGTGGGCGAGGGTTCTGCCTGCACCGTTTCTCCCAGTCGTTCGACCAAGCGGCGACGGATATCGTCTTCTGCCGCGATCTGGCCGCCGTAGCGCGCTGCGGCGATGTCCTCGCGCAGGCGTAATACCGGCTTGCCCATCGCTTCCAACCAAGTTGCGGATTGCTCCGCAGCACGCCAGAAATCCGGACCCTTCGCAAATCCCACCGCGCGCAGATATTCACGTGCCATGGCGCGCTCGCCAGCATGGGCATCGGGCCTCGTGGCACCACGCCAGAGTCGGATCGCGATACCCAGAGCCATGCCTGAGATCGCAGCGAGCCATGCCCAGGCGGCGCGCCCGCCCGCATGCACCCCATGCTCCGCGAACGCCAATGGGAAGCGATCCGCCGAGGGGTCCTTGGATGAAGCGCCACTCGCCGAGAGCACCTCCAGAGACAACGGTGGTGTCGACAATTGGCGATACAACCCGAGCTCAGGATCGAACCAAGCGAACGGCGGCGCCGGAATGCGGAGTGTGCCACTACGCTTGGGCAAGAGGGTCCAGACGAAACTGCGCCTTCCGGGTGATGCGCTGCCCGCGGGGGACAAACTGTCCTCGGATGTCGAGGCGAAAGTCTCGAAGTCCGGTGGCGAGAACACTGGGGTCTGCAACAGCGGCAACCCGCCAATGCCGCGCACGTCGAGATGGACGGTCACGGCCTGGTCCTCGGCCGTGTGCGCACGATCGACTACCCAGTTCGCCGCGTAGCGTCCAACCGCCCCCGCGAACCCCGCAGGCGCACCCGCGGGCAGGGGTCGCACCGACACGCGGAACGAGTCACTCGCGATGGTCAGGCGCTGCATGCCCCCGCCACCGAAATACGGATTGCTCCCGATGGCGGGAGTGACCAGGGCCTGTGCCTGACCCACGGTGGCACGCCCCGCTGCCAAGGGGTAGATGCGTTGGGCCCGCTCGATGACGATGACGTTGCGCCCACCCTCGTTGGCTTCTCGGTTGCGCGGCTCACTCCACGCCTCGGTCCAGAACCCAGGGGTCCCCGGAGGCAGGTACTGAGAATCCTCGGCGAGTGACGCCCGTTGGACGAACTGAACCCGCAGCTGAACGAGTTGGCCCACGTAGGGGTCCGTGGGTGAAATGGAGACGTACAATGACGCAGGACTGCGTCCACCGCCCCCGATGCGCTGTGGGCGAGGCGCCGTGACATCCAAGGGCATCGCATCACTCAGGAAAGTCTGGTTACCGATACTCACGCGAATCGGTCCGACCGCATAACGACCCGCTCGCATGGCGCCCAACTCGAAACTGAACTGCACTTCGCTCGAACTGCGGCCATTGATCCAACTGAAGTTCTGCGATCGATCGCGCCCCAGCACTTCGAGCCCGTCCGGGACTTCGAAGGACGGGTCGCGCACATTCGAGCTCGCATCGGTGGCCGTGACCAGCAGTGTCACGCTACCGCCCACATCGACCCGGGATGCGCTGAGGCGGGCCTGCACCTGGGTCGCGGCATGCAGCGGACCTGCGGCCAGCAGGAACACAAGCACGGAGGCGCAACGGAGTCGCCTCACCAGTCTTTCCCCTTGCGCTCACGCTGCGCCGGGCCGCGTCGCATCCTCTGGCGTTCCGAGCGTTCCAGTTCGCGTAACGATCCCAGGAGTCGGTCCGCTTGTTCGCGCGACATTCCCTGCGCGTGACCCGGCGTGCTTTGTGGCGGAGCATCAGACTGCTGTGGCGCCTGCGGTGCGGCTTGCGGGTCTTGTTGTTGCGGCTGTTGCCCCTGACCCTGCCCACCGCCGGCCGGCTGTTGCGGTGAGGGATCGGGCTTCTGGGGTGACTGCTTGGGGTCCTGCTTTTGCTGTTGCTCGCGCTGGGCTCGCTTGAGCAATTCATAGTTCCAGCGTGCATCGGCATCGGTCGGGTCACGTTCCAGCGCTCGGCGCAGCTCGGTGAGCCCGCGCTCGTAGTCTTTGGCTTCGCCATGCAGCGTGCCAAGGTTATAACCTGCGGCGCGCCCCGCGCGCCCCGGATCCGCACTCAAGTGGGACAGGTCGACCAGGGCGGTGTCCGCCTTCGCCTGACGCGCCCGTGCGGTGGCGAGGTTCACGCGCACCGCCGGTGGCACGGTCCGCCCCCTCGCCCGCAATGCATATAACGATTCCGCCTCGGCCCAATGTTGTTTCTGGAATGCAGCGTCACCTCTGGCCCACGAGCTCTGCGCCCTCGCCACCGGTGCCACCAAAAGCCCGCACAACATTACGGCCGCGACGGTCCCCGCCCCGGCGCTCGGTGCGGCCGAGGGCGACGCCTGCGGTCGCGAAACCTCAGCGCGGGCCAATGATTCCGGATCCTGGGTCCGCAGCCGACGCCGGCGCGACCTTCCCAGTTCGGCCACCAACAACAACGCAACCGCCGCGGCGCAGAGCGGGAAACGCGCGACTGGGCGCTCCACCATCCGTGAGCCCCGCCGGGAGCGAGCCAACGATCCAAGTGCCGTGACCAGTTGCGGCAGTTGCCCACCCACCCGCGTTGCACTGAAGTATGCGCCGCGGGTGCGACGCGCGAGATCGCGGAGCAGGCGTTCATCGAGACGGCTGCGAACCACCCCGCCATTCTCGTCACGCTTCACGTCGATCGTCCGACCTTGGTCATCAAGCATGGGGACGACATCGCCGCCCGGGGTCCCGACGCCGACGGTGAACAGGCGAACGCCTGACTTGGCGACGCCCTCGATCGCCATGGAGGCACGCCCCTCGAGGTCCTCGCCATCCGTCCACATCACGATGGCCTGGTCGTCACGACGCCCAGGTGGGAGCGAGTGCACGCCTGCCTCGAGTGCCTTGCCGAGATCGGAACCCGGAGTGGAGATGGATCCAGACTCGAGCGTTTCGAGCACCAGCCGCGTCGCGGCCTGGTCCAGGGTCAGCGGACATAACCGCACCGCATCACCTGCGAACGCCACGACGGCGACGCGACTACCTTCCAGACGCTGGAGCAATCCGAGCGCTTCTCGGCGAGCCTCGTCCAAGCGGGAACTGGGAACATCCCGCACATCCATGCTGGCGGATACATCCACCAGGAACACGATGTCGGAACCCTGGGATTGGCGTCGCGTGGTCTCGCGCCCCCACTGCGGGCCGGCAGCTCCCAACACCAGCAACGCCAGCGCGACGAGTCGCAGGACCAATCCGAACAATCGCTGGCCGGGCAGGCGCTGCGCCAACAGGGGATGCTCGGCGCGCTTGCCCACGAGCGCATCGGCAGCGCGTTCGGCTCGGTGGAGTGCGTTCCAATCCAGCATCCCCAGGATGGGCACCAATACCAAGCCCAAGAGCAGGCGAGGGTCGGAGAAACTCAAGTGGGCCTCCTCATGGGACGCGAAACGCCCAAGTGGCGTTGCTCAACATGGCCAGCGCGAGTCCCGCAGCTGCTGCGGCCAGGAGCCATGGTCCGAGGTCACGGTATTCGCGATACACGAGCGCACGAATGGGCGCGCGCTCCAGGCGGTCGATCTCGGAGTAGATGCCCCCGAGCGTACCGCCGCTGCCGGCTCGGAAGAACCGACCACCGGTGCGGGCCGCGATCTCGATGAGCGGCCGCTCGTCCACATCCACCGACGTCATTTGAGTGGTACGACCCAATAATGGGTCATCCACCAGGACCGGCACCATGGTCGGTCGGCCAACCAGGACGGTATACACTTTCACATGCATCGCACGCGCCAGATCAGCTGCGGTGAGTGGATCGATCGCGCCGCGATTGCTCTCACCGTCGGTGAGGAGCACCACAACCTTGCTGGGCGTTCGGCTATCACGCAGTCGTTGGACCGCCGTGGCGAGTCCCATTCCGACGGCAGTCCCATCCTCGGCCAGACCGAAATCCAGATTTTCGAGAAGTTCCTGGAGCGTGTCGTGGTCGAGCGTGAGTGGACATTGGGTGAACGCCGTGGCTGCGAAGCCGACCACTCCGATGCGATCATGGGGACGGCCCCGGACGAAATCGCGTGCGGTCGTCTTGGCCACTGTCAGCCGGTCGCCGCCCCCCATATCCTCGGCTCGCATACTGGGCGAGATGTCGATCGCGAGTGCGATATCAACGCCGCGCGAATCCACCTCGCTCTGTTGGAGCCCCTGTTGAGGCCGCGCGAGGGCAATGAGCGACAACACCAGCGCAAGCCAGGGAAGCAACCGTACCACGAGCCACGGACCCGCACGCCAACCCTGACCCGGCAGCCCCTGAGCACTCGCCCAGTAGACTGCGGCGGCTTGGGTCTGCGGCCGCCGCCATCGCCAGAAGCACAAAGCGGGCACCAGCAACAGGACCAGCAGCAGCCAAGGGTACTCGAAGCGGATCACGCCACCTCCCGCGGCCGCTCGCCTCGGCGCAGCAGCGCCTCAACCGCATCCTCGCAGCGCACGGCCTCATCGGTGCCCATCGGCGCCCGCGCGAACTTGACCCGATCCCAGAATCCGAGCAGCCCTTCCAGCCGCAGCACCTCCGCCGGTGAAAGTTGGGCGGAGGCAAGCCGCTCGAGTAGCTCGGCCGAGGTATCGCCTGGCCGGGGGGTCGCGAGCGTCGCTTCGAGATAAACGCGAAGGATACGGGTCAGGTGGAGCGCATGCTCCCCATACAGCCCTCGATCCGGGAGCCGTTCCGCCCGCAATGCAGCCAGCGCGGCAAGCGCCACCTGAGCGGGGTCACGACGGACCCGAGGTGCCGCTGGAGCAGGCTTGGCGAGCAGGGCGGGCCGACGTCGACGGCGCCACATCACGATGAGCGCCACGACCACAGCCACGATCACCAATGCGGCGATCACCCGGGACCAGGCGATGCGCTCCCACCAAGGTGCCAACAGCGGGCCACGCACGGGACGCAACTGCGCAGCACTATCCGCCGGCGTCAATACCGGGGTGACCACCAACTGTACGACGGGCAAGCGTCCCTCGAGCGGTCGCAGGCGCGGTGCCAGCCGATCCAATCGCAGGCGCAGTCCGGGAACCGGTACTGGGCCGGTTTCAAACACTTGGATCGGGATCATGACGACGACCGAGTCCTTGCCGAAATCCAGACTCTTGGGATCCGTGATGGGCCCGCGACGTACGACCGGTGTGCCCCAACTGAAGGCACCGCCTGCCACGGGCGGTGCGAAGTGCACTCCGATTCCCTGCGGCAGCACGACCCGTCCGCGATAGGTGGCCCGCTCGCCCAGCTTGAGCCTGGATGGCGATACGCTGGCCTGCAAGTGCGCCTGCTCGTGTGGATCGTTTGGTGCGGATGCCGCACGCATGGCCGGCCCCACGAGCAGGAATGCCATCACCCCCACTGCCAGCCCTGCGCCACGCGACGCGCCCAGGGAGCTTCTCATGCTGTACCCCGGCGCTTCGCGCGCGCATCGAAGTACCGCATGAGCACGGGGAGGTAGGGTTTCTGGGGATCAGTGCTCAGCTCGAGCAGCGGACAGCGTGCCTTCGCCAGCACCTGCTGTGCGGCGCGACGGCGTTCGCGCGTGCGGGCGGGATAATGCTTCTGTCCATCGATCCCACTGGTGTCCACGAGGTGGCGCTCACCCGATTCCAGATCTTCAAGCATCGCCCAGCCCACGCGCGGCAGGGACTCCTCCCGCGGATCGCGCAGCGCCAGCGCCAACAGCTCGTGACGACGGGTGATGACGCGCCAGTCGCGCTCCTCGAGCCGATCCTCGAAGTCCGAGATCCAGAAGACCAGTGATCGTCGCTTGAGCGTTCGCCCGACAAAGCGGGCAGCGTCCCCAAGGCGGGTGCCCCCTTCCTCAGGGTCGCGACCGAGCACATCGCGCAACATGCGCAGCAGGTGGGTGCGACCGCGAGCGGCAGGAACGAACAACTCGATGCCGCCGCCCACAAGAACCAGCCCGACACGATCATTGTTACGAAGCGCTGCGAATCCAAGCACGGCGCATAGCTCCGCGGCCAGTTCGCGTTTGTCCTTTCCACGGGTACCGAACAGCATGGAACGCGAAATATCCACCACGAGCATCACGGTCAGCTCGCGTTCTTCGACGAACCGCTTGACATAGGGCTGCCCGAGCCGAGCAGTGACGTTCCAATCGATGTCGCGCACTTCGTCGCCGGGTTGATACGGGCGCACCTCCTCGAACTCCACGCCCCGCCCCTTGAACATGCTCTGGGCATTGCCCGAGAAAAGATCCTCCACCAGGTGGCGGCTGCGGATCTCGAGACGGTTGACCTTGCGCAACAGGTCCGAGGTGTCGGAGCGCCGTTGTCGCCCAACCTCCCGCGGCCCGCCGCGACCCTCCCGAAATGCCAGGGCGCCCAGCGTGAGAGCGAACACCACCACGGTCGCCGCAAAAAGGCCCGCGATCGGATCCATCAGGGAACGCGCACCTGCTCCAGGATCCGCCGGGCGACCTCCTCGCCGTCCACGCCCTCCGCTTCCGCCTCGTAGGAGACCTGGATGCGGTGGCGCAGCACGTCGAGGGCGATCGCCTTGACGTCCTCCGGCAGCACATAGGGCCTGCCACGCACAAGCGCGTGCGCCTGCGCTGCCCGACACAGGAACAACGTGGCACGCGGCGAGGCGCCAAAGGTGATGAGACCATCGAGTGCGAGACCGAAATCACGCGGTCGTCGCGTCGCGCTCACCAGATCGAGAACATACTCCTGGATCTTGTCATCCACGTACACGACTTCGAGCGCCTCGCGGGCTTCCATCACTTGTTCACGCGTTGCCTGCGGCTTCAGGGGAGGCAGCTCGCTGAGTCCCGCCCGGCGCAGGATCTCCTTTTCCTCGGCGCGTTCGGGATACCCGACCTTCACCTTGAGCATGAAGCGATCGCTCTGGGCTTCGGGCAGCGGATAGGTTCCCTCCTGCTCGATCGGGTTCTGGGTCGCCAGGACGAGGAAGGGTTTTTCGAGCATGATCGTCTCATCGCCAAGCGTGACCTGCCGCTCCTGCATCGCTTCGAGCAATGCGGATTGGACCTTCGCGGGAGCGCGGTTGATCTCGTCAGCCAAGACGAGGTTCGCGAACACCGGGCCACGCTTGGCCGAGAACGAGCCGTCGCGCGGGTTATAGATCACCGTGCCGGTCAGGTCCGCTGGCAGCAGATCAGGCGTGAACTGGATGCGCTTGAATCGCAAGGAGAGCGCATCCGCCAAGCTCTTGGCCGCAAGCGTCTTGGCCAGACCCGGAACACCTTCGAGCAGGACATGTCCACCGGTGAGGAGGCCGATGAGCAGGCGATCCACCATCGCTCGTTGCCCGACCACTGCGCGACCCACTTCGTCACGGACCCGCATGAGCGTCTCGCCGGCGCGTTCGATTCGACGAGCGGCTTCAGGTTCGACCATCGTGCCTTCCTTCCTGGAAGCGAGAGAGGCGGCCGGTCCAGCGGCCGTATCGAGCGCGCAGTCTAACCTGAGCGGGGTGCGAATGGGAATGCGCGACAACGCCCGGTATCAGGCCGCCCGTGTGGGGATGGGCTCGTGTGCCCAAGCAGGCGAGGCCGAACTGTCCGCACCTTGCAAGGCAGCGCCGTCCAGCCATGCGGAGAGCACCGTGCGGGCGTCGACCAACGCATGCGGTGAGGCGAACCCCTCAAGCCGGTCCAGTCGGTTGAGTCCGCGCACGATCTCGAGCATGAGTGCGGCTTCACGCCTCGGGTCACCCGCGGCGCGTGCGCGCACCATGCACTGGTGGACGCGCAGCCGAGCAAGGGGTTCTACTGCGAGCTTCCGCCGATAGCCCGCAGCGCCCGCCTCGAAACACCGCTCCGCGTCCGCGAATAGGCCGGCCGCGGCAGCGGCCAGAGCCCGGCGGTGCAGTGTTGTGGCCGGCACGAATACCGGCGCGAGACGGATGAGCACCCGGGTCGAAAAGGAGTCGAGCATGCTGTCCTTCGGGTCAGGATGCGCAAGTGGCATTCGCTGACAAGCTGAATTGCACGAAGGATGCCAGCGGCGAATTACCCCGGATCAGGCCGGAACCTGCCAAGATGTCCGGAGCGGGATGCCCTTTTGACAACGCGAACTGCACCATTGGCATGGGCAGGCTGCAATCCCTACGCTCGGCTGTCCGCCCGCTGCACCGGTCGCCAACTGAAGATCGGGAATGCCGCCGAAAGTTCCCGCACATGCGAGGCCACCTCGCGCTGGCAGGCCTCGTCGCCGGGTTGGTCGAGCACCCGCGCCATCCAGCCGCCGATGAGGCGCATTTCGTCAGCCCCCATCCCGCGCGTGGTCAGCGCGGGCGTGCCGATCCGCACGCCGCTGGTGATCCATGGTTTCTGCGGGTCGTTGGGAACAGCATTCTTGTTCACCGTCATGAGCGCACGATGCAGCATCTCCTCCGCGACCTTCCCCGTCAGGTTTCGACGGCGCAGGTCCAGCAGGAGCAGATGATTGTCGGTCCCGTCCGAGACCAGGTCGATTCCGGCATCGAGCAGTGCGCTTGCCAGAGTCGCAGCGTTCTCGACGACGCGCTCGGCGTAGCGAGTGAACTCTGGCCTGAGCGCTTCGCCGAAGGCCACCGCCTTCGCCGCGATCACATGCATGAGGGGGCCACCCTGCAGACCCGGGAACACGGACTTATCGACCTTCTCGGCGTGGGCGTGGCGGCACAGGATGACGCCGCCTCGCGGACCGCGCAATGTCTTGTGGGTAGTCGTCGTGACGACGCCCGCATGGGGCACGGGACTCGGATGCACGCCACCGGCCACCAGACCAGCGATGTGCGCCATGTCGACCACAAGCGTTGCGCCCACTTCGTCTGCGATACGACCGAATCGTTCGAAATCGAGGATGCGAGGATACGCACTGGCACCCGCCACCAGGATGCGGGGACGATGCACCTTGGCCAGACGCTCGACCTCGTCGTAGTCGATACGGCCATCCTCGGGTCGGACCCCGTACTGAACGGCCTTCCAGAGTTTGCCCGTGATCGAGACACTGTGGCCATGTGTGAGATGGCCACCATGGGCCAGGCTCATTCCAAGCAATGTGTCGCCCGGCTCGCTGACCGCCAGGTACGCTGCCAGGTTCGCCGAGGCCCCCGAATGCGGCTGCACGTTCGCATGATCACAACCGAACAGTTGCAGCAGGCGGTCCCGCGCCATGTCCTCTGCAACATCCACGAACTCGCAGCCGCCGTAATAGCGCTTGTGCGGCAACCCCTCGGCGTACTTGTTCGTCATGACCGAGCCGGCGGCCTCGAGCACCGATTCACTGACAAAGTTCTCGGAGGCGATCAACTCGAGTTGCCCCGACTGCCTCGCCCGCTCGGATTCGATGGCTTCGAAGATGCGGGGATCCTGGGATTGCAGGGCAGACACGGCACGCTCCTCAGGGCTTGATGTGGTGAGCTTCAAAGTCACGGATCTTGTTCACTCGTCGCTCGTGACGACCAGCGGCGAACGGGGTGTCGAGCCAGACCCGCATCCATGCCAGAGCCTCGTCCACGCTGGGGATCGTCCTGGCACCCAGTGCCAGCACATTCGAATCATTGTCCTGGCGGGTGAGCCGAGCGGCCAGCTCGCTCGTGACCACCGAAGCGCGCACTCCCATCACCTTGTTCGCGGCGATGCTTGCCCCAATACCGGTGGCACACACGACCACGCCCCGATCCGCAACGCCTGATGCCACTTGCTCGCCCACGGCGATGGAATAGTCGGGGTAGTCCACCGATACCTCGGCGGAATCCGTCCCTGCGTCCAACACTTCATGACCCAGCGCGGTGAGCTCGCGCTTGACCGATTCCTTCAGTGCGTAGCCCGCATGGTCGCTGCCGAGCGCCACCTTCATAGTGCGGCCACTCCCCTCTTATGCTTGGACCGCGGCACCCACTGGTACCGGCGTCAGCCATCCGTGCCGGTCGCGGACCTCACCCGTCACGATGCCGAAGAAGGCCTTCTGGATCGCCTGGGTAATGGGGCCGACCGCGCCTTCCTTGACCACCACCCGATCGACCGATGTGATGGGCGTCACCTCGACGGCCGTGCCACTGAAGAACAGCTCATCGCAGATGTACAGAAGTTCGCGCGGGATCACGGCCTCGCGGATCGGGATGCCGAGTTCGCGCGCCAGCACCATCACTGCGTCCCGGGTGATGCCATTGAGGATACTCGCATGCACGGGCGGAGTGAGGATCTCACCCTTGACGACCACGAAGAGATTCTCGCCAGAGCCTTCGCTCACATAGCCATTGGTGTCGAGAGCGATCGCCTCGGCGTAGCCATCTTCGACCGCCTCGAGCTTGAGTAATTGGGAGTTGAGGTAGTTTCCGCCCGCCTTGGCCATCGCAGGCAGGGTGTTGGGCGCCATGCGGGCCCACGTGCCGATCTTGACCGCGACGCCCTTTTCGATCGCGTCCTGCCCAAGGTATTTGCCCCACGGATACGCCGCGATCGCCAGTTCGACCGGAGTGCCGATCGGATTGACACCGACATGGTCATAGCCTCGGTAGATCAATGGGCGGATGTAACATTCCTCGAGCTTGTTGGCCCCGACCGTGTCCACACAGGCTTTCATGATCTGAGGATGGGTGTACTCACACTTCATCCGATAGATCTTCGCCGAATTCAAGAGACGCTCGATGTGATCGCCCAAGCGCAGGATCGCGGTGCCCTGCCGGGTGCGGTAGGCACGGATTCCTTCGAAAACGCTGGAACCGTAGTGCATGGCGTGACTCAACACATGGACCTGTGCGTCATCCCATGCCACGAAGCGGCCATTCATCCAGATCTTCTCGCTCTTGACCATCGGCATGACAGCACCTCTTGGGTGGTGATCGACTATCAGGATTCCAGGCGGGCCCGCATCTCCCGGCGAATGACCGGCGCGATCCGTCGCACATGCCGACGGATGCGACTCCAACATTCCTCGTAAGCTTCCAGTGAAGCTCCGAATGGGTCTGAAACCGGCAGGTCAGGCTCCCCCGGCTCCGGCCATTCACTCAACAGCTTCACCTTGTTCGCGGGAACACCCAATGCCTCAAGGGCGACCCGATGCAAAGGGTCCATGACAAAAACCAGATCCGCTGTGCGAAGCAGCGGCGCAGTGGCACGGCGAGCAACATGTTCCGATACATCGATACCATCGCGTGATGCCACTTCACGAGAGCCTTCGCTCACAGGCTGTCCCTCCCACGCCGAAGTCCCCGCAGAGGACACATGAATGTGCGCGAGATCGTCACCGAGCTCGGCGCAGAGCGCCGCAACGGCGAGCGGGGAGCGACAAGTGTTTCCCGTGCAGACGAACAGGACGCGCAGGACCGGGTCGGGGATTGACATTCGTCGTCAAGGATAGGCGGCGGTCTTCCAGACGGTCAACCGGACTTGCCCGTGAGGTCCTCGAACTCCCCGAGTTGCGCCGTCACATCCAGCTCGCCGCGCCGAAGAAGCTTCGGACGCTTGCCGCTGACGTCCACGAGCGTCGAAGGCACTCCCCCGCGGCGTGGTCCGCCGTCGAGCACAAGGTCGAGCTGATTCCCGAACGTTCGCACCACCTCCTCGGCAGTCTCCGCCGGAGGACGGCCCGACAGGTTCGCGCTGCTGGAGACGACGGGGCCACCGATGCGGTCCAGCAATGCATGCGACAGGATGTCCTTCGGACATCGGAGCGCTACCGTCCCGCCACTGCCCTGAACGCTCGCTGGGACATAACCCGAGGCCAGGAAAATCAACGACAGCGGCCCGGGCCAGAAACTTCGCATCAGGCGCTCTGCGACCGGCCCGATCTCCAAGGCCAGCCCCCATGCTTGCTCAGCATCGGGGATCAGGGAGATCACCGCATGGGAGGGATCGCGCCGCTTGAGACGGGCGAGCATGTCCACTGCGGTCGGATCGAGCAGTGAGCATCCCAGCCCATAGAGGGTGTCAGTCGGAAATGCGATCACTCCGCCACGCAGCACGGCCTCGGCCGCCTGGTCGAGGATGCCGCGCGCCGGATGCTCGGGGTCAATCGTCAGGACGTTCATGGCGTTACCGCTTACGGCCGGAGTTCGCGGCGGCCATCTGTTTGGCGTGGGTCTCGAGGCGACGCGCGAGCGCGGCATCCGAGAGGGCGAGGATCCGCAGTGCGAGGTGGGCAGCATTGCGTGCCCCCCAACTACCCACGCCCAGTGTGCCGACGGGAACACCCGGAGGCATCTGAACCGTGGACAGCAGCGCGTCGAAGCCCGCCAACGGCGAACTCGCGAGTGGAACGCCCAGGACCGGCAGGCGCGAATGCGCAGCCATTGCTCCGGCGAGGTGCGCGGCGCCACCCGCACCGGCGATCAGCACGCGCAACCCTCGCGCCTTCGCGGTCCGGGCCCACCGGGCAGCCGCCTCGGGCGTACGGTGCGCGGAGCGCACGACGACCTCGGATCCCACACCGAAATCCGCGAGTAGTTTCGCACCTTCTTCCATCACGCTGCGGTCGGACTCGCTTCCCATCACGATTCCCACCAAGGCCGTCGCCGGTTTCGCTTTCATCGCATAGGCCTCATGGCCGGGGCCATCGCACTCGCGCCGATATCCCGCCGCACGCGCCAGCCACTGCCCGAGAGAGTTCCAATGCCCTGATAGACGCGCGTGCGCGCCGCATCAATGGAGTCGGCCACCGCAGCCACATGAGCCGCCCGACCCCCCTTCAGTAGAAACCGACTACCCTCGCGAGCGGCCCCGGCATGGAATACCAGCAGTCCCGAACCGCCAAGCGCATCGAGACCAAAGATCTCCCCGCCCTCGGCCACTGCATCCGGATATCCGTCAGCCACGATCGCGACCGTGACAGCGGCCGTATTCGTGCGGCCCACCGTGGCCGGCTCGAGTGCGCCATCCGCGGCGCTGGCAAGCAGACTCGAAAACGAGCCGGTCACGAGCGGCAGGATACACTGGGTTTCCGGATCGCCGAAGCGCGCGTTGAACTCGATCACCCGCGGCCCGGCTGCCGTGAGCATGAGACCGCAATAGAGCGCCCCCCGATAAGGCGTCCCTCGCGACGCCAGCGCTTGCAAGACCGGCTGCACGATCTGTTCGGTCACTTCACGCTCGAGTTGAGGGGAAACCGCGGGGCTTGGTGCGTACGCGCCCATGCCCCCGGTGTTGGCACCCCGGTCGCCATCGAATGCGCGCTTGTGATCGCGAGCCGCCGGCAGCAGGAGCGAATGCTCGCCGTCGCACACCGCCATGATCGAGACTTCCTCACCTTCAAGATATTCCTCGAGCACGACCCGCGAGCCACCGGCCCCGAATCGGCCCTCGATCAGGCAATCGCAGACGAAGGCCTCCGCCTCGGCAAGCTCAGAAGTGACGCGCACACCCTTGCCGGC